>DASXYE010000242.1:0-7059 GCA_036502695.1 Jatrophihabitantaceae bacterium
CGTCCAAGGCGGCGAGTACCTGCTGCTGCCGGGCGGTCAGCCACGCGATCTGGCGTTCCAGAGCGACCAGCAGATCGATCTGGGCGGCACCGTCCACAGTGGACGGATCGATCACCGCCAGCGGCGCAACGACGTCCGCGCCGGGTGGCGCAGTAGCGGCCCACGAGGCAACATCAGCCGGCGACCCGAGGGCGTCGAGCACCGTCGGCGGGACCTCCGGCTGCTCGAACATGTAGCTGATTTTACTCGCCGTGCAGCACGGCTGTCTACCCTCGGATGCCCATTAAAAATAAGGGGAATCTCGCTCCGGGCGGATCGGGAGCCGGCAGCGAGAACTGAGCACGCAGCAACTCGTCTCTGTCGCTGCGCTCTTTAATCCCCAGCGCAACGGACTGACCCCGTCCGATTCAGCTGAGTTCCTCGGCCAGCGCGATGATCACGCCTTCGGGGCCGCGGAGGTAGCAGAGCAAGAAAATGTCCTCGTAGCGCACGACCTCGCCGACGAGCTCGGCGCCGTGGGTTCGCAGGCGGGCGACGGTGTCTTCGATGTCGTCGACGGCGAACATGAGCCGACGCAGGCCCAGGGTGTTCGGCGGGGCGTTCCTCGGCTCGGGGCTGATCATTGTCGGCGTCTGGTAGCTCATCAGCTCGAGCTTGCTGTGGCCGTCCGGAGTCCGGAGCATGGCGATGTCGACGCGCTGACCGTCGAGTCCGACGATGCGGTCGGACCACTCGCCCTCCACCGTCATCGTGCCCTCGACCTCCAGGCCGAGTTCGGCGAAGAATGCGACAGCGGCGTCGAGGTCGGCGAAGACGATGCCGACGTTGTCCATCCGTTTGACGGTCATGCCGGCCAGCGTAGGGACGGGCGATCAAGCAACCCCGGTGGACCGGTAGCCGCTCAGCGGTTGACCAGGACGAGCGCGACGGCCCCAGCAGCCAGGCAGTACCAGGCGAAGGGGCGCAACGAGTTGGTACGGTAGTAGCGGCTGAGGAACCGTACGCTGGCGTATGCGCCGATGAAGGACAGCACGCTGCCGAGCAGCACCTGGCCGCGAATGCCGTTGCCGAGCGGCCCGGCGAGGTCGGGCAGCTTGAGCACGCCGGCGGCCAGGATGACCGGCGTGGCCAGCAGGAACGAGAAGCGGGCGGCATCCTCGTGGTCCAGGCCGCGAGACAGCCCGGCCGCCATGGTGATACCCGAGCGGCTGATGCCCGGAGCCAGCGCGGCGATCTGGGCCGCACCGACCAGGACGGCCCGGCGGACCGGCAGCCGGGACAGCCGCCGGTCGATGTCCGTGTCGGTCATTTCCCCGACCTCGACGGCGACCGCTTCGCCGTCTCGGTGCCGGCCGCTGTCATACGCGTCGCGACCGGGGGCGGGCGAGACGATCGACGAATCGGCTGAGCGGCGGCGGAAGCGTTCCGCGGCGAACAGGATCAGGCCGTTCAGCATGAGGAACAGCGCCGTGGGGTTGGGCTTGGCCAATACCGTGCGGAAGGCGTGCTCGAGCAGCAGGCCGGCCAGTCCGACCGGGATGGTGGCCAGGATCAGCAGCCAGGCCAGCCGTTCGTCGGGCGTGCTGACCCGGCGGTGGCGGATGGACGTGAGCACGCCGCCGACGATGCGCACCCAATCACGTCGGAAGTAGACGATCAGCGCGGCCGCGGTCGCGACGTGCAGGCCGACGATGAACGCGAGGTAGGGCGACTCGGGCGAGCTGACGTTCAGGTCGCGGGCCCAGCTGCCGCCGATGGCGGCCGGGATGAGCACGCTGTGGCCGAGGCTGCTGACCGGAAACAGCTCGCTGACGCCCTGCAGCAGGCCGACCACGCCCGACTCCAGCCAGCCGAGGTGGTGGCTCATCGCCGACCCCCGATGTCGGCGCGGCCATGGCGGCGCAGCTCGACGGCGATCGGGATCAGCGACAGCACGACGACGACGGCGATGATCGGCAACAGGTAGTGGTCGACGTTCGAGATGTGCGAGCCGAGGACGTACCCGGCGAGCGTGACGCCGATCGACCACACCAGGCCGCCGGCGATCTGCCAGCTGGTGAACGTCCGGGCCGGCACGCCGAGCACGCCGGCGAGCGGATTGAGCACGGTGCGCACGATCGGGATGAACCGGGCCAGCACGATCGCCTTGCCCGGCCCGTAGCGGTCGAGCGCCTCCTGACCACGGACCAGCGCCTGCCGCAGGCGGGGACGTTGCTGGGCGTTGAGCAGGGGTGGGCCGGCGCGGCGACCGATCAGGTAGCCGACCTGCGCGCCGAGCAGGGCGCCGGCCGCGGCAGCGCCCAGCACGGCCGGCAGCGAGAGGTGGATCGTCGAGTGCGCCTTCGTCGTGCACAGCAGACCGGCGGTGAACAGCAGCGAGTCACCCGGCAGGAAGAAGCCGATCAACAAGCCGGTTTCGGCGAACAGGACGAGGAAGACGCCTAGCGCGCCCAGGCTCGACAACAGGCTGTGCGGGTCGAGCAGGTTGACCGCGAGCGGCACGAGGGTTCTCCCTGGCGATGGGTGATGACTACACTAGCTGTCGTACTACTGTGACGATAGTAGGCGAGTGAGGTAGGTCGTGGTGACAGCACGTGGGCGGGATCGCGGGGGGCTGGAGCGGGAAGTGCTCGCCTGCTTGGCCGCGGCCGGTCGGCCGTTGACCGCGGCCGACGTTCTCGCCGACCTCGACGGCGGTCTCGCGTACACGACCGTGATGACCACGCTGGCCCGATTGCACTCGAAGCACGCGCTCACCCGCGAACTGGACGGTCGGGCGTACGCCTACTCGCTCGCCGGCGACGAGCAGGCGGCGCAGGCCTCGCTCACCGCGTTTCGGATGCGGCGCCTGCTCGACCACGACAGTGACCGGGCCGGCGTGCTCGCCCGGTTCGTCGCCGATCTCGGTCCGGAAGACGAACGCCTGCTGACCGACCTGCTCGCCGAGGACGGGGCGGGCCACAGTCCGGGGGTGGCGACGTGACCCCCATCGTCGCCACCCCCTTCCTCGTCAGCGGGCTGCTCTGGCTGATCGGGCCGCGCGTCGGCCGCCGGTTGCCGCCGGCGGCCGCCGCGGTTCTGTTGACCACGCTGGCCCTGGTCACCGCCCTGGCCACCGGACTCGTGCTGTCGCTCGCCGGGTTCCTGTGGCTGGCTCAAGTGCCCCAGGTCGCGCGGTTCGGTCACTGGTCATCGGTCGTCCTGCGCAGCGACACCTGGTTGCCGGGCGTGACGGGTGCGCTGGCCGGTCTGTGTGCCCTCGGCCTGTTGCTCGCCGCGGTCTGGCGAGCCGGTCGGGCCGTGCGGGCCATGGTGATCGCGGTCAGGGCGTGCCGCCGGCTCAACCCCGCCGTGGGCGATCTCGTGGTGATCGAGGATCTCGAGCCAATGGCGTACGCCGTACCCGGCTTCTCCGGACGGATCGTCGTGTCTACAGCCATGCTGCGGACGCTGTCGTCGGTCGAGCGCCGGGCCCTGCTCGCCCACGAAGCGGCGCATCTGCGGTATCGGCACCACGTCTATACGCAGCTGACCGACGTGGCGGCAGCGGCCAACCCGCTGCTTCGGCCGCTGCGGGCGGCCGTGGGCCTGGCGGTCGAGCGGTGGGCCGATGAGGCTGCCGCGGCCGAAACCGGTGACCGGCGCCTCGTCGCCCGCGCCCTGGCCCGCGCCGGCATCGCCCATTCCCGGGCTCGCTCCGCCCGGCCGGCCGCGGTGCTGGCCGCGGCCGACACGCACCTGACCGTCCGGATCCGCGCATTGCTCGAACCGCCGCCCCAGCACCGTCGCCTGGCATTCGGATTCGTCGTCGCCTCGACCGCCTGCTGCGTCCTGGCCGCCGGCGTGGCCGCGCAGGGTGCGCACGATCGCTTCGAGACGGCCCAGGCGACCTACCACCACCCCGGCTGACGCACGAACTGTTCATTTGTGGTTTGCCCACGGGCCGCGTAGTTCCCGGTAGACATCTACTACGTCCACGCTAGTACTTCCCGGGGGTGCCGCATGTCGCGTCGAACCGTTCTCGCTGCCGGCGTAGGCCTGGGCCTACTGGGTCTGGCAGTGATTCCGGGTGCCTCCGCGCACACGCCGCACCGCGCGATCAAGCACGTCCTGCTGATCTCGGTCGACGGCCTGCACGAGAGCGATCTTGCCTACTACGTAAGGGCAAACCCGCACTCGGCCCTCGCGCGGCTGGTCGGTGACGGCACCGACTACACGCGCGCTAAGACGACACTGCCGTCGGACTCTTTCCCCGGCATGGTCGCCCAGTTGACCGGGGGCGGTCCCGGCACCGCCGGCGTCTACTACGACGACACGTACAACCACGAGTTGCTGCCTCCGGCCACGCTCGACTGCTCTTCCGTACCGCGCGGTACGGAGGTGGCGTGGACGGAGGCGGCCGACCGTTCGCAGAATCCGATCACCCTCGACGCCGGCCAGAAGCTGGCCGATCCGGCATTGACCGCCCTGCCCACCAACACGCTCAGCCAGACGCTGGCAAACGCGCCCGCCCTGACCAAGGCGATCCTGAAGCTGACGCCGACCCCGCAGACATTGCTCGACCCGGCGGCGCTGCCCGTGGATCCCAAGACATGCCTGCCGGTCTACCCGCACAACTACCTCAAGGTCAACACCGTCTTCGACGTCGCTCGTACAGCCGGGCTGCGTACCGCCTGGTCGGACAAGCACGCGGCCTACGAGATCCTCAACGGCCCGAGTGGCACCGGCATTCAGGACCTGTTCACGCCGGAGATCAACAGCGTCGCCGACGCGGCCGGCGACGACTGGACGACCGACAACGCGCTGACGCAGGAGTACGACAGCTTCAAGGTGGCCGCCGTCCTGAACGAGATCGACGGCCTGGACCACTCCGGTGCTCACCGGGTGGGCACGCCGGCGGTGTTCGGGATGAACTTCCAGACCGTGTCGACCGGGCAGAAGCTGCCCACGTCCGAGGGCTTGCGCGGCGGCTACAACCCGGACGGCACGCCAGGCCCGCTGCTGTCGAAGTCGCTGGACTACGTCGATGGCCAGATCGGCGCGATGATGCAGCGCATCGACCGGGACGGGCTGGACTCGTCGACCACGATCATCCTGTCGGCCAAGCACGGCCAGTCGCCGATCGATCCGAACCGGTTGCGCCGCATCGACGACAGCAAGATCATTTCCGGTCTCGACGCCGCCTGGGCGGCCGGCCACCCCAACGCGGCACCGCTCGTGTCGTTCTCCGTCGACGACGACGCGATGCTGTTGTGGTTGTCGGATCGGTCGTCCGCGGCGTTCGCGTTCGCCAAGCAGTACCTACTGACCCATAGCGCACCCGCGAACACGATCACCGACCCGAAGGGTGTCTACTCGACCAGCCTCGCCGCGTCCGGGCTCAGCGCGGTGTACACCGGTGCGGCGGCGGATGCCGTGCTGGGCGCGCCCGTCGGCGACAGCCACGCCCCCGACCTGTTCGGCGTCGTCCAGCCCGGCGTCGTCTACACCGGCGGCGTCAAGAAGATCGCCGAGCACGGCGGCGCCACCTCCGACGACCGCGCCGTCGCACTGGTCGTCTCCGGTGCCGGCGTCGGCCACCACGTCGAGTCCGCACCGGTGCAGACCACCCAGATCGCGCCGACCATCCTGCGGCTGCTCGGCCTCAACCCGAACGCCCTGCAGGCCGTCCGCGCCAACCACGTACCCGTCCTGCCGTAGGCGTAGCGCCGGGTAGCGTCGCCGGAGCGCCCAGCAGGTAGGCGAGCACGACCGCGGTGATCGACTGCGCACACAGCAGCCCGACGAGCACCACGATCTGGAACCGGGCGGCCTGGGCGGTGCTGGCCCCGCCGAGCAGCGCGCCGACGAACGCCCCGGGCAGCGTGACCAGCCCGACGGTGCGGGTCTGATCCAGCACGGGAACCAGTGCCTCGAACACGGCCTCGCGGGCGATGTCGCGCACGGCCTGGCGCGACGTCGCCCCGATCGACAGCCAGGCCTCGACCTCGGCTTGCCGAGCCTGCAGCCCGGCTGTAATCCGCCGGCCGGTCAGCGTCGCGGCGGTCATGGTGCCACCGAGCACGATCCCCGATACGGCGACCAGGGTGCGAACATCGCGCGACAGCGTGGGCAGGCCGACGATGATGCCGATAGCGATACCGGAGCCGGCGAAGCAGGCGAGCGCCACCGACCGCAGCGCGTTCCGATGACCGGCCAGGCGCCGCGCGGCCGTCCACGTCGCCACCGAGAACATCACGAGCAGAACGACGATCACCGCGAGGGGAGCGGCGAATACGCCCCGCAACGCCAGGGCGACGATGCTGAGCTGCGCCGCGGCGCGCACCGAGGCGATCAGCACCGCGCGGCGCTGTGGGATCTGCGCGACCGTGAGGACCGCGAGCGCGACGATCAACAGGATGGTCAAACCGATGCCGAGGCGCAGGTTCGCACTCAACATCGGCGCAGCAACCCGTCGCATCTGCGACACGCTGGCGTCATCACGCGGCCACCCACTATCTGCACGATAGTAGAGCCGGGCACGACGGGCGCCGGGCCGGCGCCACCGCGCGAAGACAGTCGCCGGGCGTGGGGGGTATCGCGTGTTCCAGGCGGCGTCCGGTCAACGATGCCGGGTCAGCGTGCTGGCGGCGTCGGCGTCGCGTACTCGCAGTACGAGCAGTCCGCTCGCCAGGCAAACGGCCGCGGCCACGAGCATCGCAGAGCGGTAGGGCGCGCCGCTCGCGAGAGACATGACCGTGGTGGCGACGGCGACGCCGACCGCGCCGCCCACCCGTCGGCCGAGATTGAACAGGGCCGCAGCACGCGCGGACGTGTTCTGGCTCAACCCGGCGAACGCGGCGGCCTGGGTGGCGATGAACACCTGTCCGACGGCGAGGCCGAGCGCGAACATGGCCGCCCGGACCCACCACAGGCCAGAACCGCTCCCGAGCGTGGCCGAGAGCAGGGCCATGGCCAGAGCTGATCCACCGAGCCCGATCGCCAGGTGACGACGTGGTCCGAGGCGCTGGTAGAGCAACCGACTCGCCAGTTGCGAACCGACGAGGACGCCGACCGGCT
>DASXYE010000243.1:0-4979 GCA_036502695.1 Jatrophihabitantaceae bacterium
GATCGGCAGCGACGCGATTGGCGTCCAGGCGTTGGTGGCCGGGTCGTAGCTGAACCCGTCCCGGGTGCTGCCGTCGAGGGTTTGCCCGCCGGCGCAGGCGATCTGGCCGTACAGTGTGCCGCAGGCCAGCCACGCCACCGGTTCGGCGTACGGGGCCGCGGTGGCCCACTTGTCGGCGGCCGGGTCGTAGACCTGCACGTCGGTGTGATCGCACTTGACCGGGTCGCAGCCTCCGACGATGTACAGCCGGGCGTTATAGACGGCGACGCCGGATGCAGCCAGCGGGGTGGGCACATCCGTGCCGCGCGACCAGGTGTTGGTGCCCGGGTCGTAGATCTCGGTGCGGGCGACGGTGGCGCCGGTCGGCTCCCAGCCGCCGGTCACGTAGACCCGGCCGTTGATCCAGGCGGCGGATGCGTGCTCGCGGGCCACCCGCAACGGCGCGATCGGCGTCCACGCCTGGGTTTTCGGGTCGTACACGTAGCTCGCGGCGGTGTCGGTGCTGCCGTCGAAGCCGCCGAACGCGTACACCTTGCCGGACACGGGGTCGGTGACGAGCGCCTCGTCCATGATGCGGGTGGGGTAGTTCGCGAGCGGGGCCCAGGCCGAACCGGCCGCGGCCGGCGAGCCGGCGGCGGCGTGGTGTGGCCGCGACGTGCGGTGTGGGCCGAGGTTGACCGACGTGCGCACCAACCGGGTCGGCGCCCCGGCCGTTCGAGCCTGCGGCGTGAACGCGCCGGGCTCCTCAGCCAGGTGCGCGGTGGCCGGCGCGCTGCCGGTGTTGGTGATCGTGACCGTCGCGGTGGTGGTCGAACCCATCCGGGTCGTGGCGGTGACGGTCGAGTGGTCGACGGCGAGCCGCCCGGCCGGCAGCGTGAAGTCGGCGGTGGTGACGGCGTCGGCCGCGACGTTCACGGTGCGCGGCACGGACGAGTAGTGCGTCGAGCCGGCCGTAATCGTCTGACCGCCGCTCGGTGCGAACAGCGAGTAGAAGCCGTCCGCCTGGCTCGTCGCATCCCCGACGGAGGCCCCGGCCACGACCGCGCCGGTGTTCTGGTCGGTGACGTGGCCGGTGACCAGTCCGCCGGGCAGCGCGTCGCAGCTGCGGTTGCCGACGAACGCGTCGTCCACCTGCCACAACGCGTAGCTGCCGTCGAGGTGGAACCGCACCTGCACGTGCGCCTGGCCGCCCGCTTGCGGCAGGGCCACGACGGTCAACCCCGGACCGGGCACGCCGGGATAGCCGCTGTTCTGCCAGGCGTTCGTCCACGTCTGCCCGCCGTCGACGCTCACGTCGACCGAGGCTGTGGAGTTGAACGAGCCCTGCAGGTGGCTGTGGAACTGCACGATCGGCGTGGTGGCCGAGCTCAGGTCGACGACCGGGCTCAGCAGGTCGGTGTCCTCCGCATTGCCGGACAGCGCGTCGGCCGCCGCGAATCCGCCGCTGCCGCCGGTGGTGTTGGGCTCGTTGGTGTCATTGAACGTCCAGCCGGTGCTGCCGGTGTTGTTCACGACCGTCCAGCCGGCCGGCGCCGTCGTGCCGTCGAATGCCTGGGTGGCACCGGCGAAGTCGAATCGGTAGCCGGGTGCGCCGCACGTCGTGGCGTCGACGGGGACGGCGAGGTCCTGGCTCAGGCTCGAGCCGGCGACGTTCACCGGTTGGTCGACGGCCTGGTAGCCGGGGTAGTGGGCGTCGACGTGCAGCGTGTACGCGTGGTCGCGAAGTACAGTCAGGCTGTAGTGACCGGTTGCCGGATCGGACGTTGCGACGGCTGGCGTCCCGGGCACGGTGATCCGAGCGGCCAACGGCCAGTGGTGGGACGAACCGTCGGTGATCGTGCCGCTGATCGCCGCCGTCGCTTCGGCGGTGAGCGCGATGTCCAAGGACGTGGTCGCATTCTTCGCGACGGTGACGCCGGGCACCGTCCGCGAAGCGAAGCCGAACTTCGTCGCGGTGAGGTCGAACGTACCCACCGGTACGGAGAGCTGATAATGGCCGTTGGCATCGGTGGTCGTCGTCTGCTGGTCGATCGTCACCTGCGCGCCGGCCACGCCAGCACCGGATGACGTGAGGGTGCCCGCGACCACGCCGTGATCGACCATGGCGAACGCGCCCGATCCGTTCGGCGTGCCCAGCCCGGTCGGCCCGTCGAACCCGGGACCGGCGGTGCACAGGTAGGCCGGATCGCACGTCCCGTTGCTGCCGCTGGTGACGTCGTTGATCGCGGCCGGGTTGGCGTACGGGTAGGCCGCCGGGTTGCTGCCCGCGACCGGCGTCCCGGCCAGGGCGTACGTCGCGGCGATCAGTGGCGCGGCCGCGCTGGTGCCGCCGAACACGGCCCACGTGCCGCCGGTCTGGAACGTGTCGTAGACGGCGACGCCGGTGCTCGGGTCGGCAATGGCCGAGACGTCCGCCGAAGCCTTGAACGCGCAACCGTCGTCGTGCTGCCAGGCCGGCTTCGCCTCGTAGGCCGAGCAGCCGCTGCCCGCACCGTCCCAGGCCGTCTCGGTCCAGCCGCGCGCTGTCGAGGCGTCGCGCACCAGCGACGTGCCGCCGACGGCCGTGACGAACTGCGACGCCGCCGGGTACTCGACGCCGTAGCCGAAGTCGCCGGTGCTCGCGGTGACGACCACGCCGTCGTGGTGGTAGTAGCTGGTGTCCCAGCCGGTCTCGGCCGGGTCCTCGCTCGCGCCGTAGCTGTTCGAGACGAACTTCGCGCCCAGCGCCACGGCGGCGTTCACCGCGGTGCCCAGGTTCTGGATGGACGGGTCCTCGGCCTCCACGAGCAGGATGTGGCAGCTCGGGCAGGCCGCCGACACCATGTCCAGGTCGAGCGAGATCTCGGTCGCCCAGTCGGCGCGGGGCAGCGGGTAGATCGTCCCGCCGCGCTGGTCGGCCTTGCGGAAGCAGCCGTTGTCCGTGGTGCACGGCGGCAGCCCGAACTGCGCGCGATAGACGGCCAGGTCGGCCTCGGCGCTGGGGTCGTCGTAGGCGTCGATGATCGCGACGGTCTGCCCGGCGCCCGCCGACCCGGCCGGTAGCCGGTACGCGCTCTGCAGGTCGGCCGGCCCGTACCCGGGCGGTGCGGCGTCGCGCGGCACGGCGCGCGGGCGGGCGGCCGCATCGGTGCGCTGCACGGCATTGCACGCTGCGTATCCAGGCCGTTCCGGACGGGCGCAGACTTGCTTGACGGTCGGTGCCGGCGGGGCGGACGGTCGGGGCGTTGCTTGGGCCGTGCGGGCGGCGGCGAGCTGTGCGCCGAGGCAGATCAGGGCGCAGACGGCGATCAGTCCGGCCCGTAGCAGGCGGCACCCAGCACGCATCGCGAACTCCTAGGGCGGGGCTCCCCACCCGTGCGAAACCCGGTCGGCTGGCGCATCCGCGGCGAGGGCAACCGAACGCTGACACAACACGACGGCAGGCGACAAGTAGCCATCGCTGCGGGTTTGTGCCGTCGTAAGTGCGTCAGATCCACTGCCGGGTGCGGGCCTCCAGGCCGGCCTGGAACCGGGTGGTGACGCCCAGCCGGTCCATGATCGTGCGGGCGCGGCGCTGCACGGTGCGCAGGCTGCAGTCCAGCGTCCGGGCGATCGCGCCGTCGGTCGCGCCGGCGGCCAGCAGCTTCAGCAGCTGGGTGTCCAGGTCGCTGAGCTCTTCCTGCTCGATGCCTTCGACGGTCGCGACCAGTGGCCGGGCGCCGTCCCAGATCGCCTCGAACAGCGACGACAGCGCGTCCAGCAGAGCCGACGGGTAGATCAGGTAGGCGGACGCCCGGCCGATGGTCAGTGGCGCCACCGGGATCAGCGCGGCCTGCTCGTCACAGATCACCATCTTCATCGGCAGCTGCCGGGCGACCCGGGCCTGCTCGCCGCCCGCGATCGCCGCTCGGACATGCTCGGCGCGGTTCGGGAAGTCGACCACGTCACGGTCGTAAATCGTCCGGTAGGTGACGCCTCGGCCGAGCGCCGCCGCCTCGCCGGAGTTCACCCGGGACGGATCGGGGTCGATGTAGGGCCCGGTGTCGAAGCCGCGCAGCTGTTCGCGGGCCGTCGCCTGCAGCCGGTCGAACGTCGCGATCACGTTCTCGTCGCCGGTGACGATCTCGACGAGTTCGGCCGGGTGAGCCATCCGCCCGGACTGGCGATACACCTCGGTCAGCTCGGCGGCCCGAGCCCGGACCTGGGACAGCGCCTCCTCGTGGCTACGCACCAGGGCGGCCAGGCCGAGCTCGGGCACGATCGCCGAGTAGCGCGCCGGCGTCCCCGACAGGCGGTTCGCCAGGCCCAGCGTCACCAACCGCCCGACCGCCTGTCCGACCTGTCCGCGGGTTGCTCCGGCCGTCTCGGCAAGGTCGTTCACCGTCGCCGCATTGCCCGCGACCAACGCCTCGTAAACGCGCTCTTCCAGCTCGCTGACCCCGACCGACTCGAGCACGTGCATCTCCACTTCCACCAACCGCCCGCCAAGATCGAGCCTAGGCGGACGTCGGTGGATCGACCGCGCCGTTTTCCGAACGATTGCCGGCTGTCCCGATGCGTCTCCGCTGCGTTACTTCGCGCGCCAGCGCCGCCCTTTCTCCAGCCAACGAGACAGCCCGCAGGTAAAGGCGACGACCCGCGAGTTCGGCAGCGCGCTGGGCGTGGCGATCATCGGGACGTTGCTCACCGCCGGTTCGTGCACCACCTGACGACCCAGGTGCCCGGCGCCCACGGGGCACGCACGGTCGCCGAGGCGCTGGCGGCCATCCCGTCGCGACACGACGCCGTCATCGGCGCGTACACGTCCGGCGTGGAAGCCGCCCTGAAGATCGTCGCCGCGCTCGTCCTGGTCGCGGGTGCCCCGGTGATCACCGAGATGACCCTCTCCGCCAGGCGGGAGGGCGATCGCTTCGGCGGCTAGCCCACTCGGGCGTGGAGATCGTCCAGAAATCGCTGGGCGAGCTCTCGCGGGTGCAGCTTGGCGGGGTTGCGTCCACTCA
>DASXYE010000244.1:0-3926 GCA_036502695.1 Jatrophihabitantaceae bacterium
GCGCGGCACGATCGTCTCGACCACGCGGCTGCCGCAGCTGTCGGCCGGCGAGATCAAGTCCTATCTCAAGGAGTCCGGGTTCGACGCGTCGCAGGTGCGTTACGGCGTCGACGCCTACCGCATCGTCTACCGCACGATCGACGAGCACGGCGCGGCCACGACGGCCAGCGGCTTCGTCGGATTGCCCCGTAACCATCAGCACAAACTGCGCGCCGTCTCGTACAACCACGGCACGATGGCCGGCGCCTCGGAGGCGCCGTCCACCGACGACGGCGGCCGCTCGGTCGAGGGATTCACCCTTGCCTCGGCCGGCTTCCTCGCCGTGGCGCCGGACTACCTCGGCCTCGGCGTCGGCCCCGGCCACCACCCGTACGGGCAGGTCAGCACCGAAGTCTCAGCCACGCTGGACATGCTGCGGGCCGCTCGGACATTCGCCGGTTCCCAGCACCGCTCGCTCGACTCGTCGGTGTACGCCACCGGCTTCTCGCAAGGCGGCCAGGCCTCGATGGCGTTCAGCCGGGCGATGCAGGCCGGCCTGGACCGCTCGTTCCGGGTGGCCGCGGTCGCACCGATCAGTGGGCCCTACCGCATCGCCGACGCGGAACTGCCGGCGATGCTGAGCGGCCAGCTCGATCCGACCGAGTCGGCGTTCTACCTCGGCTACGTCTTCACCGCGTGGAACCGGCTCTACCACCTGTATGACAACCCGAGCGAGGTGTTCGCCGCTCCGTACGACAAGACCGTGGCCCCGCTCTACGACGGCAAGCACACCGATGACGTGATCTTCGCGGCCCTGCCGAAGTCGTACGAGCAGCTGCTGACGCCGGCCGCGCTGGCCCAGCTGGCCCATCCGACCGGCAACCTGGCCAAGGCGCTGCGGACGAACGACGTCAGCTGCGACTGGACGCCGCAGATCCCCGTGCACCTGTACGCCGCGCACGGCGATCGCGACGTCGCGATCCAGAACTCCTACCTGTGCCAGCAGCAGCTGACCTCGCACAGCGAGGCGGACGTGACGCTGACCGACGTGGGCAACGTCTTGCACAACGACTCGGGCCGGCGCGGGTTCGCCCAGGCGCTGAAGTGGTTCCTGGCCGGCGCGCACTAGCTCGCGACATCCCCCGATCGTGCAACTTTGGGCCGCGCCAGGCGGCCCAAAGTTGCCCGATCTAGTGGGTAAGTAGGTAGGCCAGCAGGTCGGCCCGAGCCCGAATGGACGGCAGCTCGACCGTCTCGTCCGGGGCGTGCGCGCCGTGTCCGCGCGGGCCGAGGCCGTCGACGGTCGGGATGCCCCGGGCGCCGGTCAGGTTGGCGTCGCCGGCACCGGGCGAGATGGCCGCCCCGATCGTCTCGCCCAGTTGCTGCGCCGCGGCCCGAACGTGCCCGGCCAGTTCGGCCGAGGCGGACGGTTCCCAGGCCGGGCGGCGGGACAGCGTCTCTACCTCTATATAGGCGCCGTCGCGGATCGGGGTCAGCGCGTCGAGCCGGGCGAACAGCGCGGCCTCCTCGATCGGGGTCGCGAACCGCAGGCCCAGCTCGGCGGTGGCCCGGCCGGCGACGACATTGGCCCGCGTCCCGCCGGCGATGGTGCCGACGTTGACGTTCGGCCGGCGCAGGGCGGCGACCTGGTCGATCAGCTCGTCGATGGCCGAGACGCCGCCGCCCGCGTCCAGTCCGGCGTGCGCCTCGCGACCCGTCACGGTCAGTCGGACGCGGGCCACGCCACGACGGCCGACCTTCAGGGTGCCGTTCGCGAGCGGCGGTTCGAGCGCGTAGACCGCGACGGCCCCAGTGGCGTGTTCGTCGACGACGCGGGCGCCGTCCGGGCTGCCGATCTCCTCGTCGGCGATCAGCACGATGCGCACCGGATGCGGCAATGCCTTGCTCTGCAGGCGATTCAGCGCGTGGAGGAGGGCGACCAGGCCGCCCTTCATGTCGAACACGCCGGGCCCGGTGGCCTCGTCGCCGGTGACGGTGAACGGCGCCTCGGCCAGTCGACCGAGTGGCCAGACCGTGTCGAAGTGGCCCAGTACCACAACGTGCGGATCGGCGCCCGCCCCGACGGTGGCGACGATGTGCTCGCCGTCGGTGGTTGCCTCGGCGCCGGCTTCCTGCAGCAGCCCCACCAGGACGTCCCGCAGGGTAGCTGTAGATCCGGTCGGCGACTCGTGCTCGACGAGCAGCCGCAGCAGTTCGGTCAGGTCATCCATACGACTTTTCGACGCTGCCACTGGCGATCTGGGTGACGGCGCGGAAGCAGCGGATCGCCTCGAGCATGGTCGGCAGCTCGAACGCCACCTGCCGCTCGGCGACCTGCTCGACGCCGGGTATGCCCGTCACCATGTTCACCGGATGGGTCGCGTCGAACTCGACGACGTACCTGAACGGGCCGGACGGCTTCTCGACAGCGGGCAGCGGGTCGAGCCCGGCGGCCGCCGCCGAACGGATCAGCGCCGACGTCTTGGACGGCGGCAGGCAGATCGCGCTGTAGCGGTCGATGCACGTCTTGACGGCCACGTGCTGGGCGTTCGGGGCGTAGCTCTTGGCGTCGTCGCAGGCCCGGTCGTCGCCGGTGACGAGGACAACGGAGGTCCCGAATTCCGCGGCCAGCGTCGCGTTCATATAGCCCTCGCTGCAGGGCACGTCGTTGAGCCAGACGCCGGTGATGGTGTTGCCGAGGTAGGTGTGAGCCAGCACGCCCTGGGTGCCGGCGCCGGCGTGGTAACCGACGAAGGCCATGGCGTCGAAGCCCAGGTCGATGCCCTGCATCATCGACAGTGGCTTGTGCCGGCCGATCAGCAACGTGGCCCGGTCGTCGAGCCGGTCGAGCAGCAGGTTGCGCTGGCTGGAGTGCGAGTCGTTCACCAGCACCTCGTCGGCCCCGCCGTCGAAGAAGCCGGCGATGGCGGCGTTCACGTCGTCGGCGAACAGCACCCGGTAGTAGTCCCAGCGCGGCGAGTCGGGCTCGACGTCGTCCGGGAACGTGACGCCGGTGGCGCCCTCCATGTCCGCCGAAATGAGAACTTTCATATCGCTCCTATTCCGAGTTGTCCGCGCTTCGCGATGTCATGGCGTCGCCAAGCGCGGACAAGTCGTCGGCGTCGGCGAGGTGGCAGGCCACACCGGGCTGGACGGCGTCCAGGACGGGCAGGTCGCGACCGGTGCACAGCGCTCGGCGCTCGTCGGCCGCGTCCAGGGCGGCGAACCGCTGGCACCGCGGGTGGAATCGGCAACCGCCCGGAATGGCCGTGGGATCAGGGGGTTCGCCGCGCAACAGCACCGGCTCGGCGTCCGTACCGGGCAGTACGGAGATGAGCGCCTGCGTGTAGGGATGCTTCGGGCGCAGCAGCACCTCCTCGACGGTGCCCTGCTCGACGATGCGGCCCAGGTACATGACGGCGACCCGGTCGGCGATGTTCCAGGCCAGCCCCAGGTCGTGGCTGACGACCAGGGCCGACAACCCGAGCGACTCGCGCAAGTCCAGGATCAGCCGCAGGATCTCGCCCCGCACGGACGCATCCAGCGACGCGACCGGCTCGTCGGCGACGATCACCGACGGATCGAGCGCGAGCGCCCCGGCGATGACCACCCGTTGTTGCTGGCCGCCGGACAGCTCGTGCGGGAACCGGGCGACGAACTGCTCGGGCGGCCGCAGCCCGGCCCGGGACAGGGCGTCGTGCACCCGCTCGTTGAGTCCGGCCCGCAGCCCGTGCAGGCGCGGTCCCTCGGCCACGGCGTCGAACACGTTCTGCTTGGGGTTGAGCGCGCCGCCCGGATCCTGCAGCACGAGCTGCGTGTGCCGGCGGAACTGCTTGAGCGCCTTCGTGCCGTGGCGCAGCGTGTCGCCCTGGTAGCGCACCTCGCCGCGCGTCGGGCGGATCAGGCCGACCAGCGCGCGGGCCAGCGTGCTCTTGCCGCACCCGGAT
>DASXYE010000245.1:0-14923 GCA_036502695.1 Jatrophihabitantaceae bacterium
TCGACGCCGATGACGTCCTTGTTGCTGACGATCGCCTGCTCGGCCTTGCTGAGTCGGGTGAGCTCGGTGGAGAGCAGAATCGGCGAGGCCATCTCGGCCCAGAGCGTCATCTGGCTCTGCTCCTCGGTGAGCGACAGGCCACCGTTGCCGATCTCGAGCATGTCGGCGTCGTTCCAGTGGCCCGGGCCGGCCCATTGCGCAAGGCCGGGCGTGTTGCCCTCGGTGTAGTTCTCGATCACGCTCCCCCAGTTGTCGGCGATGTCGGAGCCGAAACGCCAGAGGTTCCCATGCTTACCGAGCCAGGTCAGCTCGTTCTCGAAGTCCGGTCCGCTGCAGCAGACGTACGCCGGTGCCGACTCCGAGAAGACGATCGGCCGCCCGGTGTTGAGCAGCGCCTGGCTCGCCTGCGTGTAGACGATCTCGGCCACCTGGCTCTGCGTCTTGCCCGGGTACTGGTCGAGCGGCTGGTAGCAGTAGTCGAGCTTGAGGTAATCGACGCCCCAGGACGCGTACTGGTCGGCGTCTTGCTGGAAGTGGCCGTAACTGCCGGCGGCACCCTGGCAGGTCTTGTAGCCGGCGTCCTCGTAGATGCCGAACTTCAGCCCCTTGCTGTGGATGTAGTCGCCGAGCCACTTCATGCCGTGCGGGAACCGGGTCGTGTCGACCTGCAGGTTGCCGTTGGCGTCACGGTCGTGCTGCATCCAGCAGTCGTCGATGTTGACGTAGTCGTAGCCGAGCTTGTTCAGCCCGAGGTTGACGATCGCGTCGGCCGTCTTGACGAACAGCTGCTCGCCGAACTGGCTGTTGCACTCGAACCCGGCCCAGTTGTTGAAGCCCATGGGCGGGGTGAGCGCGAGCCCGTTGTACGACCCGGCATCGGCCGGAGCTGCCGGGGCCGCGGGGGCCGGCGGGGCCGCGCTCGCCGGGGCAACGGCCACGGCCAGCCCGGCGAACGTGACGGCAAGAGCGAGGAACGAGCGGACGCGCACGGCTGCCACGGTTGCCTCCAGCGGGGTGAAGAGTGCCTGGCCGGACTCTATGGCGCGAACCCGGTTGCGCACAAGAGCGCGAATCGGATCAGTTTCACGCAGCTTCACGCAGAGGTATTCCGACTTTGCCCCGCGGCTGGTTGCCGGCGCGGCTCGCCAGCGACCACTCGCGGGGCAAAGTCGGGGCGGGGACGGCGGCGGCGTACCCGATCGGTTCGGCGTGTGCTCCGGGGGATCGGCTGGTCGACTACGTATGGTCGGCGCATGCGCGAGCTGCGCTTTGTCAGCGGTGCCGGCGGCCCGGGTGGGCCGGCCGGCAACCAGCACATCGTCGTCGAAACCGCCGACGGCGCCGAGCAGTTCACCCTGCGCATCGACGACCTGTATCGCCACCTGCCCCCGCAGCCGGCCCCGTCCGCCGAGGCGGTGGCACCCTCGCCCATCCCGCCGCGCGAGATCCAGATGCGGGTGCGCGCCGGCGAGGCGCCGCACGAGCTGGCCGAGGAGTCCGGCGTCTCGATCGACCGGGTGCTGATGTTCGCCGGGCCGGTGCTCGACGAGCGGTCCCGGATGGCCGACGAGGCGCGGCGGGCCCGGGCACGGCGCTCCACCCCGGACGGTCAGCTGGTGAACTTCGGCGAGGCGGTCGACGAGCGCTTCGCCGCGCACGGCATCGACCCGATGGCGGTGCGGTGGGACTCGCATCGCCGCGACGACGGCCAGTGGATCGTGTCGGCGGGCTGGCGGGGCGGTGAGTCCGAGCGGACCGCCGAGTGGTCGTTCTCGCTGGCCGCCCGGGCGGTGACGCCCATGGACGAGACGGCGTCCGACCTGCTGTCCGACCGGCCGATCCGGCCCGTGGTGGCCGCCGTGCCGGACCTGCCCCTCGCGTCCACCTCGACCGCGGACGCACCGACCGGCCCGCTGCCGATGATGACCAGCCAGCCGCCGATGGCCAATCACCCGTCGACGAGCAAGGCGAGCAACCAACCGTTCGTGGCCGATCGCCCGGCCGCCGGCGACGAGGACCGGTTCACCCCGCCGACGGTGTCCGAGGAAGCACCACCGTTGCCGCTGCGCGTGGTGGACGAGACCGAAGAGCAGAAGGCTGCCCGGGCCCGCATCCCGTCCTGGGACGACATCCTGCTGGGCGTGCGCCGCAAGCGCGACTAGAGAGCCAGGATCGCCGGGACGACGATGTCCCAGGTGCGCGCCGGCGGCAGGCCGTGGCCGACCCCGTCCAGGCGAATCAGCGATGCGTTCGGGATGTCCCGGGCCAGCGCCTCGCCGTGCGGCAGCGGGAACAACGGATCCTGCCGGCCGTGGACGACGAGCGTCGGCACCCGGATCTCGCCCAGGCGCTGCCACCACAGACCCGATCCCTCGACGATGGCGTGGTTGCCGGCCGCGGCGATGTCGTTCGACCGGTCGAGGGCCCGGACGGCGGTGACCCGGCTGGTCGTCTCGTCGAACGGCGCCGCGCCGGCCAGTGCTCGGTCCTCGGCGACGATGCGCTCGATGACGGCCTCGCGATCCGTCCAGTCCGGCTCGGCGCGATCGGCGTAGAACGCGCGCAGCTCGTCGGTCGTCACCGCGAGATCCGGATGCAGCGCGCTCGTCGACATCAGCACGAGCGAACTGATCCGATCGGGATGATCCAGGGTGGCGACCTGCGCGAGCGCGCCGCCCATCGAGATGCCGACCAGTTGCGCGGTGCGAAGGCCGAGCGCGTCCAGCACCCCGACGATGTCGGTGACCAGATCCGCACCGGTGTAGCCAGGCGCCCCGGGAGGGTAGGTCGTCGACTGGCCGGTGTCGCGGTGGTCGTAGCGAATGACGAACCGCCCGCCGTCCGCGAGCCGGGTACAGAACTCGACCGGCCACCAGTCCATCGAGCCACCCGAGCCGCCGACGAGCAGGATCGCCGGATCAGCCGGCCGGCCGAAGGTGTCGACGCACAGCTCGACGCCGTTCACCGCAACCATCCGCATGCCGGCAACTGTGCCACCACGCGATGAGCGCTCGCGCGAAGAGCCGCCGGCCGCGGCGCGCGCCGGAGCCGAATCCGGCGGATGAGATCAGCGAAAACCAATAGCCGTTTGTCGGTCCGGCGACGTAACGTGAGGCAACGTGGCTGGGGAGGATACGTCTTCGCAAAACAGCACGGCTTCGCATACCAGCGCGGCCGGCTCGATCAAGACTCTCTGGCGGCTGCGTCGCTGGACGCCACCCCATCGCACCACGATCATCATCATGATCGTCACCGCGTGCGGTGCGATGCTCGCGCAGTCGCTCATCCCGTTGATCACCGGACGCGTCATCGACGGCCCGATCCGCCACCACGACCCGTCCGCGATCTGGCCGCTGGCCGGGCTGGCCCTAGGTTTCGGGCTGGCCGAGGCGATCTTGTTCTTCGTCCGCCGCTACGCGATGGCGCTGGCCGCGCTAGGCCTCGAGACCGACATGCGCCGCGACCTGTTCGCCCACCTGCAGCGGCTGCCCGTCTCGTTCCACGACCGGTGGCCGTCCGGGCAGCTGCTCTCGCGGGCCACCACCGACCTGTCGACGATCCGCCGGTTCATCGGCTTCGCGGTCGTGTTCCTGATCGCCAACTCCGTGACGGCGTTCGTCGTGCTGGGCCTGCTGCTGCACATCCATCTGATCCTGGGGCTGTTCGTGATCGCGGCGATCCTGCCGCTGGCGTTGTTCACCCGGACGTTCGAGCTGCGCTACAGCCGCGACGCGCGACGCGTCCAGGACCTCACCGGTGACCTGGCCACCAACGTCGAGGAGTCGGCGCTGGGCATCCGGGTGATCAAGTCCTACGGACGGCGCCCGCAGATGCTCGAGTCGTTCACCGGGCAGGCCACCACGCTGCGCCGCGCCGAGCTGACCAAGGTGGGCACGCTGGCCAGATTCTGGGCGATCCTGGAAGGCCAACCGCAGCTGATCCTGGCCGGCGTCACCTGCGGCGGGGTGCTCGCCGCCGCCCACAACGCCATCAGCCTGGGCCAGCTGGTCGCCTTCCTCACCCTGTACCTGCGCCTGATCTGGCCGATCATCTCGCTCGGCTGGCTGCTGGCCGTAACCCAGGAAGCGGCCAGCGCCGCGCGGCGGATCTTCGACGTCCTCGACACCGAGCCGGCGATCGCGGATCCGGCCCAGCCCGAACCGCGGCCCGCCGATGCGACGGTGCAGTTCCACGACGTGCGCTTCCGGTACCCCGAGGCCCGCGACGACGTGCTGTACGGCGTGAACCTCGAGATCCGCGACGGCGAGACGGTGGCCCTGGTCGGGGCCACCGGATCGGGCAAGACGACGCTGACCGAGCTGGTGCCCCGCCTCTACGACGTCACCGGCGGGTCGATCACCATCGGCGGCGTCGACGTCCGGGACATGACCCTCGACGACCTGCGCGGAACGGTCGCCATGGCCTTCGAGGACGCGACCCTGTTCTCGGCGAGCGTGCGCGAGAACCTGACGCTCGGCCGCCCCGGCGTGACCGACGCGGACGTCACCGAGGCGATCGAGATCGCGCAGGCCGGGTTCGTGTACGACCTGCCGTACGGGCTGGAGACCCGGATCGGCGAGCAGGGGCTGTCCCTGTCCGGTGGCCAGCGGCAACGGCTCGCGCTGGCTCGGGCCGTGCTGGGTCGCCCGCGGGTGCTCGTCCTGGACGATCCGCTGTCCGCGCTGGACGTGCAGACCGAGGCCCACGTCGAGGAGGCGCTGCGCCGGGTGCTGAGCGGCACCACCGCCCTGGTCGTCGCGCACCGCCCATCCACTGTGCTGCTGGCCGATCGGGTGGCCCTGCTGGCCGATGGCGGCATCGCGGCGGTCGGCACGCACCGCGAACTGCTCGAGACGGTGCCCGAGTACCGCGACCTGCTCGCCCAGACGTCCGAGCTGGAGCCGACGGGAGGGCTGTCATGAGCGAACCGAATGCCGAGTCCGGCGGAACGGACTGGCGGGGCAAGCTCACCGCCGAAGCCGAGCAGGCCCGCCAGGCCGACGACAAGCCGGCCACCACCGGCCGGCCCCGGCTGCACAGCGACGCCCGCCAGCTGCTCGGCGACCTGGTGCGCCCGCACCGGCGGGCCATCGTGGTCGTGGTGCTGATCGTCGTGGTGCAGGTGGCGGCGACGATGGCCGGTCCCTGGCTGATCGGGGTCGCCATCGACACCTCGCTGCCCGACGCCCGACGCGGCGACTACACCTCGCTGACCTGGGTCACGGTCACGTTGGCGTTGTGCGCGCTGCTGTCCGGCTTGCTGCGCGCGCTGTTCGTGCAGCGCAGCGGCCGGATCGGGCAGGCCATCCTGTTCGACCTGCGCCGCCGGGCGTTCGACCACACCCAGGCGTTGTCGGTGTCCTTCCACGAACGGTTCACGTCGGGACGCGTCATCTCCCGGCTGACCTCCGACGTCGACACGCTGACCGAGCTGCTCGATTCCGGGCTCGACGGCCTGATCACCGCCGTGCTGAACATCGCGGCGATCAGCGTGCTGCTGCTCGTCCTCGATCTGCCACTCGCCGCGATCGCGCTGGCGTCGTTCGTCCCGCTGTACTTCCTGTACCGGTGGTTCTCCGGCCGGGCCGCGGCGGCGTTCCGACGTACCCGCGAGTCGGTGGCCACGCTGATCGTCAACTTCGTCGAGACGTTCAACGGCATCCGGGCCGGGCAGGCGTTTCGCCGCGAGGACCGCAACGACAAGCTGTTCGGCGGGCTGAACCGCGACTACCGCGATGCCAACTCCCGGGCATTCAAGCTGTTCGGCGTCTTCATTCCCGGGGCCACGCTGATCGGCAACCTCGTCATGGTCTCGGTGCTCGTGGTCGGCGGCTATCGGGTGGCGGCCGGCGGGCTGGCCCTCGGCGTGCTGACGGCGTTCATCCTGTACCTGCGGCAGTTCTTCGATCCGATGGACGACGTCGCGGTGTTCTACAACTCGTTGCAATCGGCGACGGCCGCCCTGGAGAAGATCGCCGGCGTCCTGGCCGAGCAGCCGACGGTGCCCGAGCCGGTGTCGCCCGCGCCGCTCGAGCGGCCGATCCGCGGCGAGCTCGACCTGGACGGGGTCGAGTTCGCGTACCGGTCCGACCGGCCGGTCCTGCCCGCGCTGGACCTGCACATCCCGGCCGGGCAGACCGTCGCCCTGGTCGGGGCCACCGGGGCCGGCAAGTCGACCATCGCCAAGCTGATCTCGCGGTTCTACGACCCGAGCGCGGGTGTCGTGCGCCTGGACGGCATCGACCTGCGCGAGGTGCGTGAGGCCGACCTGCGCGAGGCGATCGTCATGATCACCCAGGACGGCTTCCTGTTCTCCGGATCGGTCGGCGACAACATCGCGTTCGGCCGCCCCGGCGCCGCGCGCGACGAAGTGATCGAGGCCGCCCGCTCGGTCGGCGCGCACGAGTTCATCCGGGCCCTGCCCGACGGGTACGACACCGACGTGCGCAAGCGCGGCGGACGGTTGTCGGCCGGGCAGCGCCAGCTCGTCGCGTTCGCGCGGGCGTTCCTGGCCGATCCCGCGGTGCTCATCCTGGACGAGGCGACGTCCTCGCTGGACGTGCCGACCGAGCGCCTCGTCCAGCGCGCCCTGCGTACCGTGCTGCGCGAGCGCACCGCGCTGATCATCGCGCACCGGCTGTCCACGGTCGAGATCGCCGATCGGGTGCTGGTGCTCGACGCCGGCCGGGTCGTCGAGGACGGCCCGCCGGACGTGCTCGTGGCCTCCGGCGCGGGCGATTTCGCCGCGCTGCACGAGTCCTGGCGCGACTCGCTCGTGTAGTGCGGTGTAATGCCTTACGTGATTCGGACCTTCGTTGCCGTGGGCGACAGTTTCACCGAGGGGTTGGACGACTTCCACCCGGACGGCACGGTGCGCGGCTGGGCCGATCGGGTCGCCGAACTGATTGCCGCGAAGTACGGCTCGGTCAACTACGCCAACCTGGCCGTGCGCGGCAAGGTGCTGCGCCAGATCGTCGAGGACCAGTTCCCGACGACGCTGGCCGCCCGGCCGGACCTGATCAGCTTCTCGGCCGGCGCCAACGACATCCTGCGCCCCGGTTCGGACCCCGACGCCGTCGCCGAGCGGTTCGACGCGGCGCTGGCCACGCTGACGACGACGGGCGCGCGGATTCTCGTGTTCGTCGGAATGGACCCGGGCCGCACGCCGGTGGTGCGCCTGGTGCGCGGCAAGATCGCGATCTACAACGAGCACGTGCGGATGATCGCCGAGTGGCACCGGTGCGAGATCGTCGACCTGTGGGCGCTAACGCCGCTGCGCGATCCCCGGGCCTGGGGCCAGGATCGGGTACATCTGTCGCCGGACGGGCACGACCGGGTGGCCCGACTGGTCGCGCAGCTCCTTGACCTGCCGGCGCCGGATCCGTACGAGGGCTGGACGGATCCGGCGACCCCGAAGACCCGACGCGACGACCTGCAGTGGACCCGCGAGTTCTTCCTGCCCTGGCTCGGCCGCCGCATCCGCGGCCGCTCGACCGGCGACGGCTACCAGCCCAAACGCCCCGAGCTCGAGCCCCTGCAAGCTCGCGATGATCTTGGACTTGTGGCTGAATAGCGACCACAAGTCCAAGATCATCAGTAATGGTCCGCCTACAACAGACCGTCGCGGCGCAGTATGCGCATGGCCCACCAGCCGGGCAGGGCCGGCAGCCAGACCGATTCCAGCCGGGACAGCAAGGCCGCGGCGGCCGCCACCGGCAGGGGCAGCCCGGTCGCGGTGAGCCCGGCGATCAGGGCTGCCTCGACCGCACCCGTTCCGCCGGGGGTCGGGATCAGCGACCCCGCCGCCGACGACCCGAGGTACACGATCGCCAGGGCGAGCAGCGTGCCGTGTCCTCCGACGGCGTACACGCAGCAGACGAACGCCAGCACGTGCGTGGCGGTCAGGGCCCCGGCCGCCAGCACGCCTACGGCGATCCGGCCCGGATGTTCGCGGGCGTGCTCGCGCAGCGCGGCCCAGCTCGTGGCGATGCTCTGCCGGGCCTGACGAACCCGGGCGCTGCGTCGAGCCAGCACGGCGACGATCCCGATCAGAACGACCACCCCGGCTACGGTCAGGGCGATCACCTCCGGCCGCACGTGCATCAGCCCGGACCCGGACGACGTCAGCGACAGCACCCCGACGATCAGCATCGTTACCGCGAGCTGGGCCAGCTGGGCGGCGCTGACCGAGCCCAGGGCGGCCGGCCACGGCGCGCCACGGCGGTTCAGGTACCGGCTGGACACCGCCGGCGTCGTCACCGCCGATGGCATGAACGTCCGGACGAAGCCGATCGCCAGCTGGGCGAGCAGGGTTTGACCCGTGCGCAACGGCACGGTGGCGAACCCGCGCAGGTTATGCGCCGCGGCCACCAGTGACAGCGCGGTAGCGCCCAGGGCGCCGGCCACCCAGGCCGGGTGCAGCGTGCGCACCATCGCCGCCGGGTCGCTCGCGCACAGTTCGGCGACGAGCAGGCCGACGCCGACGAGCAGGCCGAGCCACATCAGCGCCGGCAGGAGCCGGATCCGCCGCCGACGAGCGGGGGCGGCAGCGGCCGACGCGGCAGCTGGCGCGGCGGCAGCGGCCGGTGTCGTGGCCGGTACGGCCGGTGTCGTGGCCGGTACGGCCGGGGGCACGGCAAGGACGCGGGGCGGCGGAGCGAGGAGTGCGGTCACCCCAACTACGCTGCCCGCTCGAACCGCTGAAGTCCGTCGGGTAGCCACCCCAGTTCCGGGTAGGGGTAGACCCCCTACGGCGCCCCGCCAGGCCGCCGAGCCGCCGCCCCGCCGAGGCAACTCCGCACACCGCGGAAAACCCCGCACACCGCGGAACACAAACCAGACCGCCCCCCGCCCCAGCGGCCAACCAGCGCCACCCACGCATGCCGCTGCGAACGAGATCCGCACACCGCGGAAAACCCCGCACCAGGCGGAACCCCAACCAGATTGCCCCTTCGCCGGCGCAGTTATCCACAGCGCGCGTCGGCCGCAGGCGAGCCGCGACGGTTGTCCACAGTTCGCCGGCACGACCGTCACGGACCGGCGCGGTCGGCCACCATGGCCGGCGTGGACACCGCAACCAGCCTCGCGCAGCTTCTGCGGACGCTGCGGTACGAGCGCTGCCTCACCCAGCGTGAGCTCGCCGCGCGGTCCGGCGTCGATGAACGGCGCATCTCCGCTTACGAGAAGGGGCGCCGGCCGGTGTCGTTGCCGCAGGCCGATCGCATCCTCGCCGGGATGGGCCTGCAGCTGCGACTGGAGACGGAGGCACTCTGGGCCGACCTCGACGCCAAGATCGACGAGCTCGCTGCCCTACCGATCGCGGACCGGCTACTCGGGACGCGCGTGTTGGTCGTCTCGATCGCGCAGTGGCTGGCCGACGCCGAGCCGATCATCGACGGCCGGGCCGCCGCGCTGATCCAGGGCGTTCCGATCGCCGTCGGATGGCTCGACCTGCGCGTTCGGCGCGACAAGATCGATCGGCTGGCCGGCCCGATGGCCCAACGCCCGTCAAGCTACTGGGCCGAGGCGGACGGCTGCTGGTACGACGGCGGCAACGACCCGCATCTACCCGGTGTGCTGCAGCGCCGGCACAACTACCAGGGCGAGTTTCGCATCACGCTCGTCGACCACGAACCACCAGCCGTCGGGCGGCGATGCGCACCGACGGCTAATCGACGAGGTGCGCGAACGCGATCGCGGCCGCCGTGGCCACGTTGAGCGAGTCGACGTCGCCGGTCATCGGGATGCGCACCAAGGTGTCGGCGGCAGCCATCGCGTCGGCGGTCAGGCCGGGCCCCTCGGCGCCGAGCATTACGGCCCACTTCGGTGGCGGCCCGACGTCGCGCAACGGTACGGCGTCGGCCCGGGGCGTCATTGCCAGGATCGAGAAACCGCTGTCCCGCAAGGACTTCAGCCCGCCCAGCCAGTCGGGCAGCACGGCGAACGGCACATGCAGCACGTGGCCCATCGACACGCGGACGCTGCGCCGGTACAGCGGATCGGCGCACTGCGGATCGAGCAGCACCGCGTCTACGCCGAACGCCGCCGCGTTGCGGAACAGGGCACCCAGGTTCTCGAAGTCGTTCAGCGTCTCGAGGACGGCCACCCGCCGGGCATCGGCGAGCAGCGCCGACGGGGGCACCGGGACCGGCCGGTCGGCCGCGGCGAGCACCCCGCGGGTAACCCGGAAGCCGACCACGTCCGAGAGCAGCCACTTGTCGACCGAGTACACCGGGGCGTCCACTGTGGACAGCTGAGCGAGGCGCGACGGCACGCCGACCACGGCACGCACCCGGTAGGACGACGTGAGCAGCCGCGACACGGCGGTCAGCCCCTCGACGATCACGATGCCGCGGTGGTCCGGGCGGACATCGGCGTCGGTGAGATCGCGGAAATCAGCTAACCGCGAATCCGCGGGGTCGGTGATCTCGACGAGCGGCATGATTGAACTATGGACTACACCCATCTTGGACGCAGCGGCCTGTCCGTCAGCCGGATCTGCCTGGGCACGATGAACTTCGGCTGGCACACCGACGAGGCCGACTCCCACCAGATCATGGATGCCGCGCACGCGGCCGGCATCAACTACTTCGACACCGCCAACGTCTACGGCTTCGACAAGGGCAAGGGCGCCACCGAGCAGGTCCTCGGCTCCTGGTTCGCCCAGGGCGGCGGCCGTCGCGAGCGCACGGTCCTCGCTACCAAGGTCTACGGCGACATGGGCGACTGGCCCAACGAGGGCAAGCTGTCCGCGCTGAACATCCGGCGCGCACTGGACGCGTCGCTCAAGCGCCTGCAGACCGACTACGTCGACATCTACCAGTTCCACCACGTCGACCGGGCCACGCCGTGGGACGAGATCTGGCAGGCCATCGAGGTCGCCATCAACCAGGGCAAGATCCTCTACGCCGGCAGCAGCAACTTCGCCGGCTGGCACATCGCGCAGGCCCAGGAGGCGGCCGCCCGGCGCAACTACCTCGGGCTGGTCAGCGAGCAGTCGATCTACAACCTGTTCAAGCGCGAGGTCGAACTCGAGGTGCTGCCGGCCGCGCAGCACTACGGGCTGGGCGTGATCCCGTGGTCACCGCTGAACGGTGGGCTGCTCGGCGGCGTCCTGCGCAAGGAGCGCGAAGGGCTGCGCCGCGCCGACGGCCGGGCCAAGGCCACACTCGAGGCGAACCACGCGGCGGTGGAGCAGTACGAGGACTTCGCCGCCGAGCTGGGCCACGAGCCGGGTGAGCTGGCCCTGGCCTGGCTGCTGCACCAGCCGGCGGTCACGGCGCCGATCGTCGGGCCGCGTATTCAGGATCAGCTCGACTCGGCGGTGCGCGCCGTGGACATCACGCTGGACGAGAAGGCGCTGGCTCGGCTGGACGAGATCTTCCCCGGCCACCGGACAGCCCCCGAGGACTACGCCTGGTAAGCAAGGCGGCGAGGGTGAGGGCGGCGGCCACGACCACGAGGCCGCCGCCGACCATCCCCCAGCGGGGCCCGAACGCACCGGCAACCCACCCGATGATCGGCGCCCCGGCGGGGGTGCCGCCCATGAAGCACATCAGGTACAGCGCCATGACGCGTCCGCGCATCGTCGGCTCGACACCGAGCTGCACGGAGGCATTGGCCGCCGTGGTGAACGTCAACATCGCGAACCCGGCCGGCACGAGCAGCAGGGCGGTCGTGTCGAAGCTGGGCATCACGCCCGCCGTGACCTCGACCACCCCGAACACCGTGGCGGCGGTGAGCAGGAACCGCGGGCCCGGACGGCGGGTGCGCCGGGTGGCCAGCACCGCGCCGGCGCAGGCCCCGACGGCCAGCGCCGTCGACAGCAAGCCGTAGCCGGCGGCCGTGCGGTGGAACACCTGCTTGGCCAGCAGCGCCGTGGTGATCTGGAAGTTCAGGCCGAACGTGCCGACGATGAACACCAGCACCATCGCCAGCAGCAGGTCGCGCCGGCCGAGGACGTAGCGCACGCCGGCGACCAGCTGGCCGCGGGCCCGCCCGAGGGGCGGCGCCGGGTAGAGCTCGCTCGGACGCATGAGCCACAACCCGATCAGCACGGCGATGCTCGACGCGGCGTTGGCGACGAACGCCCAGCCGGTGCCGACGGCGGTGATCATCAGACCGGCCACCGCCGGGCCGATGATGCGCGCGCCGTTGAAGATCGTCGCGTTGATGCCGACCGCATTGGTCAGGTCGTCGCGGCCGACCATCTCGACCGCGAACGACTGCCGGGTCGGCGTGTCGACCGAGGTGATCGTGCCGAGTGCGGCCGCCAGCACGAGCACGTGCCAGTACTGCACGACGCCGCTGACATCGAGGATGCCCAGCGTCAACGCCACGAACGCCAACAAGGTCTGGGTGACGAGCAGCAGCTTGCGCTTGTCCAGGCGATCGGCCAGCGTGCCGCCCCACAGGCCCAGCACGAGCGAGGGCCCGAACTGCAACGCGGTGACCAACCCGAGCGCCGTGCCGGAGTTGGTCAGCGTCAGCACCAGCCAGTCCTGCGCCACGCGCTGCATCCAGGTGCCGGTGAGCGACACGAGCTGCCCGGACGCGTAGAGCCGGTAGTTGCGAACCCGCAGCGAGCGGAACATCCCGCCGCGGGTAGGGGAATCCTGTGTCTCGGTAGCTGTGTCGGCAACCGCCGTCACAGCTCGGCCAGCTTGTCGAGCACGGGGATGGTGTCGTGCAGCAGCGCCCGCTCGTCGGGGGCCAGCTGGGCCAGCCGCTGCGACAGCCAGGCGTCGCGTTGCCGCCGCTCGGAATCGAGCAGCTCGATACCGGCCGGGGTCAGCGCGATGATCACCTGGCGCTTGTCGGTCGGGTGGGTGTCCCGGGTGACCATGCCCTTCTCTTCCAGAAGGGCCAGCACCTTGGTCATGGACGGCGGCTGAACCCGCTCGTATGTGGCCAGATCGCCGGCGCTCATCGGCCCCTTCTTGCGCAGGGTGGCCATCGCGGAAAGCTGAGTGAGGGTGACTGACATGTCGACGCGCTGGTTACGCAGGATGCGGGTGAGCCGCAGCAGCGACGGACGCAGCGCCGCGGACAGTTCCGCGGCGGTTTGCCGACTGGCATTGGTCGATGTCATCAGTAGTTAGTTTACCTAACGTTCTTGCCGGCGGCCACCGCCGGGACCGAGAAGGGTGGCTAGCTCGGCGTCGCGCCGGGGCAGCGGCACGCCGTCGACGGATGCGATCGGCACGACCCCGCTCAGGCTGCTCGTCCAGAACGCAGCGGCCGCGCCGAGCAGCTCGTCCAGGGTGAAGGTCGCCAGCCGGGTCGACCGGCCGCGGTCGCGCGCTCGGTCGAGCAGGGCCCGGCGGGTGATGCCGGGCAGCAGGTCGTCGCGCAGCGGCGGAGTGATGAGCGTGCCGTCGTCCAGTAACAAGAAGACGTTGCCGCGACTGGTCTCCAGCACGGCCCCGTCGTCCGCGACGAACAGCGGCACCCGGTTTTGGTCGTCCGAGCCGCGTATCGCGGTCCGTTCGGCCAAAACCGTGGACTCGGCGGCGGCCAACTCGGCCCGGTCGGCCCACTTGTGCCGCCACAGACCCCGCCGGCCGCGGACGATCCGGGCGTGCGACGGCCCGGGCAGCGGCCCGGCCGGGGCCACGCTCACCTCGATCTCGGGCGCCCGTACCCGCACCACCGCCCGCCCCGGCAGCGTGCACGCGTCCCGGATCCGGGCGGCCAGATCGTCGGGCAGCCCGGATCCGTACAGCTCGCGGCACGAGCGGTCCAGCCGGGCCAGGTGATCGGCCAGGCGCACCGGCTCACCGTCCACGGCCAGGATCGTCTCGAGCAGCCCGCCGGCCAGCTGCCAGTCGGCCGGCTCCGCATCGGCCGGCGCCCGGTCCACCGGCGCCCCATCCGGCGTGAACGGCCCCTTCGCGTCGAGCGCCCCGAGCAGCGGCGCCGCCTTGTGCAGGCATTCGCGCCACTCGAGCATCGGGACGCTGTCCGCGGTGATGCCGCCGCCGACGCCCAGCTCGATCACGTCGTCCGCGATCTCGAACGTCCGGATGGCGACGTTGAACTCGAGACCCCAGGCCGGGCTGGCGAACCCGATCGCCCCGGTGTAGACCCCGCGCGGTGTTGGCTCGAGCGACGCGATGGCCTGCGTCGCCCGGACCTTCGGGGCCCCGGTCACCGACCCGGGCGGGAACATCGCGGCCAGCAGTTCGGCGTCATCGGCGTCGACCCGGGCGGTCACCGTCGAGACCAGGTGCCATACGCCGGGGTGTGGTTCGACGCTGAGCAGCTCGGCGACCTGCACCGTTCCGGTGCGTGCCACCCGGCCCAGGTCGTTGCGCATCAGGTCGACGATCATGACGTTCTCGGCGGCGTCCTTGGCCGAGCGGGCCAGCGCCTGCGCCGACAGCGCGGTGCCCTTGATCGGCGACGTCGTGACGAGATCACCCTGACGACGCAGGAACAGCTCCGGGCTGAGGCTCGCCACCACGCGATCGCCGGAGACGAAGGCGCCGTGGACGGGACGCAATCGGGCGGCCGCGTCGGCCCATAGCGCCGCCGGCAATCCACCGAACGGGGCGGCCAGCCGGGTGCACACGTTCACCTGATACAGCTCGCCGGCCCGGATCAGCTCGATGGCCTGCTCGACGGCGGCCAGGTGGTCTTCCTCGGGTGCACCGGTGAACTCGCCGACCATCCACTGTGGACGAACGTCGGCCGGAGCCGCCACCGCCACTGCCGCCGCCAGGTCGCCCGGCGGGTGGTCGGCCAGCGACTCGTACCACCACCGGCCGTCCCGCCAGCGCAGGACGCGGTCGTAGAAGCCCAACCAGGAAGCCCCCGAGTAGGCGAGGTACCCGAACCACCCGCCGCCCACAACATCCCGACTTTGCCCCTCTGCGGCACGCAGCGTGCCCTCGTCAGCGTGCCGTCGCGGGGCAAAGTCGGC
>DASXYE010000246.1:0-7258 GCA_036502695.1 Jatrophihabitantaceae bacterium
CGGCGTCGTGCGGCCGGTAGAAGTAGGTGAGGTCGCGGCCCACCGGCACTGCCAGCGACAGCTCCGGAACGCCGTCGAACAAGGGGATCGCGTTGACGAATCCGTGCCAGTGCAGGGTGTGGCCGTCGAAGAGGTCCGGACGCTGGGCCAGCCCGAGGTTCGTCAACGTCATGTAGATGTCGTCCTCCTCGTCGAAGGACAGCATCGGCGCGCTGATCTGTGCCTTGCCGCGCTGCGCAGCGACCTGGGTCGCCGTCAGGCTCGTGACGTCGCGGAAGCCGAAGACGTAGGTGTTGAAGCCCGTCGGCGCGAGCGCGTCCGGGAAGAAGGGCAGGTCGGGCGGCGCGTTGTCGGGCATCGCCACCCAGCCGTCGGTGCCCACCAGGTGCATGCGCTTGATCGGATGCGTCACCGCGGCCGGCGCGGCCGGAGCGGCCGGAGCGGCGTGGGCCGGCGAGGCGGCGAGCAGCCGCGCGCCGATGAGCGAGCCGCCGACCGCGGCAGCGCCGCCGGCGAGGAACGTCCGCCGGGACAGCCCGTGTGCTGAAGAGTTCTCGGTCACTGTGTACTCCGATGGAAGAAGGGGTCAGGGCGTCATCTGGTCGGACCCGGCGTCGTAACGCGCCGACGGGCCGATCCCGGTTGGACGGCGGTCCCCGTCGATGTCCGGCGTCCGGGCGCTGACACCGTAGGTCCAGCCGTTAGCGCCAGGACCCCAGCGCACGACCACGTTGGCCGCGCCCAGACCGCGGGCCGACGATGCCGGTGTCGCCACCGCGACGTGGTAGTCACCCATGAGCGTCGGGGGCAGCAGTTCGGCCACGATCACCGATTGCCGGAAGGCCGGATACGTGCGCGAGGCGAGGATGTTCACCGTCACGTCGTAGTTGGCCTGGAATCCGGGATCTACGGCGCTGTTCGTGGCGTCGGCCGTCACCCCGGTCCCGTCCTGCAGGACCGTGTGGGTCGGCGTCAGCAGAGCACCCGGGACGTCTACCACGCCCATGTCCCAGTTGTTGACGTCGTTCGGCGACCCGTCGGGCAGCGTGCCCCCGATTCCGTACACCCAGCCGCCGCTGAAGTTGCCGGCCCGGTTGTCCCAGAACACGTCGTCGAAGACGGTCGGCTTGCTGAACAGCGTCGCACCGAGCGTGGCCGAGCCGGGGAACAGGTTGGTGTTGCGCAGCCGGGCCTGCAAGGGGTCACTGTTGGCCGCGGTCGACAGGCCGGCCGGGGCGGCGTTCCCGTCGCTCGTGACGGCACTTGCGGTCGTCAGGTTCTTGGCCACCGTGTTGTCGACGATGTCCACGAACGCCGCGTCGTCCAGAGCGATGCCGCCACCCTCGTGTGCTGACACGTTGTTGGCGATCGTGTTGTTCGTGATCGCGATCGTCTGCGGATCACTGCGCGAGATGTGCGAGCCACTGGTCTGCAGCAGCCGGATCCCACCACCGTCGTCATTGGCCAGGTTCGTCTGGATGACGTTGGCGTTGATCGTCACCGGGCCGGTTCCCTCGGACAGGCGAGTCGGATCGGACGGCAGTTCGCCGGCGATCATGACGCCGCCACCCTCGTCGTAGGACGAGTTGAACCAGATGCGGTTGTTGCTGATCGTGCCGCCGGTCGAGCCGCCGCCGTAGGCGTTGTAGCCGAACGCGGAGATCGCACCGCCGTACTCGGCTGAGAAGTTGCCGCAGATCGCGTTGCCGGTGACCTGGTAGCCGTCGCTGCCGCCGAACAGTCCGACGCCACCGGCCAGGTTCGTCCCGCCGTTGTCGCGGATCTGGTTGCGGGCGAGCAGCAGGTCGTTGTTGCGGTTGTTCCCGACGTACGGGGTGCCGACTCGCACGGCACCGCCGTAGGAGCCGCCGTTGCCACGGATGATGTTGTCCGTGACCTGCATACCGCGCACGTTGCTGTGCACGTAGATGCCGCCGCCCTGCGTGATCAGCGCGCCCGTGGCGCCGTACGGCGTCGTGATTCCGCCCGTGATTTCGTTGATGTTGGTCGGCAGATCGGACTGCGCTCCCCCGGTGACCGTGAAGCCGTCGAAGGTGAGCGGGTAGCTCGCCGGCACGTTGGGCCCGGCCGGATCGTCGAGGACGGTGACCGCCGCCGCGTCAGGCACAGCGGGGTTGCCCGAGTAGGTCAAGCTGCTGAGCAGCGCGATCCAGTTGATCCCACTCGGGTTGTCGGCGTTGAAGCCCGCGCCGTCGATGATCGACCCCGGCACGAACGTTCCGGCCGGATCGAACCCGCCGGGACCGACCCCCTGGATGTGCACCTGGTGGTGGACGATCAGGTTCTCGTTGTACTCACCCTGCGCGTTGGCCGACGTCTGCGCGTTCGGCCACACCACGACGAGCCAGTAACGGCGAGCCGCGGTCGGGCGAGCTGCCTCCAGCGCGGCCTGGACCTTCTTGTACGTCTTGGTCGGGCCGACCTCGGCGAGCAACGGGTTATTCGCGGTGCTACCCGGCGTCGACGAGTTGGCGGCGTCGAGCACCTGGATGTTGAGACCGTTGACGTTGGCCTGCCCAGCACCGTTCGTGATGCTCAGCGCTGCCGGCCCGGACGTCAGGTTCGCCGGCACCGTGAACACGATCTTGGTGTCCGACCAGCTCGACGCCGTCAAGGTTCTCGTGCCGAGCTTGAGCGTGCCGGCCGTCGCACCGAAGCCGAACCCCGTGACGGTGACGACCCGGTTGTCCGACCCCGTGTTCTTGCGCACGAACGGGCGGTCGACAGCGAGCACCTGCGGTGCGGTGGCGCCGAGGTCGCACACGGTCGGGTTGGCCACCGTCGTGTCCGGCGCGAGGGCCGTGGTCGCAACCTGGGTCGGCGCCTCGTCGGTCACCGTGTACAGCCCGGGCCAGGCCTGGAAGTTGGTGGCGATGGTTCGGAACCGCGAGTTGTAGTCGGGATTCAGTGCGCCCGGTTGGCCGGGGTCGTTGCCCACGAACCGGTACATGTTCGGGCAGGGCCCGGCCGGCACCGGGCAGTTGAACGTGTCGGTGGACGGCTCGAGCGCCTCGTAGAGCCCGTTGAAGTCGGTGTGCGTCGTGTCCACGAGCCGTCCGGACCAGTCGTAGAGACCGACCGGGACGTAGGGCAGGCCCTGCGCCTCGCCGTAGTTCACGCTGCGCTTGTCGAGGGTGAGCCCGAGGTCGTTCAGCGTGAGGCCCCAGAAGTGCGTGGGGAGCGGCACGTCGGTGAACAGGTTGAAGTTCGGCGCCGTGGCTTGCCCGGTGCGAACGGTCACCAGCTTGTCCGAGCAGGACGGTCGGTCGTAGCCCTGGAACGGGCTGCCGCCGCCGGCGTTGAACGCATCGTTGGTGACATCCACCGTGTGCAGCGAGCCGACGCACGGCGAGATGATGCCGGCTTGCTGCGAGGGCGGCTGCGACGGCGGGAGCGGCGTCTTGTCGGGCGGACCGGCCGGGTCGTTCGCCGCGGCCGGCGTGGCCGGCGGGTAGTTCTCCTGCGGCAGATAGGTGTCGCCGTCGAAGACGTTCACATCTGCCTCGCTCGTGACCTTGTACATCGGCTTGCCGTCGACGGGATCGGCCGGGATGTCGACGGAGACGATGTAGTCCAGCGAGGGCAGGTCCTGCTCGTCGTAGCCGGCGTCGGCGAGGTTCGCGTACAGCGGCAGATCATGGTTCGGCGCCGGGTTCTTGGCGTTTCCGGGCGCGTAGAGGTTGATCTTCGACGTCGCGAACCCGTAGTTGCCGTTGACGGTCTGCGAGGCGGCGCCCGGCGTGCTGTCACTCGGGCCGACCGCGACGCCCATCATCGGTGCCTCGACGCACATCCGGTTCGCGGCTGGGCCGAACTCCGGCAGGGCCTGCTGGTCGGTCAGTGGCTGGCCGTTGTACTGCCGGGCTGTACACCCGCGGGGCGGATCCCACTTCTCCGAGGTGTACGCCTCCTGCACCTGCGGACCCTTGACGAACGCGCCACGGTCCGGGGCCGGGTTGTCGATCATCGCGGTCGGATCGGCCGGGTCGGGGATCTGTACCGGCACGATCCGATAGCCCTGGCGGCACTCGTTGGCCTGGTCGGCCGGCGCCGCGGTGCACGCCTGCGGGACGTAGAGGTTGACCGGCACGTCCGGGATTCCGGGCTGGTAGGGCTCGGTGGCCGCGTCGGCCGGGTCGAGCTCGTTGCGGGTCGTGTCGTAGGTGACTGTGCCGACGATGCCGCCGTTCGTGCCGGTGTCGTAAGGCTGAACGCCCCAGTCGATCTCGCCGCCGAGGCCGATGATCGGCAGGAAGTTCAGGTCGACGAGACTGCCCAGCTGCGTCGTCGCCTTGGTCTCGTTCTCGCCCTTGTAGGTGATGCCGGTCGTCTTGTAGCGCGTGTTGAACGCCTCCAGTACCAGCCACTTGCCGAGCGGGTACACCTCGCGGATGTCGTAGGCGCCGTTGCTGTCGGTCGTGGCGGTGTTCGTGGCCTGGTCCATCAGTGAGTTGTCGCGCTCGCGTACCGTCAGCGCGAACTGCGGCACCGCCCGCTCGCCCGGGTCCTGCTTGCCGTTGCCGTTCGAGTCGACGAACACCTTGCCGTGCACGTGGGTGAACCAGCCGACGATCATCTTGTTGCCCACGTTCGTCAGCCCGCCGTCGTGCACCTCGACGTTGAAGCTCCACAGGATGTAGTCCTGGTCGTCGTCCCAGATGCTCAGCTGATAGGTGCCGTCCGGCAGGTTCTTGATGTCGAAGCTGCCGTCGGCGTTGCCGCGCCCGACGTAGACCTGGGCGTCGCCCGCGTCGAGATCCGACAGCGCGATCCACGGGTTCTTGATCGGGCCGCCGGACTTGGCGCCGGCGAATCCGGTCTCGGGCACGACCTGGCCGTTCTGCCCACCGATATAAGGCAGTCCGGCGATGGCGACGCCCTTGATCTCACCGGTCGGCACGTTGCGCGGCGGGATTCTGACCGCCTGCGTCCTGACGAAGCCGAACTGGACCGCGGGCACCAGCTCGGCGCCCTTGGTCTGCTCGGTGTCGAAGCCGGTCTCGCCCTCCTGCTGCCAGATGTCGTGGTCGTGGGTGCCTTCGAGCGTCGTGGTCTGCACCCACTGATACGTCTGCCCGGTGACGGGCGCCGGCGGTGTGACCGTCGCGCCGTAACGGTTGGGGCCGAGATTGGGAATCGTGATCAGCCCGGTGCTGTCGCTGAGGCACTTGCCGGTCGATCGGGTGGTGTCGACGATCGGCCGGTTGTTGGCGTCGAACAGCAGGTGGCCGGCGGCGTCGTGCTGGTAGATCGTGCACAGCGCGTTTCCGTAGTAGTCGGTACTGACGGTGCCGAGCACGTCGGCGAGGGCCGCGCTGAAACCGGCCAGTGCGGGCTCGGCGTCGACCTCGTAGGTGCCGTCAACCGGAGCGTTGTCGTTGAAGACCTGAATTCGCAAGGTGGTCAGCGGCAGCGGCGTCGGGTTCATCTCGACCGTCACCGGCGTCGTCGCGCCCGCCGTCACGGTGAAGTGCTTACCGTCGATCTTGAATTTGTCGGCGGTGACCGAGATCAGGTACTTGCCGGGTGGGAGGTTGTCCAGCGGATTGCTGTCGCTGAGGTCGGTCTCGTCGCCCTGCGCGACGATCGGCGCGAAACCCGAGGTGTTGCGCGCGGAGGGCCACTGACACGTGTCGGCGTAGTTCGGGTCCGAGCTGCCGCCGGCCGCCGTGGCGGGTAGGCAGGCGCCGGTTCCCTGATTGCTCAGCGTGCCTGGATTCCCGGTGTCGTCTTTGTTGATCAGCCACTTGTAGGCCGGCACCGCATCGCCCTCGTGCACGAAGCCCGGTCCGCTGTTCACCGACCGCGCACTCTGCACGTGCAGGGTGATGCTGCCGTTGGTGGCGGCGCCCGCCCCCTTCGCGGCGACGAACTGCAACAACGCAACGATCATGCCGATCGTCACGACACCGATGAGCAGGTGTTTCAGGGATGTCGGGCGAGTCTCCACGACACGTCCCCTTCCTCAGTCACATGCGGGCTCCGCGGGACACGGGCTTCCACTCGCAAGGCTGGGGGCTGGCGTCGCGTCACGTGGTGTACGTGACAGGGCCGTCACTCACATGTCGGGGCTGTCATTCGACTTGTCGCCGATGAGTCGATCAATGCGGCGGTGGGACGATTTGCTCGACGACGAACAGCGCTTGGCGGGGACACGACGCCACGGCGGCCTCGGCCGCCCGCTTGTCGGCTCCGTGCAACGCCTGGCCCGACACGATCGGGTATCCCCACGAATCGGCCCGGACGAGGGTGGGCGCGACGTGCTGGCAGATGCCGATGCCGTCGCAGGCGACCGGGTTGACGCGCAGCGTCCGGGCGCACGACTCGCGTCGGTGCCGGGCCACGTCAGGTCCCGGCCGGGACGGGGAAGAAGCCGCCGATGCCGTCGTGCTGGCAGCCGGCGCCGTGCAGGTGCGCGCGCACGTCTTCGGCGAAGGCGCGCAGAGCGCTCGCGACCATGCGTACCGCGCCGTCGGGATGGTGGCAGGCGCCCCGTCCGGCAATCTCGGCCAGGACGTGCTGCAGCCGCCGGGCATCGCGCCGACGAGCCCGCAGCTCGACCAGTTCGGCGAGCCCGTCGGCCACTGCGCGCAGGCCGAACAGGCACGGCCCGCACTGGCGCGCACTGCCGGCGGCCAGGTACCCGGCGATCGCGGACGTCGGAGCCAGGCCGCACGATTCTCGATGCAGCGGCAGGAGCACTCCGGCGCCCAGCGAGACCCCGAGCGATCTCGCACTCGCCTCGTCCGCGCGGAGCTGTTCGAATGTCGACCGATCGACCCAGGCGCCGCCGTAGCCGCCGAGCAGCACGGCCTGCTGAGCGGCCGTAGCGCCCAGCCCGAGGATCCCGTCGAGCACCTGCCACAACGGCGTCGTACCCGCGACCTCGACGACGGCCCGGCCGGCGGCGGTCGCGATCGTGAGCAGGCTCGTCGGCGTACGCACCGCCGCGCCCGGGCGCGCGGCCAGCCCCGTCCGGGCCAGCGTTTCGACGTTGTGGACGAGGGTCGGGACGCCGTTGGTGGTCCCCGGGGCGCGTCGAAACTCGGGTAGCGCCGGCCCGCCGGACAGCGCGCGCATGATCGCGCTGGACTCGCCGCTGAGGTACCGCTCGGGACCCACGGCGATGCGGACGTCCGGCTCGGCGAGTCCGGCGCGACGCCGCTCGGCGATCGCGCGCACCATCGACGCGTGCGACGCGTGTGCGCCCGCGTGCAGCCACACGATCGTCGAGTGC
>DASXYE010000247.1:0-6902 GCA_036502695.1 Jatrophihabitantaceae bacterium
CGGCGGGCACCGCCATCGTGCCGGCGGCCAGGAACTTCGTCTGCGCGACGAGCTGATCGCCGGCGTACAGGTGGAAGTCGGTGTTCAGCCCGTGCTCGAACTGGCTGGTGTAGGCGTCGGCGTAGTTGCCGGAGGCGTCGATGAATCCGGCCATGTGCACGCGCATGACGTCGCCGCTGCGCTGCAAGGGCTGCACGGGACTCAGGCCGGGGGCGATGGGACCGTTGAGCCAGTAGTCGGACGTGCGCTGACCAGACCGGTACGTGGTCGTCGCCGCTGTGTTGAGCTCCATGCTGGCGAAGTCCGAGTGGGGCCAGAGGTTGTTGTAGCGCGGCTCCGGAGTCTCGACACCGTATGCCCAACGGACGTCGGGATCCCCTACGTGGTAGTCGATTCGAGTTCGCGGCGCACCGGTCAGCGGGTAGATCGTCGTGCTGGCGAACGCCGCGCCGGGCAGGAACGCGTACGCGGCCTCGCCGTAGCTGAGGTCGTTGCCGGCCTCGCCGTTGAAGTGCCGGGTGACGGCCGCGAGCTGGTTCAGCCGGGCGGTGTAGTGCAGGTTCGTCGGGATGCGGCCGTGCTCGCGATAGACGAGGTCGTACTGGTACGGGCTCGTGCGGATGCCGGCGGCCGTGACGGTGCGCCCGGGCCGGGCGAGCAGCGCCTGTCCCTCGTCGTGGGGCAGCCGCACGGTGGGCACCTGCAGCTTGATCCCCGTCTTTCCCGGGGCGGCGTCCACGCCCGGACCGTCGTTGTAGATCGCCACCATCCGCGCACCCGCGGCCGCGGCGTTGTTCGACTGGTCGCCGACCGGGATGGTGTCCGAACGGCGGACCACAGCCAGGGCGCCGTGCAGGTCGCGCCCGGCCAGCTCGGGCGCGGTGGCGGTGCCGGCATCGACGACGCGCAGCCGGGCCGTCCCGTCCAGCCGCGGGTACTGGCTGGACACCTCGCTGAACCAGACCGGGTCGTAGTACTCGGGATCGAGCTGGATCCCGCTGCTGCGCAAGGTGATCGCCGGTGCCTCGAGGCGCCAGCGCGTGTACGCGTCGAGCTGGCCGATCGTGACCGGGGGCGTCGGCTGCATGAACAGCCGTTCTTCGAGCTGGTCGCCCGGGGAGTTCACGATCTGGTCGATTTCGGCGGCACCGTTCTGGGGCGTACGGCTGTACCCGATCTGCGCGGCGCCGCCCAGGTTGGCGTGGGCGTCGTCGTGGCCCGGCGTCGCGACGCTGACCTCGCGCGCCGTCCGGGCATCGAACGTCAGCGTGGTGTCCTTCGAGATGGTCACCTGCGGGTTGCCGACCAGGGTGGTGTTCAGGGTGTTGCGCACGCCCTGATCGGTGCTGGGCTGGTCGGGCGGCATGGTGAAGACGAAGCCCATGATCGAGTAGGTGCCGACCGGCACCCGGATGCAGTTGCTCTCGGCCCACGAGGCGGTGGTGCACGGCTCAGCGGCGGCACCCGGCCAGTAACGGGTCGCGGCGACGCTGCCGTCGTGCACGTCGATCACCCGGAAGCCGCCCACTGCTGCGCGTCCGTCCCGGGCGATGGCGTTGACGTGGACGTCGTGCATCTCCGGCGCCTTGCCGAAACCGACGGTGGTGTGGACGGTCGGGCCGCCGGCGACGGCAGCGGTGATCGTGCCGGCGAATGTGCCGGCTGCACCGACGCTGGTGTCGACGCTCACGTCGGCGGTGGCCGTACCGCCCGCGGGGATGCTCAGCGTGGCTGTAGATAGGTGCGCGGCGGGAAGATCAGACGACAGGGCAAGCGTGATCGGATGGTCGGCCCGGTTGTGATAGGTGATCGTCTTGCTCGGCGCTGCCGTCGGATAGGGCCAGCTGAACCGGCCGAAGTCGACGACGCCGGGCGTGGCCGACACCGGCGTCGTCAAGGCGGCGCCGATGTCGAGCCGACCCGCACCCTGGCTGTAGATCGGAACGCCGGCGGTCGACGCGGCGGTGTCCATCAGCGCGGCCTTGAGATTGGTTGGATCCATGGCGCCACGAGCCTGCAGCAGGTCCGCGGCCGCCCCGGCGACGTGCGGGGCGGCCATCGACGTGCCGGACAGCGTCGTGTAGTTGTCGCCGACCGGCGTACCGAGCGACGTGCCGGCGGCGCGCGCGGCGACGATGTCCACGCCCGGGGCGGTGATGTCGGGCTTGACCGCGTCGGTGCCCGGCACCGGCCCGCGGCTGGAGAAGTCGGCGAGCTGGTCGTGGCTGTCGACCGCGCCGACGGTCAGCGCGCTCGCCGCGTCGGCGGGGCTGGCGATGCAGGTGCCGCACGTGTTGTTGCCGGCGGCGATGACGAACAGCGTGTGGTTGGCAGCCGTCAGCCGGTCGACCGCGGCGGTGACCGGGTTGCCCTCGGTGGTGCCGGGCGGGAAGCCGAGGCTCAGGTTCACGATGTCGGCGTGCTGGGTGGTGCTGGCCCAGTCCATCCCGGCGATGATCGAGGACGCGTAGCCATACCCGTCGTCGCCCAGCACCTTGCCGTTCAGCAAAGTCGCGCCGTACGCCACGCCCCGGCGCGCGCCGTCCGATGCGGCGCCCCGGCCGGCGATGATCGACGCGACGTGCGTGCCGTGCCCGAAGTGGTCGGTCGCATCGGCGGTGTCGGTGAAGTTCTGGCTGGCCGCGACGGCACCGGCCAGGTCCGGATGGGACGCGTCGATGCCGGAGTCGAGCACGGCCACCTTGACGCCCTTGCCGTTGTAGCCGGCGTCCCAGGCCTGCGGCGCTCCGATCTGGGTCAGGTTGGTATCGAGGTCGACGTGCACGCGAGCGTCCAGCCAGAGCTTGCGCACCCCGGCCGGCAGCGTGGCCCCGATACCCAGCTTGGCTGCGGAAGCCTTGGTGACCCGCATCGCCGCGGCGTGCACGCTGGGCAATGCCCGGGTCGCCGTGGTGGCCGGCAGCGCGCGGGGCGTCCCGTCATAGGTCGCGATCAGCGGGATCGTCGAACTCTGCGCATCGCCGTCGCCCTGCGCCGTAAGGGAGGTGACGTCGAACAGCGCCGGATCGAGCCGGGTCGGTACGAGCGCGGCGACGTCGCTCGGCAGCACGGTGAGGTCCTGTCCGTGCTGGGACACCCAGAAGCTCGGCCGCGCACCGTTCGTCCGGGGCGCCGGCGTGACGGTCACCGCCGACCGGCCGTCGCCCGGCGTCACGTGCACGACGTCCCCGGTCACCAGCGTGACGCTGTAGTTCGCCGTCTGCGGCGTGGCTTGCCAGCCGCTGGCCGGCGTCGGCGGCGTCCCGCCAGCCGGGCCGGCAGCCACGACTCCGCTGACGACGACCGCAGCCGTCGCGATGCCGATCCGCCAACTGCGTCGGCTGAGGTGCGAGTCGCCCCGATACGTCACGTCGTCCTCCGCCCCGTACGTGATCAATCTGCTCATTGGAAACTCTTGGCATGGACGAGATCAATGGCTCGCATTGGCGAGATGGCGCCATGGCAATGATCAGCCAGCAATCCTCGTCGTGAAACGGTCTTCCGAATCGGGGGCCGGCCCGCTAGGAAGAACCCGTGACGTCGGCACAGGAGGGTGACAGCGGACTGGTGCTGCGCGTGCCCGAGGTCGATCCGGTGATCGGCCACTGGCGGCAGCGCTTCGACTCCGTCGCGGTATTGGGCGTGCCGGCCCACGTCACCGTGCTGTACCCGTGGATTCCGGCCGGGCTGCTCACCGACGACGACCTCGCGGCGGTCACGGCGATCGCCGCGGCTACCGACCCGATCGAGCTGACGTTCGCCGCATTCGGGCGGTTCCCTGAGCTGCTGTGGCTCGACCCGCAGCCCGGCACGGCCATCCTCGCGCTGATTGCCGCGGTCACCGACCGCTGGCCGGACTACCCGCCGTACGGCGGTCGCTACGGTTCGCGGCCGGTGCCGCACCTGACCGTGGCCGATTCCGCCAACCCGGCCGAGCTCGAGGCCCTCGTCGCCGACGTCGAGCAGTTGCTGCCCGTGCCGGCCCGGATCGCGGAACTCAGCCTGGTCGTACGTCGTGCCGACGGCTGGGACATGGCTCAGACGTTCCCGTTCCGGGTCCCGACGCCGCCCAGTCAGCCCGACCCGGTTCAGCCCAGCTCGGCGTAGCCGACGTCGCCGCGCCCGCCGACCAGGATCGTGGCTAGTCCGTCGATCCGGGCCTCGATCGGTTCGTAGCTCGCGCGGACCGTGGCGAGCACCCGCCGCAGCAACGGTTCGCGGACCCGGGTGGCCAGCGTGCAGTGCGCGACCCACTGCGCCGGGTCGCTGTGCTCGCCGAACGCGCGGGGCCAGCCGTCGGCGCACAGGGCGACATCCACGTCGGCTTGCAGCCGGGACAGCGCCGACGACGGTGCGGGACCGAGCCAGATCACGCCGGATCCGGCGAAGGATCCGATCTCGGCCAGCGCGACCCGGAACGGTTGCTGCCGGGCAGCCACGGCACCGGCGAGATCCAGGACGCGGGCCAGCTCGGCCGGTTCGATCCGGGCTGCGGCCAGGGTGAGGTGCGGCCGGTGCGCCGGCTGCTCGGCCAGCCGAACCCCGGCCGCGCGCACCTGCTCGCGAACCGCCAGGACCGCCGCGTCGGTGGCCGCGTCGAAGGCGGCGCACACCACGGCGGTGATCACTCAGCGAGCAGCTTGGCAGCGTCGTCGGCCGACCACTGCGTGATCGCGTCGCGGTAGCGCTCGGGCACGACCAACGCCTCGAGCTCGTCCGGTGCGAACAGGCTCACCTCGCTGTGCTCGGGGGAGGCCGTCGGCGCCTGGCCGGTGCTGGCCGCGCAGCCGTAGGCCAGCATCACCACGCGCTTGTGCGGGATGGCGTCGAAGACGTAGGCGCCCACGAGCGGGCCGACAACGGCGTCCAGCGCGGTCTCCTCGCGGATCTCGCGGGACAGCCCGGCCTCCATCGACTCGTGCCGGTCCAGTCGCCCGCCGGGCAGTTCCCACTGCTTGCGGGCGTTGTGGGCGAGCAGCACGCGATCGCCCACCCAGATGACGCCCTTCACCGAGACGGGCCAACGCACGGCGTCAGACCTCGATCACGATCTTGCCGACCAGGTCGCCGGACTCCATGGCCGACAGCCCCTCGCCGACCCGGTCGAGCGACAGCGTCCGATCGACGTGCGGGCGCAACCCGCTGTCGCGCAGGAACGAGATCAGGCCGGCCAGCTCGGGCTTGGTGCCCATCGTCGAGCCCACCACGGACAGCTGCAGGAAGAAGATCCGGCTCAGCTCGGCGGCCGGGGCGGCCCCGGTCGTCGCGCCGGAGATGACGATGCGCCCGCCTGGCTTGAGGGCCTTCACCGAGTGGGCCCAGGTCGCCGCGCCGACCGTCTCGATCACGACGTCGACCCGTTCGGGCAACCGCGCGCCGGACGGGAACGTCTCGTGCGCGCCCAGCTCGATCGCGGCGGCCTGCTTCGCCTCGGTGCGCGCGGTCGCCCAGACCCGGTAGCCGGCCGCCCGGCCCAGCATGATCGCCGCTGTGGCGACGCCGCCGGACGCGCCCTGCACCAGCACGGTCTGCCCCGGTCGCAGCCCGGACTTGACGAACAGCATCCGGTACGCGGTGAGCCAGGACGTGGGCAGGCAGGCCGCCTCCGCCCAGGACAGCTCGGCCGGCTTGGGCAGCACGTTGCGGGCGGGCACGATCACCTGCTCGGAAATGGTGCCCTGGTGCTTCTCCGAGAGCAGCGTTCGCTTCGGGTCGAGCGTCTCGTCGCCGTCCCAGCCGTCGGTCGCAATGACCGAATGGACGATCACCTCGGCGCCCGTGGCGGTCTCGATGCCGGCGGCGTCGCAGCCCAGGATCATCGGGAACTGGTCGGCGCCGATGCCCACGCCGCGCAGCGTCCACAGGTCGTGGTGGTTGAGGCTGGCGGCCTTGATGGACACGGTCGTCCAGCCGTTCGGCGCGACCGGGTCGGGTCGCTCGCCGACCACCAGCCCGGCGAGTGGATCGTCCGGATGCGGGGCGGAGGCATAGGCGGCGCGCATGCCGACGACCTTAGAACGTGCCGCCGCGGCCGTCCCCTCGGCGGACCGGGCACCGAGTGAGCGCCCGGCCCGGACGGCCTAGTTGTTGCCGGTGTGGCCGAGCACGGTGGGGTGCACCTGCAGCCGGCAGAGGCTGACCGACACGCCGAGGCGGTACGTGTGCGACGTGTTCGGCGGTGTCGTGGCGACCGACGTGGAGTGCTGGCAGCCGGTGCCGGTGGTCGGGTTGAAGCTCATCCACTCGACGGTGGCCGAGGCGTAGTGGCCGGGCGTGATCGACACGGTGCCGAGGCTGTGCGCGCCGCCCGCGAACCCGCGCATCGTGCGCTGGGCGTGGGCCAGGACGTGCCCGGAGGCGTTCAGGGCGTCCAGACCCGGGTAGCCGTACAGCGTGCACGAGTGCTTGTTGGCGTTCCGGAACAAGATCACGAACGAGGCGTGGCCGGTCGCTCCCTCCGGGATGGTGTGCGAGACGATCAGCGAGTTGTTGCCGCACGCCGGAACCGGGGCGGCGTTCGCCGGGGACCCGGCCAGGACCAGGCCGGCTCCGGCCAGTCCGAGGGACGCGGCCAGCACGGCCGCCTTGGTGCGCAGGGTTGTCATGTGATTCCTCCCGAACCGATCACTTACCTGGTCAGACACCAGGAGCCGTCCGTGCGTTGCGTGATACACACTGGCGCCATGCGCGCGGTGGTCTACGACGAGTTCGGGACGCCGCCGGTGGTGCGCGAGGTCCGGCCGCCGGGGTGCCCGCCGGACGGTGTCGTGGTGCGGGTGCGCGCCACCGGGCTGTGCCGCAGCGACTGGCACGGCTGGGTCGGCCACGACCCGGCCGGCTGGTCACCCGCCGCATCGGCCTGGACGAGGCGGCCACCGAGCTGGCCGCGCTGGGCACCGCCC
>DASXYE010000248.1:0-6339 GCA_036502695.1 Jatrophihabitantaceae bacterium
ATATGACCTGGCAGTGCCTGCGGCGCCCGGATGCACGCTGGCTGCGTTGTCGTCGTCGCCAATACAACAGCGGTATTGGCTCCTCCTCCGCCTTGCCAGCGCACATCTGGATCGCCGCGTCCACCGCCGCATATCGCAGACAGACCACTAGCCACAGCGCTATGAGCGCTCGCGCGAAGAGCCCGCCGGCCGCGGCGCGGGCCGAGCGCCGGCGAGGCTCGGATTCGGGATTGCCCCCGAGCTTGCGAGTGGGGCGAGACCGCGATCCGAATCCGGCGGTTAAAGGACCGCGCCCGGGTTGAGGATGTTGGCCGGGTCGAGGGCATCCTTGATCCGGCGGGACAGCGCCATCACGTCGTCGCCGAGGTAGGCGGGCAGCCACTCCTTCTTCAGCCGGCCCACGCCGTGCTCGCCGGTGATCGTGCCGTCGAGCGAGATCGCCAGATCCATGATCTCGCCGAACGCCTGCTGCGCCCGGGCGGTCTCGTCGGCGTCCGCGGCGTTGTACACGATGATCGGATGCGTGTTGCCGTCGCCGGCATGGGCCACGACGGCGATCAGGACGCGGTTGCGCGCGGCGATCAGCTCGACGCCGGCCACCAGGGCGGGCAGCGCCGGCAGCGGCACCCCGACGTCCTCGAGCAGCAGATCGCCCTTGCGCTCCATCGCCGGGAACGCCGCGCGCCGCGCCACCGCGAAGGCCTCGCCCTCGTCCGGGTCGTCGGTGGCGAACAGCTCGGCGGCGCCGGCTCTTTCGCAGGCCGCCACGGCGATCGCGATCTCCTCGGCGGCGGCCGCGCCCGGGGCGTCCGAGCGGGCGAGCAGCAGGGCCTGGGCCGAGCGGTCGAGTCCCATCGAGACGTGGTCCTCGACGGCGTTGATCGAGGCGTTGTCCATGAGCTCGAGGGTGGACGGCCGGATCCGGCTGACGATCGCCAGCACCGCCTCGGCGGCCGCCTCGACCGACGTGAACGACGCGACCAGCGTGGACATCGGCGACTGCGCGGGCAGCAGCCGCAGGGTCAGCTCGGTGATCACGCCCAGGGTGCCCTCGCTGCCCACGAACAGCTTGGTGAGCGACAGCCCGGCCACGTCCTTGATGCGCGGACCGCCCAGGCGCAGTGCCGTGCCGTCGGCCAGCACGACCTGCATGCCCAGCACGTAGTCGGTGGTGACGCCGTACTTGACGCAGCACAGCCCGCCGGAATTCGTCGCGGCGTTGCCGCCGATCGAGCACATCTCGAACGAGGACGGGTCCGGCGGGTACCACAGCCCGTGCTTGGCCGCCGCCGCCTTGACCTCGGCGTTGAGCGCGCCGGGCTGGGCGATCGCCACGCGCATCGCCGGATCGATGTCGATGTCGCGCATCCGTTCCAGGGACAGCACGATGCCACCGTCGACGGCCGTCGCGCCGCCGGACAGGCCGCTGCCCGCCCCGCGCGGTACGACCGGCACGCGATGCTCGGACGCCCAGCGCAGGGTGGCCACCACGTCGTCGGTGCAGGTGGGCCGGACGACGGCCAGCGGGGTGCCGGCGGACGGATCGCGGGCCCAGTCCTGCCGGTAGGACGACATGATGTCCGGGTCGGTGAGCACGGCGCCGTCGGGCAGGGTCGAGGTGAGGGCGGCGAGATCGGACCGCGTCGTGGTCATGCCTTCAGTCTCTCCCCGTTCGACCCGGAACGGGTCTACTGCTTTCGGCTGCGCTCGGCCGCCCACTCGGCCCAGTCGGCCAGTGCCGTATAGATGCGCGCCCCCGCCTCGACGGCCATCCGCAACGACTGCGTCTGCGGGCTGGATCCGAACTCGCCACGGTCCTTGGCCTCGGCGTAGTCGCGATAGGTGGTGGCCAGCTGCCGGTAGGACGCCGACTCGCGATCCAGATGGGCAGCCAGTTCGTCCGGTTCCATCAGCCAGAAGAAGAACGAGCGCAGCAGCGGCTCGAAGCGCAGCGCCTGCCCGGGGTTGGTGTCGACGAGCCAGCGCCGCACCTCGGCCAGCCCGGCGTCGGTGATCTCGTAGGCCTTGCGGCCGCGGGCGCCCTCGCTCTCGACCTTGATCAGGCCCTCGGTGGCCAGCCGGCCGAGCTCGGCGTAGATCTGCGGATGCTTGGCCGGCCAGACCGGCCCGACGACCTCTTCGAAGCGCCGGGTCAGGTCGTACCCGCTGGCCGGCCCTTCCGCGAGCAGACCGAGCAGTCCGTGGCGCAGCGACACCGGCCGCCCCTTTCTTACGAGCCCAGCTTGACATGTCGCACGGTACGTGTGAACACTTCGACATGTCGGCAACGACATGTGGAAGGAGACTCGTCATGAAGTCAGTTCTGATAACCGGAGCCGGCGCGGGAATCGGCGCGGCCACGGCCCGCGCGCTCGTGCAGCGGGGCTATGACGTCCACGCCGGGGTGCGCCGCCTCGTCGACGCCCCGCCCGGCACGACGCCGGTGCGGCTGGACGTCACCGACGACGTCCAGCTCGCGACCGCCATCGCGCAGGTGGGCCAGGCGACGGGGGACGCCGGGCTGCACGCTCTGATCAACAACGCCGGCATCATCGTGCAGGGCCCGCTGGAGCTCATGCCGTCCAGCGAGTGGCGCGACCAGTTCGACGTGAACGTCGTCGGCCCGGCGGCGCTCATGCGGGCGTTCCTGCCGTTGCTGCGGCTGGGCCACGGGCGGATCGTGAACGTCAGCGCGCCGACCGCCCGGGTGGCGATGCCGTTCCTCGCCCCGCTGTCGGCCAGCAAGGCGGCGCTCGAGTCGCTGTCGCACGCCGCCCGGCTCGAGCTCGCGCCGTGGCGGATCCCGGTGGTCCTGGTGGTCCCGGGCGCCATGGACACCGGCATCTTCCCCCGCGCCGGCAAGCGATCCGAGGCGACGCTGGACGCGGCCACGGCCGAGCAGCGCGCGCTGTACGAGCCGGCGCTCGCTGCGCTGGGCCGGGCTATGGCCAAGACGAAGCTGGGCGATGTCGCCGTCGCGGTCGGCGGGATCGTCGAGGCCGTCGAGGCGCGCAAGCCCAAGCGGCGCTACCTGGCCGGACGCGATGCTCGCAGCGCCGGCCTGCTCGCCCACCTGCCGATGCGCACCCGCGATCGGCTGCTCGCCTCGTACCTCGGCCTGCGCTAGCCCCGATCGTGCAACCTTTGGCCGCGTCAGGCGGCCAAAGGTTGCACGATCGGGTGCTAACTAGGGTGCGCCGGTTGCCGCCGTCCCGCACACTGACGCCCTATGGGGTACATCGACGTGGCTGGCGCGCGCCACCAGTTGCCGGACGGGCGGACGTTGTACGACGACGTCTCGTTCCGGGTCGGCGAAGGCGCCAAGGCCGCGCTGGTGGGGGCGAACGGCACCGGCAAGACGACGCTCCTGCGGGTGATCGCCGGCGACATCCCGGCCCAGAAGGGCGCGATCGGGCGGTCCGGCGGCCTGGGCGTCATGCGGCAGTTCATCGGCTCGGTGCGGGACGCGACCATGGTGCAGGAGTTCCTGGTGCAGCTGGCCCCCGAGCGGGTTCGCGATGCCTGGGAAGGGCTCGAGGCCGCCGAGATCGTCCTGATGGAACGCGACGACGAGAAGACCCAGCTCGCGTACGCCAACGCGCTGGCGCACTGGGGCGACGCCGGCGGCTACGACGCCGAGGTGCTGTGGGACACCGTGACGGTGGCCGCACTCGGGCTGCCCTACGACGAGTGCAAGTACCGCGAGCTGACGACGCTGTCCGGCGGCGAGCAGAAACGCCTTGCTCTGGAAGCGTTGTTGCGAGGCCCGGACGAGGTGCTGCTGCTGGACGAGCCGGACAACTACCTGGACGTGCCGGGCAAACGCTGGCTGGAAGAGCGGCTGCGCGAGACGCAGAAGACGGTGCTGTTCGTCAGCCACGATCGCGAGTTGCTGGCTCGGGTGGCCGACCGGATCGTCACCGTCGAGGGCAACACGGCGTGGGTGCATGGCGGTGGTTTCAAGTCGTATCACGAAGCGCGGGCGCACAAGCACGAACGGATGGCCGAGCTGCGGCGTCGCTGGGAGGAAGAGCACAAGCGGCTCAAGGACCTCGTGCGGACCCTGCAACAGCAGGCCAAGGTCAGCGAGGTCATGGCCCAGAAGTACCGGGTGATGGCGGCTCGTCTGGAACGGTTCGAGGCCGCCGGCCCGCCACCGGACAAGCCCGAGGAGCAAAGCGTTTCTATGCGCCTGCGCGGCGGGCGCACCGGCAAGCGGGCCATCACCTGCGAAGAGCTCGAACTCACCGGGCTGATGAAGCCGTTCGACACGGAGATCTTCTTCGGTGAACGGATCGGGGTCCTCGGCGCCAACGGTGCGGGCAAGTCGCACTTCCTGCGGCTGCTCGACGGCGACACCATCGTCCACAATGGACAGTGTCGGCTGGGCGCGCGGGTCGTCCCCGGGCTGTTCGCGCAGACGCACTCGCATCCCGAATGGCTCGACCGCACGCTGGTCGACCTGCTCTGGCACGGCGAGCCCAGCCCCCAAGGCGCCTGGACCGACGGTCGGCGCACCGCGGAAGGCGGTAGGCCCGGCGTCGACCGCGGCCGGGCGATGGGCGCGCTGAAGCGATACAGCCTGAACCAGCAGGGGGATCAGACGTTCGGCACGCTGTCGGGCGGGCAGCAGGCGCGCTTCCAGATCCTGTTGCTCGAGCTGTCTGGGTCCACGTTGCTGCTGCTCGACGAGCCCACCGACAACCTCGACGTCATCAGTGCCGAGGCGCTCGAGGAGGCGCTGGAGTCCTACGAGGGCACCGTCCTGGCCGTCACCCACGATCGCTGGTTCGCGCGGTCGCTCGACCGGTTCCTGATCTTCGGCGACGACGGCGTCGTGTTCGAATCGGATGATGCGGTGTTCGAGCACGGGTGACGTTCGGGTATGAATGCCCGGTGTCAGATCCGAATGTCGCCTCGCTCGTAGCGTGGCTGCGCTCCAACGGGGCGCCGGCGCTGGTACCCAACCGCACGAAGCTGCACGCGCTCGGGGCGATGATCACCACCCCGTTCCTGCTGGTCGGCTTCATGCTGCGGTCACTGGGCGAGACGGTCACCCGGCGTAGCAGTTCGATGCTGCAGGTCGTGCCGTTGCTGCTCGTCGCGCTGACTTTGTCCTTCTACAGCACGGAGTTCTGGCAGACGATCGGCCGGCTGCACGGTCTGCCGCTGGTACTCGCCACCCTGCTGTTCCTGGCCCTGGCGTTGGCATTCGCCACCCGGCAGGGCCGCCCGGATCTGGTCCGGCTCGCGGCGTTCGCCGATGTGGACGAGCTGCGCGGGGCGTTGCCGATCCGGCTGGCGCAGGGCCGGCTGGCCGACCGCGACTTCACCGCCGAGCCGGCGCCCCTGCTGCGTCGCCGCGAGCGCACCAACCTGATCGTGATCTCGGTGCTGGCGCAGATCATCACCGCCGCCGTGATCGGGTTGATCATCGCCGCGTTCTTCATCGTGCTCGGCGTCATCACCATCGACAAGGTGGCGCTGGTCAGCTGGATCGGCAGCAGCCGGCCGAGCATCATCGCGACGTGGACCGTCGCCGGGCACAGCTACATCATCAGCAACGAGATGCTGCGGGTCAGCGCCTTCCTCGGCGCGTTCACCGGCTTCTACTTCATCGTGACGTCCAGCACGGATGCGACGATGCGCGCTGATCTGACCGCCGGCCACGAACGGCACGTGCGCACGTGCCTGGCCGTCCGCCACGCCTACTGGGAAATACAGCGGAGCTGAGCATGAGCGAATGGGCCGCGGATGCTCCTGGCGTGCTGCAGCTGCCGAGCGGGCGCCGCGTTCGCGGTCGCGGCCTGCGACGCGGTGATCCGGACGGGGCGCCCGAGTTCGGGCTGTACTTGCTGAGTCGCGATCCGGGGCCGATGGGCTGGCCGACGCGCTGGGTGAAGTGGCCGGACTTCTGGCTGCCCTCCGATCGGGCCGCGTTCCGCGAGGCGCTCGATGTCGCGTGGCAGCGGGCGGCCACCGAACGGGTCGAGTTCGCGTGCAACGGCGGGCACGGCCGGACCGGGACGGCGCTGGCCTGCCTGGCCGTGCTCGACGGGCTCCCGGCCGGTGACGCAGTCGCCTTCGTCCGGGCGAACTACCACCCCAAGGCTGTCGAAACGCCGTGGCAGCGCCGCTTCGTGCGGCGGTTTGTGGCCTGAGCATCGGGGCGGCTACGTCGCCCACTCGTTGATCAACAGCCCCTCGGCAAGCAACATCGCAAGCTGACGGGCTGTTGATCATAGAAAGTGCCCAGTGATCGCGCGCGGGCGGGCTCTTCAGCGCGAGCGCTCGTCGCGTGGCCAAGTTGTCCGCGCTTCGCGTTGCTATGACGCATCG
>DASXYE010000249.1:0-10198 GCA_036502695.1 Jatrophihabitantaceae bacterium
CCGCTTGCTGGGTCAGACCGGTCGCTGCCGCAAGCATCCCCTGCCGCACATCGCCGAAGCGCAGCATGTGATCCAGCAACAGCGCCGCGTTGTGGCGCCGCAGCTGTCGCACGTCCGCGCCTTGGGCGTCCACGGCATCCCTCTGCTCTCCCCGGCCTCCACTATTTCACAACGCCGTGGTGTAATAGCGGAATGACGCGTGAGCTTCAGGTCGGCATCATCGGCTACGGCATCGGCGGGCGGGGATTCCACGCGCCACTGGTGGCCGCCACGCCCGGTCTGCACGTCAGCGTGCTGGTGACCGCGGATCGGCAGCGGGCCGCCCAGGCCGGCGCGGACTACCCCGACGCGGCGGTCGTCGACCATCCGGATCGATTGTTCGAACGACGCGCCGATCTCGACCTCGTCGTGGTCTCCACACCGAACAGGACCCATGTTCCGCTGGCGCTGCAGGCCATCGAGGCGCAGCTGCCGGTAGTCGTCGACAAGCCGTTCGCCCCGACCGCCGATGAAGCGCAGCAGCTGATCGACCGGGCCGCCGCCCGTGGTGTGTTGCTCACAGTCTTCCAGAACCGGCGTTGGGACTCCGACTTCTTGACCGTGCGCCGCGTGCTGGCATCCGGACGGCTGGGCAACGTGTTCCGGTTCGAGTCCCGCTACGACCGGTGGCAGCCGACCGTGCTCGACAACTGGCGCGAGTTCGGTGACCCGGCCGAGGCCGGCGGGCTGCTGTACGACCTCGGCGCGCACATCGTCGACCAAGCTCTGCAGCTGTTCGGCCCGGCGGCCGAGGTCTACGCCGAAGTGGATCGACGCCGCCCCGGCGCAGTCGTCGACGACGACGTCTTCGTCGCGATCGAGCACGCCGGCGGGATCCACTCGCATCTGTGGGCCACCACGCTGGCCGGATCACTGAACCCACGCTTCCGCGTGCTCGGCGACGCAGCCACCTTCACCAAGTACGGGCTCGATCCGCAGGAGCCGCAGATCCTCGCCGGCCAGCGGCCGGGCGATCCGGGCTGGGGCGTCGAGCCGGACTCCGACGCGGGAACCATCGGCGACGGCACCGGCAGCCTCGAGACCGTGCCTACCGAGGTCGGCCGATACCAGGACTTCTACACGCAGGTTCGTGATGCAGTGCACGGCACGGGCGACCTGCCGGTCGATCCACGCGCTGCCGTCGCCGCGCTGACGGTGATCGAGGCAGCGCGCGCGTCCGCAACCGAACGGCGCATCGTCACCCTGAGCTGACCGCCCGACCAACGCGAACGCACCAACCCCAACGCGACCGCACCAACCAGAGAGGGCGCGATGTCACGACCGACAAGCAGCACCCCGACCGGAACGGACCCGGTCGAGGACCCGCGAGACCTCGTCGCCACGCTCGAGCAGGAGCAGCACCGCCTAGCGGTCGCCCGCTTCGACAACCAGGACGCCTGGACGTTGGGGAACATCCTCGTCGACCTGGCGGTCGAGCGCGGCGCGGCCGTCACCATCGACGTCCGGCGGCCGAATCAGATCTTGTTCCACCACGCCCGCCCGGGCACGACCCCGGACAACGACCGTTGGGTCGAGCGCAAATCCCGCACCGTCTTCCACCATTTCGAATCGTCGTGGCTGGTCCGCCATCGCTTCCTCGCACGGGGCGAGAACTTCGAGCAGGACTCCGGCCTCGACCCGGCGCTCTTCGCCGCCCACGGCGGCTCTTACCCGATCTGCGTCGTCGGCGCGGGCGTCGTCGCCGCCGTGACCGTGTCGGGACTGCCCCAGCACGAGGATCATCGCCTGGTCGTCGCCGGCCTCGGCACGTTGGCGGCGTCTCTCGATCGTTGAGACCGGCCGGCGCGCAGGATCGCGTGATCACGAGCCACGGCTCGGCGTCAGCTTCGAGTTCGCTCAGCAGCGGGCTGTCCCGCGAGGCCGCGGTCGAGCACGGTCATCAGCAGCACGACCACGCCGACGCCGACGAGGATGAGTGAGATCGTGTGCAGTCCGCTGTCGTCGACGTGGGAGCGGAAGGCCAGGGCGGTGATGGTGGCCGAGGCGATCGATCCGATGTAGCCGAAGGTCCGCAGCAGCCCGGATGCGGTGCCCACCGTCTGCGGTGGGGCGGCGCGGTAGAGGGCGGTCTGGTTGGTGACGGTGCTCGAACCCGATGCCAGCCCGAACACCCCGGTGACGACCACGATGGCCGCAAGGGGGGTGTGGCTGGTCAGGAACAGGGTGCCGAGCGCACCGATGATCAACAGCAGCGCCGAGCCGGTCAGCGACAGACGCAGCCGGACGTGGTGGGCGGCGACCCGGGCACTGACCGCGGAGAGGACCCCCATCGGGATCAGGGTCAGGCCGGCCTCGTAGGCCGACAAGCCGTGCGCCACCTCGATCCACTGGGTCAAGCCGTACAAGATCACGTAGATGCCCAGCAGGGTCAGGCCGTTGCGCAGGTAGGTCCGGGTCAGCAGGCCGTTGGCGGCTAGCAGCCGCACGTCGAGAAAAGGCTTGGTCTCGCGTAGCTCCCACGCGACCAGGACGGCGGCCACGACGACCGAGACCGCCAGCGCGATCCAGTCCGGGTGCGGCAGCGACAGCAGAAAGACCAGCAGCGCTGACATCGCCCCGCCGAAGCCGATCACGCCCAACAGGTCGATGCGCTGCGCGACCTCGCGCGGCGTTCGGCCGCGCACCGGCTCGGTGTCACGGGGAATCCAGGCCAGCGTCATCACCAGCGCCGCGACGGTCACCGGCACGTTGATCAGGAAGGCGGCGCGCCAGTTGAACCAGCCGACGAGCAACCCGCCGATCGTGGGCCCGATCGCGATCGTCGCGGCCCCCGCTACGGCCAGCGCGCCGAGCACATCGGCCGGGGGCGACTGCAGCCCGATCGCGCTCGCGCGCCGTCGGATCAACAGCATCGCTGAGGGATATCCGGCCGAGGTGCCCAGTCCGATGAGCACCCGAGACACGACGAGGGTCGGCAGATCCTGGCCGACGCCACCGACGATTCCTCCGATGAACACGAGGACGATCCCGGCGAGAAAGACCCGGCGTGGGCCGAACTCCTCCGCCAGCCGCCCCGCCGTCGGCTGCGCGATCGCGCAGGTCAGATACAGGCTGGAGATCAGGATCGAGGTCTGCCCGACTGGTACGTGCAGGGCCGCGGCGATCGAGACCAGCGCGGTCGCGATGACCGAACTGTTGATCGGGTTGAGCGCTGACCCCAGCAGCATCGGCGACACAAACCGCGGGCCGAACGCACGCGCGGGCCGATCGCCGGCGGCGTACTCGCTCGTGTCGGAGCCCTGAGTGCTGTTCTGCGTGGTCACTTCGCCGTCTTCCCATCGTCCACCGGCCCTCGATATAGGCAGGGGAGCTGCGCAGCCTTCCTGTCATTAATTTAGCAGGCAGCCTGCGCATCTGGTACCCTCGGGTCATGTCCGGAAGATCACAGCGGGCACCCGAGACCGCTGCCGAGTTGATGACAGCGATGACCCGCTTGCGGGCGCGGCTGCGCGCCGAGTCTGCGCCGAACGACCTGTCCTGGAACTGGTCGCAGCTGACCACGCTGGCCCGACTCGCGAAAGAAGGTCCGGCTACGACCAGCGACCTCGCCCAGGCCGAGCACGTGCGCCGACAGTCGATGGCCGAAACGATCGCCGCACTGCGCGCGGACGGCCTCGTGGAGGCTCGGCCGGACCCGACCGACGCGCGGAAGACGCTCATCCACGCCACGCGGCGCGGCCGGTCCCTGTCTGCCACCATCCCGGCCGCTCGCGAGGCCTGGCTCGAGTCGGCCATCGACGACCTCCTCGACGTCGCCGAACGGCAGACGCTGCGCAAGGCCGCCGCGATCATGAACCGGATCGCGGACAGCGACTAGCGTGCGAGCCATGGCCGGGTGGCGCGGCCGGCGAGCCGACCGACCTCGGAGGTGCCGCGGACATGGACGAGCTGGCGACCGCGGTCCACCCGGCACTCCGAGCGCTCCTGGACCAGGCCGGCGATGCACCGATCGTCGACATCGACGCCGCCCGGGCCGCTCGTCGTGGCGCTGCCGTGCGGCGCGGCGGGCCGGCGGCTCCCGTGCCGAGCGTGGTCGACGTGGTCGAGCCGCCCGTGCGGCTGCGGATGTACGAGCCACACGAGCGCGTTGCTGCCGCTCCGCTTGTCGTAGTTCACGGCGGCGGGTGGGTGTGGGGTGGCCTCGACGAGATCGATCCCCTGGCTCGCGCGCTGGCGATCGCGACCGGACGGCTCACCGCGTCGGTCGGCTACCGGCTGGCCCCCGAGCACCCCTTCCCGGCCGCCCTCGACGACGTGACCGCCGCGATTGCCTGGCTTCGCGAGCACACCGCGCAAGGTGCTGCGGGCGGCAGCATCGCGCTGCTCGGCTTGAGCGCCGGTGGCAACCTGGCGGCCGCCGTGAGTGCTCGCCTACGCGAGGCTGTCTCGGCCCAGGTGCTCGTCTACCCGATGCTCGACCCGTCACTCTCGTCGGAGTCGGCGCACCGTTATGCGCAGGCCGCACCGCTGAGCCGGGCGCGGGCGGCCTGGTTCTGGGACCAGTACGCGCCCGGTCCGACCCGCACCGACCCAGCCGCCGCGCCGGCCCGGCAGCCTGATCTCGCTGGGCTGCCGCCCACGCACGTCGTGCTGGCCGAGGTCGATGTACTGCGCGACGAGGGGTTGGCCTACGCCGAGCGACTGCGGGGCGCAGCGGTCCCGGTGTCCACCCGGGTATGGCCCGGCACGGTGCACGGCTTCCTCGCCATGGCCGGTCTGGTGCCCGAGACATGCGCAGCGGCCGTGGCCGACATCGCCAACTGGCTCGCCGAGCCGGCTAGAAGCGAAACAGCGACGCCTTGAACCGGTACGCGTCGCCCCGGTACACCTGCTTGCCGATGTCGAAGCAGCGTTCGTTCTGGTCGTACGTGCGCTGGTACCCGACGAGCACCGGCGTGCCCTCGGCGACGTCGAGCAGCTTGCTGTCCCGCCGCCCGGACGCTTCGGCCTGCAACTCGTAGTCGCACCGCGTCGCGACGATCTCGTACCGCTCGCGCAAGGTCTCGTACAACGAACGGTCGGTGAGGTCGACCTCGTCCAGGCCGGGTACCCGCGCAGCCGCGATGCACGAATACTCGACGCTGATGGGCGTGCCGTCGAGTTCGCGGACCCGCTGCAGCTCCACCACCTGCTGGCTGGTGTCGATGCCGAGCGGCTCGGCCTCGGTGAGTGTGGGCAGGCGCAGCCGAATCCGCACGATCCGCCCACTCGCCGTCAATCCGCTCTCCTGGGCCACCTCGGTGAAACCCCGGAGCCGATTGGGTTCGTGCACCAGCCTGCGGTCGCCCACGAACCATCCCCGCTGCGGCGAGCGCTGGATGCGACCGGCATCGGCCAGCGCGGTCAGCACCTGACGCAACGTCGCGCGGCTGACCCCGAGTTGCACAGCGAGGCTGCGTTCACCGGGAAGGCGGGCGCCGGCGGCGAACTGCCCGACCGTCAGCGCTTCCTGCAGGATCCGGTACGCCTCGACGGCGGGGTTGCGGCCTTCGACCCGGGCCACGGGCACCTGCAGGTCGAGGGCTTTCACCATTGCGTCCCCCGCCCCGGTCGGCCGATCACCGTCTGCACGGCCGGGACATTACCGGCTCTCGGCCAGGCGAGGCAGCCTTGACAGCCGATTCCGCTAAGCCCAAACTGGTTCACCACACGGACCAGTTTGAAGAGTCGGACGCCACGGCGCAACCGCCGAGCCAAACCCGTCAAGAAGGAGTTCCCATGCAGGATCGACCTCGGGGGGGACCAGGCCGGGCGTATCGAGCGCGCCGCCGCACAGTCGTCCGCGGCATCGCCGCAGTCAGCGTCGCCGTGCTCGCGCTGGCCGGCTGCTCGTCGGGCTCGAAAGGCGGGTCCGGTACGACGACGCTGCTCGTGCAGAACGGCGCGGGCGGCGCCACCGGCCTGCTCGCCGCCTACGCGAAGCTCAATTCGCAGTTCGAGGCCGCGCATCCCGGCGTGAAGATCAAGTTCGTCACGAAGAGTTTCGACGAGGTCGTTTCCACAGCCAAGCTGCAGTTGTCGGGGTCGCACCCACCCGACGTCACGCAGACCAACCAGGGCTATCAGGCGATGGGCACCTACGCCAAGGCCGGGCTGCTGACCAACCTCGACGAGTACGCCAAGAAGTACAACTGGGTCAGCCGGCAGTCGTCCAAGCTGCTCGAGCTGAACGGCCACTTCAGCGGCGACGGCGTGAAGATGGGCGAGGGCCCGCTCTGGGGCATCTCGGTGACGAACGCCTGGATCGGCCTGCTGATGAACAAGCAGCTCGCCGCGCAACTCGGCATCGCCGCGCCGCCGCAGACGTTCGCCGAGCTGGAGCGGGATCTGGCCACCGCCAAGGCGAAGGGCGTTGTCCCGTTCCAGTTCGGCTCGTCCAACGGTGAGATGCCCGCGTGGCTGCTGAGCGAACTGCTGCTCGCCAAGGGTGGTCCCGACGCCGTCAACGACATCGTCTTCCACCGCAACGACCCGACGCTCAAGTCACCGACCGCGCAATGGGCGGCCGAGACGCTGAAGTCCTGGTCGGACAAGGGCTATTTCACGCCCAACTACACGGCCTACAAGACCGACGAGGCGTTCTCGAACTTCGCCAAGGGCAAGGGCCTGTTCGACCTGGCCGGTTCCTGGCTGCTGCCGATTCCGGGCACGCCCGAGCAGACCAAGAACTTCACGATGGTGGTCTTCCCGTCGGTATCGGGCGGCGGTCCGAACGCGGTCGCGGCCGGCGACATGCCGTGGACGATCCCGACACACTCCAAGCACCACGACCTGGCCGCCGAGTACATCAACTACATCTCCAGCGAACAGTCCGCGGACGTCCTGCTCGCCAGCGGCAACCTGCCCTCGTTCGCGCCGGCTGACCTCGACGCGCAGATCGCCAAGGCCAACCTGCCGGCGCCGTCGCAGGACTCGCTCAAGAACGGCCTGTCGGTGATCAACAAGGGCAGCCCGGTGCCGTTCATCGACTGGGGCGCACCCGATCTCTACGACGCGATCAAGAGTGGTTTCGAGTCGTTGGCCAGCGGCTCGATGTCGGTCGACAGCTTCCTGTCCCACCTGCAGGACGCGTTCGGCCCCTACGTGTCCTCGCTGAAATAGGCCGGTGTGACCCTCTCGTTGATCCGGCCGCGGGCCCAACTCCGAGCCGGCCCGCGACCGGTGCTCCGGCGGTCACGGCTCGTACCCCGCTTCGTCGGATACCTGTACCTGCTGCCGGCGCTCGCGGTGTACGTGCTGTTCCTGCTCGCCCCGTTCGGGCACAGCGTGTACCTCTCGTTCTTCTCGTGGGACGGGATCTCGCCGCACAAGTACGTCGGCTGGGCCAACTACCGCAACGCCCTGGGTAGCGCCGAGATCCGCAGCGCCTTCGTGCACGCATTCGTCCTGATCACCTTCTACGCCCTGCTGACGACGGCGGTCGCGCTCGTCCTGGTCGGCATCATGGGCGGCCTGCGAGTGCGCGGACTCGTCGCGCTGCGGACGATCCTGTTCCTGCCGTACGTGATCGCGCCGGTCGTGACCGGGGTGGCCTGGCGGTGGCTGCTCTCCCCCGACGGCCCGATCAACGGCATCTTCCGCACGGTGGGACTGGGCAGCTGGGCCCGCCCGTGGCTGGGCAACTTCAACTGGGCGCTGCCCTCGGTCGGTCTGATCGGCACGTGGATGCTGTACGGCCTGGTGATGATGCTGCTGCTGGCCGGCGTGCAGCGCATCCCGCTGGATCTCTACGAGGCGGCGCGCCTGGACGGCGCCAACCCGGTCCGCGAGTTCTTCGCGGTGACGCTGCCCGGCGTTCGGCAGGAGATCGTCGTCGTCCTGGTCCTGTCGACTACAGCCGCGCTGCGCAACTTCGACCTGATCTACGTGACGACGCAGGGTGGTCCCGGCACGACGACCGAGGTTCCGTCCTGGATGGTCTACCGGCAGGCGTTCTTCGTCGGCGACCTGGGCAAGGCATCCGCCCTCGGCGTCCTGCTCACCGCCGTGATCCTCGTGCTGAGCCTGTTGATCCTGCGTCCCTGGAAGCGCTCATGAAGACCTCGCGCACGCAATCGGCAGTCGGCCACGCCGTCCTGGTGGCCGCGGCGCTCGTCGCCCTGGTGCCGCTGATCGGCGTGCTGCTCATGGCGCTGGGCTCGCCGCAGGACGTGGGCGGCAAGGTCAGCATCGGCTCGCCCCACTTCTCGAACTTCCAGGTCGTGTGGGACCAGGCCCAGCTGCCGCAGGCGCTACGGACCAGCCTGCTGATCAGCTGCGCGGCAACGGTGTTGACGATCGTGCTGTCGATCCCGGCCGGGTACGCATTCGCGAGCTTCCGCTTCCCGTTCCGGACGCTGCTGTTCATCGTCGTCCTGGCCGGGCTGATGCTGCCGAACGAGTCGCTCATCGTGCCGCTGTTCTACGACTTCCGCTCCGTCGGCATCAACGACAGCTTGTGGGGCGTCGTGATGGTCGAGACGGCGCTGAGCCTGGCGTTCGGGTCGTTCTGGATGCGCTCGTTCTTCCTCACCGCCCCGGCCAGCATCGTCGACGCGGCCCGCATGGACGGCGCCAACACGTTCGTGATCCTGGTCCGGGTGCTGGCCCCGCTGGCGCGCCCCCAGGTCCTCGCGCTGGCCGTGCTCACGTTCGTCTGGACGTGGAACGACCTGCTCGTGCCGCTGGTGCTGCTGTCCGGCGGACAGCAGATCACCGCGCCGATGACGCTGGCCGTGTTCCAGGGCCAGCACGCGACCAACTACGCGTACCTGTCCGCCGCCGCGCTCATGACGGCGCTGCCGGTGATCGTCGTGTACGCGGTCCTGCAGCGATCCTTCGCCCGCGGCGTGCTGGCCGGAGCGATCAGGGAGTGACCGACATGCCCGCCCGCACCCAAACGAGAAAGGCAATCATGACCGTGGAGACCCAAGCCGAACCCGTCGTCCTCAGGTACCGCGAGCTGGAACGCCGCACCTGGGGTGACGAGCAGACGGGCCGGCTGTCGGACTGGTTCTACGCCGACGACGCCGAGCTCAACCTGAACATCGTCGGCATGCCGCCGAACGGGTCCGCGCTGGCGTCCCCGGCCAATCCGACGATCTTCGGGGCCGACGAACTGTTCTACGTCCTCGAGGGCACGATGGTGCAGTCCAACCCGGTGACCGGCGAGGTGTACGTCGTCAAGCCGGGCGAGGCGATCTTCTTCCGCAAGGACACCTGGCACTACCAGTGGAACTACAGCAACTCACAGCTGCGCATGCTCGAGTTCTTCCAGCCCGCACCGAAGACCGGCACCGGTGGTGCATACGCCCGCGCGCAACCGCCGCTGCCCGGTCCGCCCAAGCAGGGGCAGGACGAGCTGCTGGGCAACTGGCCGATGGCCCGCGACGAACCGCAGAAGAAGACCACGTGGATGATCCACGAGCACGACATCTTGTGGCGGATCGAGGGAACCGTGCGCGGCCGCGAGATCCTGGTCGGCATCCTGGCGAGCACCGAACACCTGACGGCGGGCAAGATGGCCTTCCTGGCCGGTCAGCGCAGCTGCGAGTACGAGCACAACGGCGAGAAGGTGATCTTCGTCGAAACTGGCAGCCTGCACGTGGAGTTTCCGGGAGCCAAGAAATGGATCGAGCTCGACGCGTGGGACGGCCTGCGCATCCCGGCCGGCGTCCAGCACTCCTTCTACAACATGAGCCAGGACCCGGCCACCTGCTTGTTCAGCGTCGCGACCGACTACCGGCCCGGATGCGTCGGCTGACGTGACCGCGGTGGTCGGCGCCGTCGATTGGGGCGGCACCTGGATCCGGGCCGCGCTGGTCGGCGGCGCCCGGATCCTGCACCGCGAACGCGTGGCCCGCCCGGCCGCCCTGCCCGACCAGTACCGCGCCGCCGCCGAACTGTTGCGGCACTGCGCGGCCACGGTCGGGTGCGATCCCGTGGCGGTCGGAGTCGGCGTGGCCGGCGTGGTCCAGCGCGGCATCGTCGTCACCGCGATCAACATCGGCATCACGTCGGCTACCGACCTACGCCAGGGTATGGCTGACGAGCTGGGCGGCAGCGTCCCGGTCGTGGTGGTGAACGACGGGCAGGCCACCGCGCTCGGACTGGCCGCCCGCTGGCCGGACGAGCTGACCGCGGTGATCACGATGGGCAC
>DASXYE010000250.1:0-23982 GCA_036502695.1 Jatrophihabitantaceae bacterium
GACCTGCGGGCCGGGGTGCTGCGCCGGGTCGTCGAGTGGGAATCGCCGGCCGGGCAGGTCGTGCGGGTGCGCTCCACCCGGCTCGTGTCGCTGACCCAGCGCTCGATCATGGCGATCCGCTACGAGGTCGAGGCGGTGCACGCTCCGACCCGGGTCGTGATCCAGTCTGAGCTCGTGACCAACGAAGACCTGCCTACGACCTCGAAGGATCCGCGGGTCGCCGCCGCCCTCGAGGCGCCGCTCGTGCCCGAATATCAACACGGCAGCGGCAACCGGGCGCTGCTCGTCCACCAGACCAAGGCCAGCCAGCTGCGCATGTCCGCCGCGATGGACAACGAGTTCGTCGCGCCGAACGGCGACTTCGGTTCCCAGCTGGAAGTACAGCAGGACTGGGCTCGGGCCAGTGGCGGCACGGCCCTCGAGCCCGGGCAGCGATTCCAGCTGACCAAGTTCGTCGCGTACGGCTGGTCGAGCATGCGTTCGCTGGCCGCGCTGCGGGATCAGGTCGACGGCGCGCTGAGCATGGTCGTCCGGACCGGCTGGGATCAGCTCGTGAGCGACCAGCGCGCGACCATCGACGAGTTCTGGCAGGGCGCGGACGTCACCGTCGAGGGCGACGACACCGTGCAGCAGGCCGTGCGGTTCGGGCTGTTCCACACCATGCAGGCCGCGCTTCGAGCCGAGCAGCGGGCCATCCCGGCCAAGGGGCTGACCGGTCCGGGCTACGACGGCCACGCGTTCTGGGACACCGAGAGCTTCGTGCTGCCGGTGCTGACGGCCACGGCGCCGCAGGCCGCCGCGGACGCGCTGAAGTGGCGGCACAGCACGCTGGATCTGGCCCGCGAGCGCGCCGAGGCGCTGACGCTGCACGGCGCGGCGTTCCCGTGGCGGACGATCCGGGGCCAGGAGTGCTCCGGCTACTGGCCGGCCGGCACCGCGGCCCTGCACGTGAACGCCGACATCGCCGACGCCGCGATCCGCTACGTCGACTGGACCGCCGACCACGACTTCGACCGCGACATCGCGATGCCGCTGCTCGTCGAGACGGCGCGCCTGTGGGTCGCGGCCGGGCATCACGGCGACGACGGGGCGTTCCACCTGGACGGCCTCACCGGACCGGACGAGTACAGCGCGCTCGCCGATGACAACGTCTACACGAACCTTATGGCCCGACGGAACCTGCTGGGGGCGGCCGAGGTCGTGGGCCGCTGGCCGAGGGAGGCCGCGCGCCTCGACGTGGCCGCGGACGAGCCGGCCGCCTGGCGCACGGCCGCCGAGGCGATGGCCGTGCCCTATGACGAGCGCCGGCAGGTCCACCAGCAGTCGCGCAACTTCACCGAACACCAGGTGTGGGATTTCGCCGCCAGCGCCGAGGCGAACGCCTATCCACTGCTGCTGAACGCGCCCTACGTCGACATCTACCGCAAGCAGGTGATCAAGCAAGCCGACCTGATCCTGGCCATGCACTGGTGCGGCGACCAGTTCACGTTCGACGACAAGGCCCGCGCCGTCGCGTACTACGAGCCTTTGACCGTCCGCGACTCGTCGCTGTCGGCCTGCACGCAGGCGGTGCTGGCCGCCGAGACCGGGCACCTCGAGCTGGCCCACGACTACCTCGCCGAGGCCGCCCTGATGGACCTGAGCGACCTCGAGCACAACACCCGCGACGGCCTGCACATCGCGTCGCTGGCCGGATCGTGGATCGCGCTGGTCGCCGGATTCGGCGGGATGCGCGACCACGGCGGGCAGTTGTCGTTCCGGCCGCAGTTGCCGACGGCGATGACCCGGCTGGGCTTCGCCATCCGGTGGCGCGGCTCGACCGTGCAGGTGGCCGTCACGCCCGACGAGGTCGTCTACACCCTGCGGGACGGCGACCCGGTCGAGCTGCGGCACGGCGACGAGACGTTCACGCTGGCCGGCGAGCCGGTGCACCGTCAGACGTGCCGCGTCGAGCCGATCACGCCGACCCCGCAGCAACCGCCGGGCCGCGAGCCGGCGGTACCGCGCCGCTAGGCCGAGTCGGGATCGGCCGCGACCAGGCTGTCGGCCAGCTGCACCTGGTTGCGACCGGCCTTCTTCGCCTTGTAGGTGGCCGTATCCGCGGCGAGCACGAGCTTGTCGATGTCGGCGGCCGACTCCGGGTAGGTGGCCGCACCGACCGAGCAGGTCAGCGTGTCGACGGTCCGCGGACCGGTGTGCGTGTCGATCGAGATTCTCAGCTCGGCGACCCGGCGCCGGATGCGTTCTGCGGTATGGCCGATCTCGAAAGCGTTCGTGCCGGGCAGCAGCACGGCGAACTCCTCGCCGCCGAACCGCCCGACCAGGTCGTAGTCGCGTGTCTCGCTGCGCAGCGCGGTCGCAATGGCCTTCAACGCCTGGTCACCGGCCAGGTGTCCGTACTCGTCGTTGAACGCCTTGAACCGATCCATGTCGATCATGAGCACCCCGAGGGGCACGCCGTCGCGTTGCGCCAGCGCGAGCTCGTCGGATGCCTTCTTGTGCCAAAACGCCGCGTTGGCCAAGCCGGTTTTGGGATCGGTGTTCGCCGCGCTCTGATACTGGTCGACCAGCAGTGCCCGATGCAGCGCTAGCACGGTCAGTAGCAACACGACGACTAGCCACGGGCCGTCCTCGATAACAGCGGCCATGGCAAACCCCATGCCCAGCGACCCGGCTTCGATCAGCAGGTCGTTGCGGCTGGACAGGGCTTGGCTGCCCGGCTGGTTAGGTGCAGAAAGAAGCACGGCAAACGCGACTAGGGCGTCAGTGACGAACAAGAAGGCCAGCCCGGCCGCGCCGACCGCTGCTAACCCACGCGGACCGGTGGGCAACGAAGGGTAGTCAGTGCCGCTGATTACATAAAGAAACGTGCCGGACGTTGCACTTGCCAGCATCACTGCGGATACGGTGAACACTGTCTTGTACGCGGGAATCCTGCGGCTCGCGCGTAGCCATGCATGCGCGTACGTGAAGACAATGAGGCTCGCGGTCAATGGTGGCGGAAGGATAAGCACGCCCGTGAACGCCCACATCCACTTCAGATTTACGTACGGTCGGCCCTCGGTCACCACCTGGCGCATGCGCTCGATACCACGCGTCGCTTCGACGTAGATGACCGAACCGCAGGCCAGGATGGCCACTCGCATCAGGTCGGTCCGACCGATCGGGACGAGCGCCGCCGTTGCGGCAATCGCCCCAAGGGCTAGCGCATCTACCGCAAGCGCGAAGATCCGCACCGACATAGCGGTGCGAGACAGTGCCCATTCCATTGGGGACAGTCGATACCGCGCACGCTGTAGCCAACGTGTCCTTCCGCGCGGCTCGGTTGTACTCATACTGATATCCGCTCCCATACGCCCCGGCCCGCCAAGACACCGTAGTCGACTTGGCACGGATTGTCATGAGGCTTGAATGTCCTCGGGCCCTGCACGAAAGGAGGTGACCACCATGCTTGATGGCGAGTGGTCGTAGAACTACACGACAACGACAAGATCTCGGTCGGGTAGCCGGGTGCTGGCGTGCCGCCACGCCAGCCCGGCACCGAACGCGGCCAGCGTGCCGAGCACGCCGGCGGCACCGACCACAGTGGACGGTGCCCAGTGATCGCCGGCCACTCCGGCGAGCACGATGCCCAGACCTTGCGCTGCCAGTAGCGCACTCTGCGCGAGTCCGAACGCCTGGCCGCGCTGGGCGTCCGGGACCGCCTGCACGAACGTGGCATTGGCCGGGAGTTGGTAGGCCGCGCACACTCCGGCCACGCACCACAGGCCCAGGGTGATGCCGACGGCGGGATCGGCCAGGCACACCACGAGCGGGGCGCACGCGCCGACGGCCAGCGGTCCGAGGATGCGCAGCCGCGCTGCAGGTCTGACCCATTTCGTCATGATGATCATGCCTAGTGCCGTCCCGGCCGGGTTGGCCGCCATCAGCAACCCGGCGGTGACCGCACCGCCGCCGAGCTGAGCGGCGTAGGGCACGGCCAGGCCGACCGCCGTCGTGTAGAAGCCGGCGATGCAGGCCAGCCCCACGAGTGAACGCAACTGCGGCGCGGCGCTGACCAGCCGGAACCCACGCCGCAGGGTGGTGGCCCACCGGGTCCGCTGGCCGGCCCCGGCACCAGCGCCGACCTCGGTGCCGATCGGGCGGGCCCGCACCCCGGCGCGAACCAGCAGCGCCGACACGAGGAACGTCCCGGCGTCGATGAGCAGTGCCGTGTGCGCGCCGACGCCGGCCACGATCGCCCCGCCCAGGGCGAAGCCGACCACGGCACTGATCTCCCAGGCAATGTTGGTCACCGCCGAGGCCAGCACGTACGGCTCGCCCTGCAGCACGGCGGCCTGGGTCGCGGCCCGGGCCGCGTTGAACGGCGAGGCGAACAGCTGCACCACCACCACCAGCGCGCCGAGCGCCCACAGCGACAGGGCCGGAATCGCCATGACGGCGACCAGTCCCGCCCGAGCGACGTCGCAGGTGATCATCACCTGGCGACGCGGCAACCGGTCGGCCAGCCCGGACAGCAGCGGCCCACCCACGATCGCCGGCAACACGGTGAGCGCATAGGTCAGCCCGGCCAGGCCGGCCGAGCCGGTCCGGTCGAACACCAGCACGGTCAGCGCGACGCGCGCGAGTTGATCACCGGCGATCGAGGCCACGAACGCCGCGAACAGCGCGCGAAATTCGGCCACAGCGAACAGTTGACGCAGCGACGGCGGCCGACCGTCGCCCGCCGGTATCCCCCGGCCGACCATCCCCCGATGTTGTCATCCGTGAACCGGTTCCGGCAATAGCCGCGTCCCACCCATTCGGGTCGATCTTCGCCCAGCCGTGGATGCGCCGGCTCGGCGGCCACTCGCGGCTGATTCCACTCCCTATTTCGTAGGGTGTTTCTGGTTTCCATGCCTAGGCTCACGTGCATGGGCGGCCTCTTTCACGTCACGTCGAGCCGCAATCGCGGGTCCGTCGACGCCCACGGGCTCGACTGGCGACGCATGGATTCAGCGCCCGGCATCGCCGGTAGCAACCGTCCCGAGAGGGACGGCATCTTCGTCTGCATCGACGAGAGCGAGGTCGACTTCTTCGTCCGCATCAACAACACCGGCGGACCCGTCGACGTCTGGGGCATCGACGGGGCCGGCGCGGAGTTGACCGAGACGGGCACCGGCTTCTGCTACGTGCCCCACGCGATACCGCGGCACGCGATCACGCTGATCCGGCGCGACATCCCGCCGCAGTCACAGGAGCTGCCATCGGAGCTGCCATCGCCCGGTGATGCCTATCGCAGCGAGCTCACGATCACGCGCGACGAATAGATCCTCGGGGCCGGATTCGCGGGCCGGGTCGGGCGCTCGTATCCTCGTCGTGCTGAACCACAGCCCCGTGCCGCTACGCGGATCGCGTATCCGGCCAGTCGGATCGACGGCCGTCCAGCCAGGCGTGTGAGCCCACCTGTAACCGCCAAGCCGGACGACCACGGTGGCTGGTAGCGTCGCGCCACGATTCGGTCTCACGTAGCGGAGAGGGCTCATGTCCGAGGTGCCGCCAGTGTCTGAGGTCTCGCCTGCGGTAACGCCGCCGGCGTCCATGGACAGCCTGCTGCCCGAACTGGTGCAGCACTTGCGCCAGAACCGCACCGGGCTGCGCGAGGAGTGGGCGCGGCGCATCACCAACGCCCGGCTGCTCACCTCGATGACGCCCGACGAGATCTTCTCCGAAGCCACCGCCGTCTACGACAACTACGTCGAGGTGCTCGAGACGGGCAGCGTCGAAGCGCTGCAGGCCTACGCGCGGGACCTGTCCGAGCGCATCATCCCGCGAGGCGTCGAGACCGACGAGGTACTCGGCATCGTGCTGCTGCTGCGCGACGTGCTGGCCCGCTCCCTGTTCGAGAAGTACCAGAGCGACGGCGGCCTGCTGAACCGCTTGCTCGACGCGTACGAGCCGGCCGCCAACCGCATCGCGGCCACGGTGGGCGTGAGCTTCGTCCAGGAGCGCGAGCGCGTCATTCGCCAGCAGCAGGAGGCGATTCGCGAACTGTCCACCCCGGTGCTGCAGGTGCGTGAGCGACTGCTCATCCTGCCGATCATCGGCGTACTGGACGGCCAGCGCGCCCGGCAGCTCACCGAGCAGCTGCTGCGGGCCATCCGCTCCAATCGCGCCAAGGTCGTCGTCATCGACATCACCGGTGTCCCCGAGATCGACTCGACGGTGGCGAACCACCTGGTGCAGACGGTCGATGCGTCCGGCCTGATGGGCGCCAGCGTGATCATCACCGGCCTGTCGTCGGAGATCGCGCTGACGCTGGTCACGATCGGCGTGGACCTGTCGAAGATGAACGCGGTGGGTGACCTGCAAGGAGGCATCGAAGAGGCCGAACGCCTGCTCGGGTACGAAGTGAGTCGCGCCGGCGAGCCCGCCCTCGACGGGCGCTGAGTCCGAGGAGACCGCTGAACAATGCATACTCTGCTGCGCGACGCTCAGGTGCGCGATCTGCTGCGTTGTCGTCGTCGCCCGTACAACAGCGGTATGGGCTCCTCCTCCGCCTCGCAGCTCACGCACCTGACCGCCGCTCGCGACGAGCGGCATCATTCAGCGGTCTCCTAGGTCGTTATGCCGGTACCCATCCTGAAACAGGGCAACTTCCTGATCGCCTCGATCCAGGCGGCGATGTCCGACGCGGACGCCGAGCAGCTGCAGGACGACCTGATGAACCGGGTCGGCCGCTTCCGGTCGAAGGGCATCATCGTCGACGTCACGGCGGTCGACGTCATGGATTCCTTCGCCGCCCGGTCGCTGCGCACGATCGCGCACATGACCAACCTGCGAGGCGCCGAGACCGTAGTGGTCGGCATCCAACCCGAAGTCGCCTTCGCGATGGTGCAGCTGGGCATGACGTTCGAAGACGTCCACACCGCGCTCGACCTCGAAGAGGGTCTCGACTTCCTCAGTCGCCGCGACGCGGGCAGAAGTCCTCATGACCGCACTTGACACCGTGGTGCGGATCGATAGCGCGGACGACATCGTCACCGCCCGGCAGGCCGGCCGCGAGCTGGCCACCCGCCTGACGTTCTCGCTCACCGACGTGACCATGATCGCCACCGCGATCTCCGAGGTGGCGCGCAACATCTCGAAGTACGCCGGGCGCGGCGAGATCCGCCTCGGCGTCGCCCAGCACAACGGGCACCGGGCCTTGGTCGTCCAGGCCGTGGACAACGGCCCGGGCATCGCCGATACCGAACAGGCGCTGGAGGACGGGTTCTCGACCAGTTCGGGCCTGGGTCTGGGCCTGCCCGGATCGAAGCGGCTGATGGACGACTTCGAGCTGCAGTCCAAGCTCGGCAGCGGCACCACGGTCACCATGTGGAAGTGGCTGCCCCATGGTGTTTGAGACCGGATGGCTCGGATCCCTCGAGTGGGCCGTCGCCGGACGCGCGCTGCCCGGCGAGACGGTGTCCGGCGACGCCGGGATCGTGCTCGAAACGGGCGGGCTGGCCCTGGTCGGCGCCATCGACGGGCTGGGCCACGGGCCGGCCGCCGCCGAGGCCGCCGAGCACGCGACCAAGATCTTGACCCAGCACCCCGGCGACCCGCTCGAGACGCTGTTCGAGCTGTGCCACCAGGCGATGGAAGGCACCCGCGGCGGGGCGATGACCCTGGCCCGCATCGACGTCGCCGCCGGCACGGTGTCCTGGCTCGGGATCGGGAACGTCGCCGCCTACGTCATGCGCACCGGGCCGACCCACTCGGTCGTCGCGCACGCGGTCATGCTGCGCGGCGGCATCATCGGCTACCGGCTGCCGACCCCGCTGATGGCCCGCGACTCGGAGATGCTGCCGGGCGATCTGCTGCTCATCGGCACCGACGGGCTGAGCAGTGGCTTCGAGGACTCGGTCGATCTCGGTGCGCCGACCGGGCAGCTCGTCACCGACATCCTCGACGAGTGCGCCAAGGACACCGACGACGCGCTGGTCATGGCCGTCCGCAACCGAGGACCGTCCCGATGAGCGCGCCCGTGAACGAGGAACCATTCGCCGACGCGTACCGAGCAGCCCTCACCGAGCAGCTCGCCGCGCCGAGCGAGACGAGCTTGCAGGTGGCCGACGAGCTCGGCCGCCGCGCGCTGAGCGAGGGCATCAGCATCCTCGAGATCGTCGAGCGGCACGTGCAGGCCGCGGCCGACCTCGCCGCGGCCGACGGCGGCCGGGGCGGCCGAGCGACGCAGGAAGCCGCGCTGCAGTTCCTGATGCAGACGCTGACCCCGCTCGACGTCGCGATCCGCGGCTTCGCCGAAGGCACCCGCAGCTACCAGTTGCAGCTGGCCCGGGCCGAGGCGCTCGCCGAGCTGGACGCGGCGAAGACCCGCTTCTTCCAGAACGTCAGCCACGAGTTCCGCACCCCGCTGACGCTCATGCTCGGCCCGCTCGACGACCTGCTCGACGACGCGAACGCGCCGCTGCCGGCCAGCCACCGCGCCGGGCTGGGCGAGGCCCAGCGCGCCGGACGCCGGCTGCAGCGCCTGGTCGACGCCCTGCTCGACATCGCCCGCGCCGAGTCCGGGGCGCTGACCGTCGAGCTCGAACCGACCGACCTCGCCGCGCTCACCGCCGACGGCGCCAGCATGTTCCGCTCCGCCGTCGAGAACGCCGGCCTGCAGCTGATCGTCGACACCCCGCCGCTGCCGCGGCCGGTGCTCGTCGATCGCGAGCGGTGGGCCCAGATCGTGTCGAACCTGCTGTCGAACGCGGTGAAGTTCACGCCGGCCGGCTCGATCACGGTGACCCTGCGCGCCGCCGGCGACAACCTCGAGCTGGCGGTCGCCGACACGGGGATCGGCATCCCGGCCGACGAGGTCGAGCACGTGTTCACCCGGTTCCATCAGGTCGCCGACGTCGGCGACCAGCTGCAGGGGGCCGGCATCGGGCTGTCCCTGGTGCGCGACCTCGTCCACGCGCATGGCGGCGAGGTCGCGGCGGACAGCTCGCCCGGCGAGGGCAGCACGTTCACCGTGACCATACCTATTCGTACGGCGACGGCCGAGGTTCGGCCGCTCACCACCCAGCCCGCGGCGGCCGCGCCGAACCAGGAGCCGGTCACGGACTATCCGGCGGCGGATGGCACGCAGGGGCTGGTGCTGGTCGTCGAGGACAACCCCGACCTGCGCAGCTACATCTCGCGACTGCTGCACGGCGACGGCTGGGCGGTGCACGCGGTGCCCGACGCCGAGACCGCGTTGCGCGAGGCGCAGCAACTGCGCCCGGATCTGGTGCTGTCCGACATCATGCTGCCCGGCCGCGACGGCCTCGACCTGCTGCGCACCATCCGGGCGGCCGACGACCTGCACCGCGTCCCGGTGATCTTGCTGACCGCCCGGGCGGGTGCCGAGTCCACCGTCGAGGGCTTCAGCTCCGGGGCGGACGACTACATCGTCAAGCCGTTCGACCGCAACGAGCTGCTCGCACGGGTGCGCATCCACGCCGAGCTGGCCCGCTTGCGCGACTATGTCCTCAGCCAGGCTGAGAACAAGGTGGCCAACCTGCAGACGGCGCTGGCCAGTAACCGCACGATCGGCGCGGCGATCGGCATCGTCATGGCCACCGAGCGGCTCACCAACGAGCAGGCCTTCGAGCGGATGCGCGCGGTCAGTCAGCGCAGCCACCGCAAGCTCAGCGACATCGCGGACGACATCGTCTATACAGGCCGGCTGGATTCCTGAGGCAGCGCTTCGGCCCTGGCCAGGCCGGTCCGGTAGTTCCCGCTCGTCGCGCGACTCGCTCACCGATCTGGCCCTGCCGAATCGACCAATCCTGGGGAACGTCGTCGGCGCGGCATCCATGGGCGTCGGCCCAGGGTTTCTCCAGTGCAGTTGGCCGGGTACATCGTCGGTAGTCGATCAAGGAGCTGACGATCATGCCCGTCATCGATCGCACCGTCGAGTCGCCGACCGTTCCCGATCCGGTAGCCCCGCGGCCGCCCGATCCGACCCCCACACCGACGCCGCCCGGGCCACGGCCGGTACCGCAGCCGCCCGAGCCGCGCCCGATGCCCGAACCACCCGGGCCGCCGCAGCCGCCTGGCCCGCAGCCGACCCCGGTCCCGAACCCGGACGTGCCGCCGCCCGCGATGCGGATGACCGCACCCGGGCCGGTATTCGCGCTCCGCGGATATCCGCAGTTGATCAAATAGCGTGATCAATTGTGCGTCGCTGATCCCGCGTTTGAGAATGCAGCATTGCGGGGACGCCTTGAATATCGGATTGCCGAAGCCGGTCGGCAAGATCATTCAAGGAGTGACAATGGGTATCATCCTGCTCGTACTCCTGCTCGCCTTGATCTTTGGCGGGCTGGGATTCGCGGTACACGCGTTGTGGATCGTGGCCGCCGTCGTGCTGGTCGCGTGGCTGGTTGGCTTCGCGATGCGCAGCGGTGAATCCGCACGGTGGTATCGCTGGTAGTTATACGACGTAATCGCCCATTGCGGCGGTGTCGGCGAATTCGCTGGCACCGTCGCATTCAGCGTCGGGTCCGAATGGCCTTTCCGGGACGGCGACCGGTGTGGGTGCCGCCGTCGATCACGATCTCGCCGCCGACCATGACCAGGTCGATTCCGTCCGGGTAGGTCTGCGGCTCGGTGATCGTGGCGCTGTCGGCTATCCGATCGGGGTCGAACACGACGAGGTCGGCGGCCCCGCCCGGACGCAGCACGCCGCGATCGAGGCCGGCCACCCGGGCCGGCGCCGACGTGCAGCGCGCCACGGCGGCGGCCAGGTCGTCACCGCCATCACCGTCGTCACCGCGATACCGGGCCAGGTAGCGCGGGAAGCAGCCGTACGAGCGCGGATGCGGCGCCCCGGCGCCGGTCACCCCGTACGGGTCGAGGCACAGGCCGTCCGAGGCGACGACCGCCGCCGGATGCGCGAGCACGGCGCGCAGGTCGTCCTCGCTGCGTCCGCCGGCGATCATCAGCACCTGCGTGGTGTGCTCCGCGAGCAGGTCAAGTGCCTGGTCGTCGGACGTAACCGCCTGTCCCACAAGGGATTCCGCACGTGAGCCGGGCGGCACCCAGCTCACCGTGATCTCGTCCCAACCGACCGCGCGGCCTTGCCAGCCGGACCGGATGCGGGCCCGCACGTCGTCGTCGCGCAGCCGGCGGGCCATCGCGTCCGAGCCGCCTTCCTGCGCCCACGCCGGCAGCAACTGGGCCAGCGGGGCGTTGCCGTACAGGTACGGGTAGATGTCCACGCCGGCGTCGACGCCCTCGGCCCGCGCGACGTCCACCAGCTCGAGCGCCCGTAGCACCGTGCCCCAATTGCGGCGGCCCACCGCGGTGAGGTGCGAGATCTGCACCCGCCCGCCCGTCTGCCGGGAGATGTCCAGGGCCTGGGCCACCGACGGCAGCAGCTCGTCGGCGTAGTCGCGCACGTGCCACGCGAAGACGCGATCGTGCGCGGCGGCCGCTCGCGCCAGGGCCAGCAGCTCGGCGTCCCGGACGTAACACAGCGGCGCGTACACCAACCCGGTCGACAGCCCGACCGAGCCCGCCGCGAACGACGCCTCCAAAAGGTCGACCATCCGGGCCAGCTCGCCGGCCGTGGCCGGCCGATCGTCGAAGCCCACCACCCCGGCGCGCAACGGCAGGTGCCCGGTCAGGGTCGCGATGTTCAGGCTCGGACGGACCGCCGCGACCGTGTCGAGGTAGCCGGTCACGTCGCGCCACGTCCACTCGACGGCAGGGTCCAGATCCAGGTAGCTCACCGCAGCGCGGATGGCCGCGTGGTCGGCGCCGTCCGGCAGCGGCGCGACGCCCAGCCCACAGTTGCCGACGACCTCGGTGGTCACGCCCTGGTGCACCTTGCTGAGCGCCTGCGGCCCGGACAGCACGGTGAGATCCGAATGCGTGTGGATGTCGACGAACCCGGGGCACACGACCGCACCGGACACGTCGCGCACCTCGGCCGCCGGCGCGTCGATCGATCCGACGGCCTGCACCAGCCCGCCGTCGACGAGGACATCGGCCCGCCGCGGTGGCGTTCCCGTGCCGTCCACCACGACTCCATTGGTCAGGACGAGGCTCATCGGTAACCCCCTAGGGTTGATCGCATGCAGCCCATCCATCCCGAAAACGCCCCCGCGCCCGCCGTCCCGCTGAGCCCCGGCATGCGGGCCGGCGACTTCGTGTACGTGTCGGGCCAGGTGCCGACGAACACCGACGGATCCATCTTCATCGGCGACTTCACCAGCGAGGTGAACGGCGCGCTCGACAACGTCGAGGCCGTGCTGCGCGCCGCCGGCGCCGGCTTCGCCCAGGTGGTCAAGGTGAACGCCTTCCTCTCCAACGCCGCGTTGTTCGGCCCGTTCAACGAGATATACGCCAGCCGCATCGGCAGTCCCCCGCCGGCCCGCACGACCGTCGTCGTCGGCTTCGGACATCCGGACGTGCGCGTCGAGATCGAGGCGGTCGCCTACGTCGGCTGAGCGCTCCGCCCACTATTGACATGGAACGGAGTTCCAAACAGGCTACTGCAGCATGTCCCCCAGTCGTCGCTGGCTGGTCCCAGCCGCAGTGATCCTGTTGTCGGGCGGGCTCGCAGTGGGCCTCGGGCCGGCCACCGCCCAGCAGTTGCCCCAACCGGTCGTCGGCCGACCGGGCGACCTGCTGGCCAACGGGGGCTTCGACGTCGGTGATCGGGCCGGCCATCCCGTCAACTGGGCGGTGACCGGCTCGGCCGACGACGCGAAGGTCGTCAACCTGTCGGCGTATCGCACAGCCGGGCTGTGCTCTTTGCAGATCGACACCAGCAGCGGCAGTACCGTGACGGAGCGCAGCGAGCGCATCGTGGCCGCACCCGGGCGCCAGTACTCGGCGCAGGTCCAGCTGAAGGGCAAGAGCGGCACGCCGGCCGGCCTGTCGATCGAGTTCACCGACTACAACGGTCAACTGCTCGACACTCGAGCCGTGGCGCCGGCGTTCAGCACCGACTGGCAGACCGTCACCGTCGCCGGCACGGCACCGGCCGCCACCGCACATATCAGCGTGGTGATCGCCGGCAACCAGCCCGGGGTTTCCTACTGGGATCAAGCCTCGGTGACCGCGACGCCCGCCCCGTACGACGCGGATCTCGGCACCGGGCGCGAGCTGTTCCTCGACGACTACCGCGTCGCATCGGCCACGAACGTCGGCCGGGTCGTGCATCCCGCGACGAAGACCCCGCTGCCGGTATTGCGGGCGGATCAGCCCTGGGAGGGCAGCGCCTACATCTACGGCTCGATCTACAAGATCGGCAACGAGTACCGGATGTGGTACACGTGCACGAACGACGTGCCGCCCGGGTACTTCCTCTGCTACGCCGAGAGCCGCGACGGCAAGCACTGGGCCAAGCCGCACGTCGGGACGATCGGCTACCACGACATCCCGGCCGCGCAGACGAACATCGTGCAGGCCGGCGGCGGCACGGTCGCGTACAACCCGAGTGCCCCGCCGCAACAGCGTTACGCCCTGCTGCAGGCCCACAGCGGCGTCGTCAACGACACCCTCGGCTATTTCGCGTACTTCTCCGCCGACGGCTACCACTGGACGTCCGCGCAGGACAAGCCGGTACTGCTGGACGGCGACGTGTCCAATGTCGTCTGGGATGCCCGCACTCAGCGCTACATCGCGAGCATCAAGAAGCGGATGTTCACGTCCCGCACGCCGGGCATCTACGACCGATCCGCGTTCGTCGCGACGAGCACCGACTTCGTGCACTGGACCGCACCGCAGCTCGCCGTCAGCGCCGACTACGCCGACAACGGCGCGGCCGAGGCGATCAACGGCCTGGAGGCGCAGGTGTACGGAATGCCGGTACTGCCCTACGAGAGCACCTATATCGGCGTGCCCTGGCTGCTGCTGATCACCGACTACACGACCGGTACCGCGGCCTCGGCCGGCGACGGACCGGTGCTGCCGCAGATCGCGTCCTCTCGCGACCTCGTCGACTGGCAGCGCCCGGTGCGCGATCCCATCATCCAGGCCGGTGCACCCGGTGCGTGGGACGACGGCACGCTCTACACGGCATCGGATGCCATCGTCACCGACAAGACGATCACCTTGTACTACGGCGGATTCAACGTCGGCCACGGTGGACCGGTCACCGGCGACCCGAGCCGTGATCACCAGGTCGGGCAGATCGGCATCGCGACCTGGCGGCGCGACGGGTTCGTGTCGCTGACCAACGCGTCCGTGCCCGGCACCGGCGATCCGGGGCAGGTCACCACCAAGCCGATCACGTTCACCGGCGACGGGCTGCATCTCAACACGACGGTACGGCCGCGCGGGTCGGTACGGGTCGAGGTCCTCGACGGCGGTACGGGGCAACTCATCCCGGGCTACACGTCCACGCCGATCACCGGCGACCACCTGGACGCCGTCGTGCACTTCCCGGGTCGGTCCCTCGCCGCCCTCGCCGGCCGGCCGGTGCAGTTGCGGATCTCGCTGGTGAACGCCGACCTGTACTCCTACTGGGTTTCCGGATAACGAGCGGCCCAACCTTGCCCGGTCGGCTACCGTTCGTCGGGTGAGTGACCTGCTGACGTCGCCTCCGGACGGCGACGAGGACGGCTCCCGGGGGCGGGCGGTATGGGGTCTGGTCGCGCTCGCGATCATCGCCGCGCTGATCGTCGTCATCATGCTGGCCACCACCGGCGGGTCGGGCGGGCACCACGGTGCCGCGAACACGACCGTCTCGAGCCAACTGCCCAGCGAGCCCCCGTCCACCCCGACGACCACGCCCACGACGAGCGCCGCCCCGTCCACGTCGGCGTCGTCCTCGGCCAGCCCGTCGGCCGTACCCACCAGTACGGGCAACCCCTGCGGCGCCGCCAAGTCGTGTGCGGTGCCCGGCGACGCCGGCCAGCTGGTCGCCGCCGTCAACGCGTTCCGCACCGCACACGGCCGGGCGGCCGTCACCGGCACCGCCACGCCGCAAGCGCAGCAGTGCGCGGCCAGCTTGGGCGACGGGCCGACCTGTGCGCCGAGCTACGCCTGGGAGCCGGTGGCGACGCAGAACGGGCCCAAGGCCGTCGCACTGGTGTCTCCGCAGTGGCTGCTCGACCCGGCGATGAAGTCGTTCCAGGTCGGCTGGGCGTACGCGGACGGGCAGTGGGAGTGCGCCATCCTCAAGCTGCGGTAGGCGGCCCTAGCCGTGCGCGATGTGGGAGAGCTGCCGCCAGATCAGGACGACGAACAGCGCCGAACCCGCGAACGCGAACCAGAACGGTGCGGTGATTCCGATCCGTTCGGCGAGTGAGCCGCCGATGACCGACCCGATGACCAGCCCCGCGTACACGCCCATCGTGTTGACGCTGGTGACGCGCCCCTGCAACTCGTGCGGGACCGCCCGTTGCCGGACCGTCACCGACGTCGTGCCCCACACGAATGCGTGGGCACCGAACACGAAGAAGATCGGCATCGCGATCCAGGGCGTGGTCGTCAGGGCGAGACCGAGGTGGGTCAGCGTCTCGATGATCAGGCCGACGCGCATGATGTCGCCGAGACTGACCCGGCTGATGATCCAGCCGTAGGACAACGTCGCGAGCAGGCCGCCGGCCGCGGACACGGTGGTGATGAGCCCGAAGCCGATCGAGCCCAGGCCGAGTCGCCGCGAGGCGTACAGGACCAGCACCGACCACGCTGCGCCGAACGTGATGTTGAACGTGAAGATCGTCAACACCAGCGTCCGAACGGCCGCGTGCTGACGGACCCAGCGAAAGCCCGCGGCGATGTCCTGCCGCACCGTCGTCTCGCCCCGCTCCGGCCGCACGTGAGTGGGCAGGGCGATCCGCCACACCATGAGCACGCCGCAGCCGACGAGCACCGCCTGGCCGAGGAAGGGCCACTCCCGTCCGGCCGCGAACAGGGTCGCCCCGATCGGCGGGCCGGCCAGTTGATTGACCGTGATGACCCCGACCTGGATCCGGGAGTTCGCGATGGCGAGATCGTCGCGGTCGACCATCATCGGCAACAGCGTGGCAGTGGTGTTGTCGCCGAAGACCTCCGCCGTGCCGAGCGCGAACAGCGCGAGGAGCACGAACTCGACCGACGCCGCCTTCAAGACGATGACGACGGTCAGCACCACGAGCAGGCCGACTCGCAGCAGATCGGCCGTCACGATGATCAGCTTTCGGTTGACGCGGTCGGAGAGCGCGCCGGCCGGCAGGCCGAACACCAGCGGGGCCAACCATTGCAGGAACGCGCCCGATGCGATCAGCAGCGCGTTGTGCGTCAGCGAGGCGACGAGCAACGGTCCGGCGGCGAGCGCCATGCCGTCGCCGGTGTTGCTCAGCCACGAGGACGCGAGCAGGAACCGGAACCCGGAGCCCAGCCGCCGCGGGGCGATCACGTCGACGATGGGCTTCACGGCCTGAACAGATTATCGGCGCCGATCAACCGCTTTACCGACGCTGAACCCCGGCGCGCGCATCGGGCCGTGCTCTGCCATGATGGCCCAAGTTAGGTATGCCTAAGCTAAATCGAGGTTAGCTACATGCACGTCGCCTTCCTGGCGTTGAATCCCACCGATTCGGTGACGCACGGGTTCCTGCCGGCCGCGGCCCGTCTCGGCCTGGACGTCACGCTGCTGACCGACCAGCCGGACCGCCATACGCAGGCGTATGCCGAGCTGGGCTGCGCGCCGAGCGCGGTCCTCGACTGCGACGTACGCGACCCGCTCGCGGTGATCGCCGCGCTCTCGGCGGGGACGGCGCCGGACGCCGTGTTCAGCAACAGCGATCACCTGCAGACGCAGACGGCGCTGGCCGCGTCCTACCTGGGGTTGCCGGGCAAGGACTGGACGGCCACCCTGCGCGCCAAGAACAAGGCACTGATGCGTCGACACCTCGCCGACCTCGATCCCGTGTACAGCGCCGAGCTCGGCCCGAAGGACGATCCGGCCGAGCTGCGTGACGTGCCGTTCCCGTGCGTGGTCAAGCCCCGCGAGGGAGTGGCCAGCGAGGACGTCGTGCTGGCGGCCGACGCCGACGAGCTGATCGAGCAGGTGCGCGACATCCGCACCCGGCGACCCGATCAGGCCCTGGTGGTCGAGGAGTTCCTGGACGGACCGCTGCACACGCTCGAGACGATCGGCGACGCCGCCGGGCAGCTGCACGTGCTCGGCGGGTTCCGGACCGAGTTGTCGCCGCCGCCGTACTTCATCGAAGAGCGCATGCAGTGGCGGGCGTCGCTGCCGGCCGGTGTGCAGGACGCCGTGCTGGCCCAGCTCCGCGCACTGGGCGTGGGACTGGGGGCCTGCCACACCGAGTTCATCCTGCACGGCACGCTTCCCCGCCTGGTCGAGGTGAACTACCGGATCATCGGCGACCAGGGCGACCTACTTCTGGCCGAGCTGTTCCGGGCGCCGTTGTTCGAGTGGGTGCTGCAGGCCCACCTCGGCGAGAACGTGCCGACGCCACCGAGGACATCCCGCCACGCCCGGGTCGACTACGTGTACGCGCGGACGGGCGGGGTGCTGCGCGCGGCGCCGCCGGCGAGCGACCGGCCCGGGCTGCGGTACTGGCCGCTGCGAGCCGTCGGCGACACCATCGCGCTCACCCACACCAACCGCGACTACCTGGGGGTGCTGCGCTGCGTCGGGGCCGACCGGCCGTTGGTCGACGCCGCGGCCGACGGGTTCCTCGCCAACCACCGATGGGACGTCGGGCCGTGACGCTCGCCCAGGATCGGGTCCGCGTCCGCGTCCCGGCCACCGAGGCCTACCTGGTGCAGCGGGTGCTGGATGCCCTGCTGCGCGAGGGATATCTCGGCGCCGGCGTTCTCGTCTCGCTGCCCGAGGTCGACGACGAGCAGTGGTTGGACGTCGGCGCACGATACCTACCCGTACGGCCCGGACGGTTCCTCGCGGACTGGGTGCTGCGCCGGCCGGCCGTGGCGGTGCGCGTCAGCGGTGAGCTGCGCCTGGTCGAGGGGCTGGACGACGTGCTCGCGCTGTTCACGCCGCCCGACGACGCCGACGTCGACCCGGACGAGCGCACCGGCTACGCCGCGTTCGTCGACGAGTGCCGCGAGGCGCGGGAGGCGCTGGACCTCGGCGAACGGCATCGCACCGCGACGTTCGACCGGCTGGTGGACCGGCACGGTACGGCGCCGACCGGGGTGGCGGGCAGCGTGTACTACGACGCCCTGGCCGCCCACGTCGACCACCCGGTCTACCCCACCGCCCGGTGCCGGCACGGCATCGCCGGCGGCGCCCTGCGGCGGCACGCCCCGGAGTTCGCTCCCGAGTTCGCGCTGCGCTGGGCGGGCGTCCCGGCCGACCTGGCTGTCCGGCACGGGCAGCTGCCGCCGTGGTGGCCGACGAGCACCCAGCTCGGGTTGCCCGACGGGTTCCTGCCGTTCCCGGTGCATCCGCTGACCTGGCACGCCGTCGAGTTGCCCGGCGGCCTGCCGTCCGCGGTGCCGTTGCTGCGCGTCGCCCCGACCCTGTCGATGCGCACGGTCGCACCGCTCGATCATCCCGACGTACACATCAAGGTGCCGCTGCCGACCAGCACGCTCGGCGCCCGCAACCGGCGCAGCATCAAGCCGGGCACGCTCACCGACGGCGCCGTCGTACAGCAGCTATTGGCCGACGTGCTGCGCGAGGAACCGGCGCTGCGCGCGCGGGTTCTGCTCGCCGACGAGAGCACGTACGGGCACGCCGGCCACGAATACCTCGGCTACCTCGTCCGCCGGTCTCCAGCCGGGCTGGATGACTCCCGGGTGGTCACGGCCGCGGCGTTACTGGCCGAGACGCCGAGTGGCCGGCTCGTCATCGCCGAGCTGGCCGACGAGTTCTTCGCCGGCGACGTCCTCGCGCTGTTCGAGGCCTACCTGCGACTGCTGTTCGAGCTGCACGTCACGCTATGGCTGCGCTACGGCATCGCGCTCGAGTCACACCAGCAGAACACCTCGCTGGTGCTGACTCATGGCCGACCGATTCGCCTGCTGTACAAGGACAATGACGGCGCGCGGATCGATCCGACTCGGCTCGGACGTGTCCCACCGGTCGACGACCAGCGAATGCTCGTGCGCGATCCGTACGAGCTGAGCGACCTGTTCACGGCGATCACCGTGCACCTGTGCGCCGGCGCGCCGGCGTTCGGACTGGCCGAGCGGGGTGTTGCCCCGGTCGATCAGCTGCTCGGTCTCGTCCGACGATGTCTCGTCGAGGCCGCCGCCGCACACGACGCGACGGTCCTGCGCGACCGCGTGCTGGACGCCCGACGGCTACCGGCGAAATCGATGGTCATCGCCGGGACGCTGCGGTCCAAGGCCCGTACCGGCGCGACCGACATCAACAAGTACTACGGCACGACGAGCCCCAACTACCTGCTTCCCCGGAGGACATAGACGTGATCGCTCTCGCGGCGTGCCCATCGACGTGCGCCACCGCAGACGATGTCACCACCCACACGCTGCTCAACTGCCTGGTCCGCGAGGTGTCCGGGCCGGAAGGGCAGCTGACCCTCGACGGCCACCACCTGATCATCCGATTGCCGCGCCGCGATGTGCTGCTGCGCGCCCGGGTCCGTCGCCGGTCGATGACCGGCGCGCATCGCTTCGAGGGCGCCGCCCAGGAACTACAGCGCGGCTGCTGGACCGACGCCGGTTGGCGCCGGGTGGCCGGCCTGGTCGCCGAGGAGCTCGGGCTGCGCACCGGCGAGCCGAACCGTGAGTTCGTCGACCAGGTGGTCGAGAGCCATACCGCAATGGCCGCCGGCCTGGCGGCGCGCGAGCCCGGCGTGGCAATCGACGCTCTCGACTATCTCGCCAGCGAGCAATCCCTCGTGTTCGGGCACCGGTTTCATCCGACGCCGAAAGGACGATCCGGTTCAGCCACGCAGTGGTTGCCGTTCGCGCCCGAGGCCGGCGCCCGGGTTCGGCTGCGGCACCTCGGCGTGCCCCGCGAGCTGATTCGCGAAGAGGCGATCGGTGCCTCGCCCCTGGCCGCGCTCGACCGCGACCACGCGGTGCTGCCGGTGCACCCGTGGCAGTTCGAGCTGCTGCGCGCGCATCCGGATCTGCAGGAGGCCCTGCGGGACGGCCGAATCAGCGATCTCGGCGAGGGTGGCGGCGAGCCGACCGTGCCCACGGCGTCGGTGCGCACGCTGTGGCATCCCGAGCTGAACGTGTTCTTGAAGTTCAGCCTCAACCAGCGCATCACGAACTGCGTCCGCAAGAACGCCGACTACGAGCTGCGCGGGGCCGTGGCGTTGACCCGGCTGCTGGCCCCCGTCGCCGCCGACCTCGGCCGGCACTTCCCCGGCACGACCGTGCTCGCCGAGCCGGCGTATCGCACCCTCGACCTCGGACACCGCGATCTCGTCGAGGGATTCGGCGTCATCGTCCGCGACGCCCTGCCCGTCGCGCCCGGCGTCACGCCGCTGCTCGCCGGGGCGATCGCCGACGAGCATCCGACCAGCCCGGCCCAGGCGGCGGCGCTCATCGAGCGCGGCGACAGCGATCCCCTCGACTGGTGGCGCGCCTACCTGGCCCTGGTCGTGCCCCCGGTGCTGCACGCGTACTTCCACCACGGCGTCGTGTTCGAACCACACCTGCAGAACGTGGTCGTCGGCGTCGCGGACGACGGGCGGCCGCGGCAGGTGTTCCTGCGCGACATGGAAGGCACGAAGCTGTTGCCGGCGCGGCACGCGGACGCCCTGCGCGACCTGCCCGACGACGTGCAGCGCCAGGTCACCTACGACGCGCAGCGCGGCTGGAACCGCGTCGTGTACTGCCTGATCGTCAACCATGTCGCCGAGGTGCTGGCCGCCGTCGCCGACCGTTGGCCATCCCTCGAATGCGACCTGTGGGACGAGGTGGCCGCCCGGCTCGACGCGTACGCCCACGAGTACGGCTCCTCGCCGCAGCTACGGGCCTTGCTGTCCGGGGTTCCCTTGCCGGCCAAGGCGAATCTGCTCATCCGATGGGAACGCCGGGCCGATCGCCACGCCGGGTACCTCGCCCTGCCGAGCCCGTTCGCGTCGTCGCGACGCGAGTCCCGGGAGGTGGCGGCCCGATGATCCGCGCCGGGGTGCGTGCCCTCGCCGCCGCGTCGGCCACTGCGCTGCCCGCCTACATCACCGACCTGCCCGGTCTGCAGATTCACGCCAACGCGGTGCGGGCCGCGCTGCCCGACAGCGTCGAGCTGTTCTATGCGGCGAAAGCAAATCCGCAGCGGGCGATTCTCGAGACGTTGGACGGACTGGTCGACGGCATCGAGGTCGCGTCCGGGGGCGAGCTGCAGCACGTCCGCGACGTCCTGCCCGAGGCCCGGTTGGCGTTCGGCGGACCGGGCAAGAGCGCGGACGACCTCGAGCTGGCGGTGAAGCTCGGCGTCGAACGCATTCACGTCGAGAGCGTGCACGAGGTGCGTCTGCTCGCCGACGCCACCGAACGGCAGCAAGCGGAGGCCAACGTACTGCTGCGCGTGAACCTGCCGTTGCGCCTGGACGATGCTGCCCTGACGATGGGCGGCCCGTTCGGGATGGATCCGGCGGCGATGGCCGAATGCACAGCCTTGCTGCGTATAGCGCCGCGGCTGCGGTTCCACGGCGTGCACGCCCACCTCGCGAGCGGCCTGGACGCCGATCAGCTGGCCCGGCTGGCCGGCGAGGTCGTCGACTTGGCCAAGGCGTGGGCCGAGCGGCAGAACCTGCCGCTGCGCGAGGTGAACCTGGGCGGCGGCATGGACGTCGACTACACGACGCCATCGGTCGCGTTCGACTGGCCGGACTACGGCGCGGCGCTGGGCGAGCTGGCCGAGGCGAATCCCGACCTGCGGCTGCGCATCGAGCCGGGTCGGTCGATCACCGCGTACTGCGGCTACTACGCGGCCCGGGTGCTGGACGTGAAGCTCAGTCACGGGCAGGCGTTCGCGATCCTGCACGGCGGCACGCACCACCTGCGCACGCCGGTGGCCAAGAGCCACGACCAGCCGTTCGGCATCGTCCCGGTCGAGCGATGGCACCATCCGTGGCCGCGGCCGGGCGTCACCGACGGTCCGGTCACCCTGGTCGGCCAGCTCTGCACGCCGAAGGACGTCTTCGCCCGTGACGTGCCGGTGCAATCGCTCAAGGCCGGCGACGTCGTGGTGTTCGCCCTGGCTGGCGCCTACGCCTGGAACATCTCGCACCACGAGTTCCTGATGCATCCCGCGCCGGCGTTCTACAACCTCGGCCGCGGCCTGGGTCGGTCGTGAGCTGGCAACGCGGCTACGGCCCCGTCGTCGCGGCGTACCCCGAGGTACGGGTCCAGGCCGGGCGGCCGGCCGATGCCGGAATGCCCTCGGCGGCCCGGATCGGCCGGGACGAGGCGGCGTTCGCCGTCCTGCTGGCCGACGAGGGGCGCGCGATCCGCGAGAGCTGGGACGAGCAGGCCCGCCCGTACGTCGTGGCGACCCGGGCGATGCTGCACTACGCGTACTACGCCGCGGTAGCCGTCGCCGGGCCGTATCTGGCCGCCGGCCTCGTGCCTGACGTCCGCCCCGAGGATTTCGCAGCCCGGCTGTATGAGCCGGTGACGCTGATCGTCGATCCGCGCTCGTGGACCGACGCCGCCGAGGTCGGCTACGACGCGGCCCGGGCCGAGCTGCGCCGCGTCCACGCCGGACTGCTCACCCCCGTGTTCGAGGCCGGCCGGCTGACCGCCCGCCGCGCGCCCAGCGCCCTGTGGCGGGCGGGCGCCGACGCGCTGGCCGGGGCGCTCTGGCGGCTCGGCGAACGGCTGCACGACGAGCACACCGGCGCGGCCGAGGCGGCCCGGGTGCTGGGCGACCGCCCCGGTGGCCGCCCGATAGCGCCCTACGCCGGCGGGGCCAACTTCCGCACGGTCACGCTGCCCGACGGCTCGCGGCTGCTGACCCGCGAGCGCAACGACTGCTGCCTGTCCTACTCGCTCGCCGCCGCCGGCCCGTGCACCAACTGCCCCCGCCTCGACAAGGCCCAGCGCCACCAGCTCATGCTCAGCTAGCCGCCGAGCGCCCGACCGCACCCGATCGCCCCCGACTTTGCCCCGCGAGAGCACGCTGGCGATGGCCACCAGCGTGCTATCGCGGGGCAAAGTCGAGGTGGTGCGGGCGAGCTACTCACCGAGACCGGCGACGCTACGACTGGTCGGACTGGGCGCGCTTGGCGGCGTCGCGCATCTCGAACGCGTCGGTGGCCCAGTCGCCGAGCTCGCGGGCGACGTCGCGCACTGCGCCGGTGACGATCAGCGCGATCCGTCCGATGTGCGACGCGGCCGACTCGGTCAGCACCTGCACCGTGTCCTTCGCCGTCTCCAACCCGTCCATCGACATCTCCTCAGGCCGCCACGGGAAGCTCGTCCACGGCGACGCTACCCGGCGCCGGCTGCGGGGCCGGGGCCGGACGGTTCGGCAGTGCGAGCCGGAAGATCTTGGCCACGACGGAGCCGACCTGCTTGGACAGCCGTCCGGTGTTGTACGGCAGCCCGTACTTCGCGCAGATGGCGCGGATCTCCGGGGCGATCTGCGGGTAGCGGCGCGCGGGCAGGTCCGGGAACAGGTGGTGCTCGATCTGGTGTGACAGGTTGCCGGACAGGAGGTGGAACAGCTTGCCGCCGGTGATGTTCGCCGAGCCGAGCATTTGCCGCAGGTACCAGTGCCCGCGCGACTCGTCTTCGATCTCTTCGCGCGTGAACGTCACCGTGCCGCTCGGGAAGTGCCCGCAGAAGATGATGTTGTAGGCCCACACGTTGCGGACCAGGTTGGCGATCGCGTTGCCGACCAGCGTCGGTACGAACAGCGGGCCGGTCAACGCCGGGAACAGCGCGTAGTCCTTGACCACCTGCTTGACGCCCTTGTGCCACATCTGCCGGCGGATCCCCAACGTCTCTGCCCAGGTCCGCTCGCCCGCGACGATGCGCTCGAACTCGAGGTCGTGCATCATCACGCCCCACTCGAAGAACACCATGAGCGCAAAGGCATAGACGGGGTTG
>DASXYE010000251.1:0-7057 GCA_036502695.1 Jatrophihabitantaceae bacterium
CAGCTTCAGACCGAGGGAGTGGACGTAGGCGGCGGTGCCGGAGATCCCGTCGGGGAACTTCGCCGGGTCGGGCACCAGCTGACCGGAGGAGTCGCGGTTGTGGGTGAGCCAGCAGTCGTCGATGTTGACGTACTGGTACCCGGCGGCCTGCAGCCCGGAGCTGACGAAGAAGTCGGCCGTCTGCTTGATCAGCTGCTCGTCGACGTTGCAGCCGAACGAGTTCCAGTCGTTGAAGCCCATGGGCGGCGTCTTCGCCAGCCCGTTGCCGAGCGCCTGCGCCGGCGGCGCGGTCGCGACGAGCGTCGCACCGACCGCGGTGACTCCGCCCGCGACCAGCACGGCCGCGACGGCCACACTGATCCGTCTCCTGATGACCATGACGTCTGCCCTTCTGCTGATCGATCTTGATCGGATGCGTTCGATCCGCCGGGGATATCGACCAGTCCCGCACAGGTTTAGTCAACCTGACGTCCTATATCAAGAGAATGTTGGATTCTGGTCGACTTCCTGGGCGCTGTGCGCTTCCCCGGCCGGTCCTGCCGTCCCATCCGTTGAGTGGTGGCTTACGGCCTGCCTCACCGGAAGTTGTCCGCGCTTCGCGACGTCCTGGCCCTGCCAAGCGCGGACAACTCGTCCACGAGCCGATTCGCGCACGGCGGGACGAGTCAGAGCCTTTGCAGCAGAAGTTCGTCCGCCGGGCCGAATCCCACCCGCTCGTACAGTGGCCGGGCCCGCTCACTCGGGCTCAGGACCAGCCGGGCGTAGCTGCGTTCGCGGGCGAAGGCCAGCATGGCGTCGAGCAACTCCCGGCCCAGGCCGCGGTTGCGGTACCGGCCCAGCACGAAGACGTTGCTGACGTAGCCCCACCGCGAGTCCAGCCGCCCGGGTCGGGGCATGCGGCGGTACTCGAGCAGGTTCAGCATGCCGGCCGGGGTGCCGTCCACGAAGGCGATCCAGGCGACGCGATGGTCGCCTTCGGCGGCGTACCAGTCGGCGAACGCTTGCTCGTAGGCCGGCTCGTCGACCGGGCCGGCGTCCTCCTCGACCCACGCGCGGCGCAGCGCCGCCATAGCTTCGACATCCGAGTCGGTAGCCAGCCGGACGCTCACTGCAGACCCCCACTGGCGCGCAGGTTCTGCCCGGTCATCCAGCGCCCGTCCGGCCCGGCCAGGAAGGCGACGACATCGGCGACGTCGGCCGGCTGACCCAGCCGGCCCAGCGGCGTGAGCGCCGGCAGCTGCGCCACATCGGCCGGATCGTTGGCGCCGTGCAGCAGCTCGGTGTCGGTGGCGCCGGGCGACACGACGTTGACTGTGATGCCCCGTGATCCGAGCTCGTGCGCGGCGACGACGCTGAACTGCTCGACGGCGCCCTTGCTGCCCGCGTAGAGGCTGATGCCCGCCTCCGGGCTGGCCGTGTTGATCGTCGAGATGTTGATCAGCCGACCGTTGTCGCGCAATCGTCGGGCCGCTTCGCGGATCGCGATGAACGTGCCCTTGGCGTTGGCATTCATCACCGCGTCGTACTGCTCGTCGGTCGTGTCCGCGATCAGCCCGACGGCCACCACCGCGGCGTTGTTGACGACGATGTCCAGCCCGCCTGTGTTTTTCTCGGCGGCGTCGAAGAGGTTGGCCAGCTGCGCGCCGTCGGCCAGATCGCAGCGTTGCGCCCAAGCCTGCCCACCGGCCTGCTCGACGTCCGCCACCACCCGATCGGCGGCAGCAGCGTCGCGGACGTAGCTGAACGTGACGGCCGCACCGTCGCGGGCCAGCCGTTCGACGATCGCGCGGCCGATCCCCCGCGAACCACCGGTGACCAGAGCGCCCTTACCGGCCAGCACCGTCATGCCTAGTATTAGATCCGGACGGCCGGCGCCGTGTCACTTGAGTAACGGCAGCAACGTCCGTCCGGTCGGGCCGATCTGGATGTCGGTGCCCATGGTCGTGCAGACACCGCAGTCGAAGCAGGGCGTCCAGCGGCAGTCGTCCTGCTCGAACTCGGCGAGCGCGTCCTGCCAGTCGTCCCACAGCCACTGCTTGTCCAGGCCGGAGTCGAGGTGGTCCCAGGGCAGCACCTCGTCGGCGTCGCGCTCGCGCGTCGTGTACCAGTCGATGTCGACGCCGACCTCGGTGCACGACTTCGTCCACCGCTCGAAGGAGAAGTGCTCGCTCCAGCCGTCGAATCGGCCACCGTCGCGCCAGACTCGTTCGATCACGGCGCCGACTCGGCGATCACCGCGGGACAGCAGGCCCTCGACCAGCGACGGTTCACCGTCGTGGTAGCGCATGCCGACGTTGCGGCCCAGCGACCGGTTGGCGTTGATGGCGGCCCGCAGCTTGCGCAGCCGAGCGTCCACTGTGGACGGATCGGCCTGCGCGGCCCACTGGAACGGGGTGTGCGGCTTGGGCACGAACCCGCCGATGGACACGGTGCAGCGGATGTCCTTGCTGCCGGTGGCCTCCCGCCCGGCGCGGATCACGTCGTGTGCCATCTCGGCGATCTCGAGGACGTCCTCGTCGGTCTCGGTGGGCAGGCCGCACATGAAGTAGAGCTTCACCTGCCGCCAGCCGTTCTCGTAGGCCGTCGTGACGGTGCGGATCAGGTCGTCCTTGCTGACCATCTTGTTGATCACCCGGCGCAGCCGCTCGGACCCACCCTCCGGCGCGAACGTCAGCCCGGAACGCCGGCCGTTGCGGGAGAATTCGTTGGCCAGGTCGATGTTGAACGCGTCGACGCGGGTGGACGGCAGGCTCAGGCTGACCTTGTCGTCCTCGTACCGGTCGGCCAGCTGCTTGGCCATCGGGCCGATCTCGGAATGGTCGGCGCTGGACAGCGACAGCAGGCCGACCTCCTCGAATCCCGTTGCCGCCAGGCCGTTCTCGACCATGCGGCCGACGCCTTCGATGGAACGCTCACGCACCGGGCGGGTGATCATGCCGGCCTGGCAGAACCGGCAACCCCGCGTGCAGCCGCGGAAGATCTCGACGCTCATCCGCTCGTGCACCGATTCGGCCAGTGGCACAAGGGGAGTCTTCGGGTAGGGCCACTCGTCGAGGTCCATGACCGTGTGCTTGCTGACCACGGGCGGGACGCCGTCGCGGTTCGGCGTGATGCCCTCGATGCGGCCGTCCGGCAGGTACGTGACGTCGTAGAAGCGCGGCACGTAGACGCCGCCGGTGCGGGCCAGGCGGGTCAACGTCTCGTCGCGGCTGAGACCGTCGCGTTTGGCGTCGCGGACGATGTCGGTGACGGCGCCGACGATCTGCTCACCGTCGCCGAGCACGGCCGCGTCGACGAAGTCGGCGATCGGCTCGGGATTGAACGCGGCGTGCCCGCCGGCGATCACGATCGGGTGCCCGTCCGTGCGGTCCTTCGCGTGCAGGGGAATGCCGGCCAGGTCCAGCGCGGTGAGCAGGTTCGTGTAGCCCAGCTCGGTGGAGAACGACACGCCCAGCAGGTCGAACGCCGCCACCGGCCGGTGCGCATCGACGGTGAACTGCCCGATGCCGTGCTCGCGCATCAACGCCTCGAGGTCGGGCCACACGCTGTAGGTGCGCTCGGCCAGGGCGTCGTCGCGCTCGTTGAGCACCTCGTAGAGGATCTGCACGCCCTGGTTGGGCAGGCCGACCTCGTACGCGTCCGGATACATGAGCGCCCAGTGCACGGCGACGTCGTCCCACGCCTTGGTCCGGGCGTTCAGCTCGCCGCCGACGTACTGGATCGGCTTGCCGACCAGGGGCAGCAGCGGCTCTAACCGCTCGAACAGGGACTCGACGCTCACGGGAGCCCATCGTACGGGCTGTCCGGCTGACCCGCCCCGCACGCGGGTCAGTACGGACGGCTCAGCGGTGGACTACGCCCTTGCGCAGCATCCGTGCCACGGCCCGACCGCTGGTGCGATACGTGACGCGGCAGGCGCTGCACTGGATGGCGACGTCAGCGCGCGGATCGTCGCTGAACGGCACGCCGAGGCGGCCTTCGGCGGTGATCCGGCACAGGTACCGCGAGGCCGGGACGTACACGGCCAGGGCCCGCCAGCATCCGGGGCACTCGAGTGGGGAAGCGGTCGATCCGACTGGGGACGGCAGGAGTGACTGCATGGGGTGATTGTTAGTCAACTTCGTGTGATCGGCGAGTTGATCTTGATCTGACCCGGAGATCACAAACGGGGACATCACACGACAGCGCCGTCATACAACCGAGCGCTGCGCCGCCGAATACCGGTCCACCGCGATCAGCAACCCGACCGCCAGCGACTGCGCGAACATCGACGAGCCGCCGTAGGAGACGAACGGCAGCGGCAGGCCGGTGACCGGGGTCAGTCCGAGGTTCATGCCGATGTTCTGGAACGCCTGGAAGGCGAACCAGCACACGACACCGACCGCGATCAATCGCCCGGTGCGGTCGGCCCGCGCCGCGATGCGCAGGCCGCGCCAGCACAACACGGCGAACAGCAAGATGATCAGGCCGGCGCCGACCAGCCCGAACTCTTCTCCAGCCACGCTGTATACGAAGTCGGTCTGCTGCTCGGGGACGAACGCGCCGCGCGTCTGCGGTCCCTGGAACAGCCCTCGCCCGAACAATCCCCCGTTGGCAATGGCAATGTGGGCCTGCGTGACGTTGTACGCGGCCCCGCGAGTGTCCGTGCCGGGATGGGCGAACACCCGGAACCGGGCCAGCTGGTAGTCGGCCAGCACCCCCGACTTGATCGCCAGGAACACGCCGAGCGCACCGATCGCGATCAGCCCGAGCGTCCACCGCGCCGGCACATCGGCCGCGATCAGCAGCCCGAACGCCGTTGCCGCCAGCACCATGGCCGAACCGAGGTCGGGCTGCAGCATGATCAGCACGAGCGGCACGCTGATCAGCCCGACGGCCAGCAGGATGTCCGACCGCGTCGGCGGCGACCCGAACCGATCCGAGCGCTGGGTGAACGTCACCGCCAGGCCCACGATCAGGCCGAGTTTCATGAACTCCGACGGCTGCAGCGCCATGCCGCCGGGCAGCAGGATCCACGCGTGCGCGCCGTTGATCGTGCTGCCGATCGCGAACACCGCGAGCAGGCCGAGCAGGCTGCCCAGGTAGAGCAGCGGTCCGAGCAACGGCAACCGACGCACGTCCACCCGGGCGGCGATGACGGCCAGGGCGATGCCGATGCCGATGTTGCCGAGATGCCGGTACAGGTAGCCCTGCGGGTTACCGCCCTCGTCGGCCAGCCGGGACTTGGTGGCCGACCACACGAGCACCGCCCCGATCAGCGCGAGCACCAATGCGGTGGCGAGCAGCCAGCCGTCAACACCTCGACGGATGCGCTGGCGCCGCAGCACCCGGGACGGCCCGAGGGTCAGCGGTGCGGCGGGGTCGCGAATCAGCAGGGTCATCGGCCGGCCCGCGATGTCGGGACGATGTCCGGTGGTCCGGTCGGCGTGGACGGTGGCGCGTTCGGCGTGGACGGCGCATGTGACGGCGTCGACGGCCCCCGTGACGGCGTGGCCGAACCGCGCGCCGGGGCGTGCGGCCGGGCCGTCGTCACCTTCGTCTGCGGCGCGATCTTCGGCAGGCTCGACTCGGGCTGCGATCCGGCGAGTACGGGTGGACGGCCCACGCCGAGCAGCCCGTCATAGACCCGGCGCACCATCGGAGCGGCCGACGAGGCACCCGTCCCGCCCTGCTCGACCATGCCGACCACGACGAACTTCGCCTTACCGTTCGGCTGAATCGGCCCCCACGAGGCCAGCCACGACGTGTCCTGCTTGCCGTACACCTCGGCGGTACCGGTCTTGCCGCCGATCTGCGTCTTGTACGGCGCCCCGTCGAAGGCCAGCGCGCCGGACACCGAGTGGTCGTTGGTGAACCGCAGCTGGTCGGCGAAGTACTTCAGCACGTCGCGGCTGACGGGCAGCTTGTCCTTCACCGTCGGGTTGATCTTGCGGACCACCTTGCCGTGCCCGTCGACGACCGCCCAGCCCAGCGTGGGCCGGTACAGCGTCCCACCGTTGATCATCGCGGAGTACGCGGTGGCCAGCTGCAACGGCGACACCGTCGTCTCGCCCTGACCGATCGCCATGTCGGCGTTGTCGCCGGCCCGGTAGCGCCACCCGTCTGTGCAGTTCTCGGCGGCCAGCTTGGTCAGGTACGCGCGCTGCGCCGGGTTGGGCTCGTTCGGGAAGCCGCGCTTGGCATCGGCGCAGTACTGCGTGCGGTTGGCCTTCCACCGCGCGAGCCGGGTCTCGCGGTCGGCGTAGCTGCCGCTGGCCTGCTCGTCGGCCGGCAGGTCCACGCCGGGCGCCGAGCCGACGCCGAACGAGCTGGCCATGTGCTGCAGGTACTCCAGCGGCTTCTTGCCGGCGTCGTCCCGCGCCTGGTCGGCGTAGAACTCGTTCGCCGCGAACTGATAGAACCAGGTGTCGCAGGAGACCTTCAGCGCCTGCCCGAGGGTCAGCGGGTAGCCCGGCGACTCGGACTCGAAGTTCGTCTTCCGCCGCCCGTCGATGACCAGCGACGGCGGGCAGCCGTACGTGCCGGTCAGCGACGCCTCGTTGTGCATGATGATCGACGACGAGCTGATCAGCTTGAACGTCGAGCCCGGCGCGTACTGCCCCGCGATCGCCCGGCTGATCAGCGGGTCGTTGGCGGACGGAGCGGTCAGCTTGCGGTAGTCGGCCACCGAGATGCCGCCGACGAATACCTGCGGGTCGTAGGTGGGGTAGCTCGCGGCGGCCAGGATCCGCCCGGTGTTGGGGTCCATGACGACCAGGGCCGCGCTGGTGGCCGGCTTGTTCTGGGCGTGCGATGCGGTGAGCTGAGTGCGCATCGCCTGCTCGGCCAGGGCCTGGACGTTGCGGTCGATGCTGGTGACGAGCGTGTCGCCGGGTCGGGTCGGGATGTCGCCGGACGAGCCGACGGCGTAGCCCCGCGCGTCGAGCTGCAGCACCTGGGCGCCGTCCGTACCGCGCAGTATGGAGTCGTACTGCTGCTCGAGTCCGGACCGCCCGATCGTGTCCGAGTCGTGCAGCTTGGAGTTGTGCTTCTCGTCGTCGGCGCTGACCGCGCCGGT
>DASXYE010000252.1:0-8101 GCA_036502695.1 Jatrophihabitantaceae bacterium
ATGTTCGGCAAGACGGTGCTGGGCATCGACGGTGAGCACTTCGAAGAAGCGCTCGACGCGGCCAAGCACGCCAAGGACACCACCAACGATCTCGACCTGGACGCCGAGGATCTGCGCCGGCTCGTCGAGACGTTCAAGGACGTCGTGGTCAAGCACGCCGGCCGCGAGTTCCCGCAACAGCCTCGCGAGCAGCTCGACCTGGCCGTGCGCGCCGTCTTCGAATCGTGGAACACCCCGCGCGCCGTGGTGTACCGCCGGCAGGAGCGCATCCCGTCCGAGCTCGGCACGGCGGTGAACATCTGCTCGATGGTGTTCGGCAACCTGGACATGGAGTCCGGCACCGGCGTGGCGTTCACCCGCGATCCGGCCACCGGCGCGCAGGGCATCTACGGCGACTACCTGCAGAACGCGCAGGGCGAGGACGTCGTCGCCGGCATCCGCAACACCGTGCCGCTCGCCGATCTGGAGAAGATCGACAAGAAGTCCTACGACGAGCTGCTGCAGATCATGCAGACGCTCGAAGAGCACTACAAGGACCTCTGCGACATCGAGTTCACCGTCGAGCGCGGCAAGTTGTGGATGCTGCAGACCCGGGTCGGCAAGCGCACCGCCGCCGCGGCCTTCCGGATCGCCACCCAGCTGGTCGACCAGGGCCTGATCGACATGAACGAGGCCGTGCAGCGCGTCACCGGCGCGCAGCTGGCCAACCTGATGTTCCCGCGCTTCGACGAGACGGCCGTGTCGCGCAACAAGATCGCGACCGGTATCGCCGCCTCGCCGGGCGCCGCCGTCGGCAAGGTCGTGTTCGACTCGTACACCGCGGTGAAGTGGTCGCGGTCGGGCGAGAACGTGATCCTGGTCCGGCGCGAGACCAACCCGGACGACCTGAACGGCATGATCGCCGCCGCCGGCATCCTGACCTCGCGCGGCGGCAAGACCTCGCACGCCGCGGTGGTGGCGCGCGGCATGGGCAAGACGTGTGTGTGCGGCGCCGAGACCCTGGACGTCGACACCAAGAAGCGCATCCTGCGCGCCCCGCACGGCGTGGTCGTGCACGAGGGCGACGTGATCTCGATCGACGGCACCAGCGGCGACGTGTTCCTGGGCGAGGCGCCGGTCGTCGACTCGCCGGTGGTGAGCTACTTCGAGGGGACGATCGCCCCCGACGCGGACGAGCTGGTAGCCGCCGTCGACCGGATGATGCGCCACGCCGACGGGGCCCGGCGCATGTCCGTGCGCAGCAACGTCGACACCGCCGAGGACGCCGCCCGGGCCCGCCGCTTCGGCGCGCAGGGCATCGGCCTGTGCCGCACCGAGCACATGTTCCTGGGCGAGCGGCGCCAACTCGTCGAGCGGCTGATCCTGGCCGACACCGACGAGGAGCGCGAGGCCGAGCTCGCCGAGTTGTTGCCCCTGCAGCGCGCCGACTTCGTCGGGATCCTCGAGGCGATGGACGGCCTGCCCGTCACGATCCGGCTGCTCGACCCGCCGCTGCACGAGTTCCTGCCCGACATCACCGAGCTGTCGGTGCGCGTCGCGGTGGCCGAGGCCCGCGGCGAACCCCGCGAGGGCGACCTGCGGCTGCTGCAGGCCGTGCACAAGCTGCACGAGCAGAACCCGATGCTGGGCCTGCGCGGTGTGCGCCTCGGCGTGGTCATCCCGGGGCTGTTCGCCATGCAGTCACGGGCGATTCTCGAGGCGGCGGCCGATCGGGTGAACGCCGGCGGGGTGCCGCGCGTCGAGATCATGGTGCCGCTCGTGGCGAACGTCCAGGAGCTGGAGACCGTCAAGCAGGACATCATCCAGGTGGCCCGCGAGGTTCGTTCCGAGATGGGCGTCTCGCTCGACTTCCTGGTCGGCACGATGATCGAGCTGCCCCGCGCGGCGCTCACCGCCGAGCAGATCGCCGAGGCGGCTGAGTTCTTCTCGTTCGGCACGAACGATCTCACTCAGACGACGTGGGGCTTCTCGCGCGACGACGTCGAGGCGGCGTTCTTCTCGGCGTACCTGGAGAAGGGCATCTTCGGCATCAGCCCGTTCGAGACGATCGACCGCGAAGGGGTCGGCGAGCTGATGCGCATCGCTGCCGACAAGGGTCGCTCGCACCGGCCGGGGTTGAAGCTAGGCATCTGTGGCGAGCACGGCGGCGACCCCGACTCGGTGCACTTCTTCGAGCTCATCGGGCTGGACTACGTGTCCTGCTCACCGTTCCGGGTGCCGATCGCCCGGCTCGAGGCCGGCCGGGCCACTCTGCGCCCCGTGGAAGCCGACTAGCTGAGCTGGTTGCCGGCCCGGTTTTGGTCACCAGTCGTCATATTGCCGTACTGGTGACCAAAACCCGTCGCCGCCGCACGCCGGCCGTCCGAGCGCTGCGCCGGCCACCCCCGGCGACATGGTCATCAGCCCGCCAGCTGGCAATACCCGCAGCTGATTGGCTGATGATCATGAACTGGTCAGGTTTTGGTTATTCGGACGCCGCTGAGCCGTCCGAGTGGCCAAAACCGAAGTGGCGTCACGCCCTGGACCGGCGTTGCCGCTCGGCGAAGCTGCGCAGCGCGCGCAGGAAGTCGATCTCCCGGAACGCCGGCCAGTAGGCGTCGCAGAAGTACAGCTCGGAGTGGGCCGCCTGCCAGAGCAGGAAGTTCGACATCCGCTGCTCGCCGCTGGTGCGGATGACCAGGTCGGGTTCGGGCTGGCCGGCCGTGTAGAGGTACGCAGCGATGCCTTCGTCGGTCACCGAGTCGGCGATGTCGGCGAGCGTCTGCCCGGCGGCCGCCCGTTCGACGAGCAGGTCGCGCACTGCGTCGAGCACCTCTTGCCGGCCGCCGTAGCCGACCGCCAGGGTGACGTGCCGGCCGGTCGCGCAGTCGCGAGTCGCCTCGACGGCCTGCTTCAAGGCGTGCGCCGTCGATTCGGGCAGCGCATCGAGCAGTCCGGCGACGTGCACCTGCCAGCCCGCATTCGGGCGGGCCAGTCGCTCGGCCACCACCTGCTCGATCACGTCCATCAGGAACGCCACCTCGGCGTCGCCGCGCCGCTGCAGGTTCTCCGTCGAGCACACGAACACCGTCAGGTGCTCGACGCCGCTCACCTCGCACCAACCCAGGACGTCCTCGACGTGTTCGGCGCCGTAGCGGTGCCCGAGGCTCGGGTTGGCCAGGCCCATCTGCCGGGCCCAGCGCCGGTTGCCGTCCATGATCAGTCCGACGTGCCGGGGGAGCGGACCGCGGCCGACCTGCTTGCGCAGCCGCCGGGTGTACCGGGCGTAGATCGCCGACATCACGCGCATCGCTTCACCGTATCGACCGGTCAGTACGCTCGCGCGTGTGCGGATACCGCTGCCCGTCCTGAACGGCATCGTCTCGGGTGAGGTCACGCTGGCGTTCCGGCGCTGGGATCGGCCCCGTGCGAAGGTCGGCTCGCAGCATCGCACGCCCGTCGGCCTCGTCGCGATCGACGCCGTGGACGTGGTGCGCCTGGCCGACATCACCGCGGCCGACGCCCACGCCGCCGGGTCGGCGAGCCGGACCGAGCTGCTGCAGTTCCTGGGCGGACGCGGCGGGCGGATCTATCGGATGCAGGTGCGCTTCGCCGGCGCCGACCCGCGCATCGCCCTGCGTGCGGACGCCGACCTGACCGATGCCGAGCTGGCCGCCCTGCGCACCCGGCTGGATCGGCTCGATCGGGCCAGCAACCACGGCGCCTGGACCCGCGACGTCCTCGAGCTGATCGCCGCCAACCCGGCCCGGCGCGCCCCGGATCTGGCCGTCATCCGCGGGATGACCACCCAGCCGTTCAAGACCGACGTCCGCAAGCTCAAAGAACTGGGCCTCACCGAGAGCCTGGAGATCGGCTACCGCGTCTCGCCGCGTGGCCAGACCTTCCTCGACCGCACCAGGATCTGATTGTGGTACGGAAGCCACGGTATTCGGGGCGTCCGAACCACAATCGCCAGGATGGTAGGCCGGGTCGGTAGGCTCGTAGCGTGTTGCGTCGCCGGCTTCGTTCGCTAGCGGACGCGGTATCCCGGCCGGTCGGCCGCTCGGGGTCCGTCATGGTCATCCCGACCACGCCGCTACTGCAGCAGATTCTGGACGAGTACGGGCTGCGTCATTCCATCGACGGGGACGGCGATCTGCGCGTCAACTGGGAGAAGTGCACGCTGTTCTTCTTCCACTATGGCGACGACAACGAGGTACTGCAGGCCCGCATGTACCTGACTCGGCGGTTCCCGGTCGAGATGCGCCCGACCCTGGCACTGGCCCTGGACGACTGGAACCGCACCAAGCTGTTCCCGAAGGCGTATACGGTGCTGCCCGACGACGGCAAGGTCGGCATCTGCGCCGAGCAGTGCTTCGACTTCGAGCCGGGCGCCACGCGTGACCAGATCCACCACACCGTCGGGGTCTGGATCGACATCCTGCTGCGCTTCGCCGACTGGGTCGACCAGCAGTTCGAACGCGTTTAGGAGGTCGCTGACATGCCGTACGACTCGGCGGCGTGCGAGCGGCGGGTCCCCGAGCCGCCCAAGCGGGCCGGCGCGCAGACCGGACGCAGCGACTTCGCCCGCGACCGCGCCCGGGTGCTGCACTCGTTCGCGTTTCGGCGGCTGGCCGACAAGACCCAGGTGGTCGGTCCGAGCGAGGACGACTTCCCGCGTACGCGGCTCACGCATTCGCTCGAGGTCGCGCAGATCGGCCGCGAGATCGGGGCGGCGCTGGGCTGTGACCCGGACGTGGTGGATGCTGCCGGCCTGGCCCACGATCTCGGCCACCCGCCGTTCGGCCACAACGGTGAGGACGCCCTGGACGTGGTCGCCGCCGACTGCGGGGGATTCGAGGGCAATGCCCAGACGTTGCGCATCCTGACGCGGCTCGAGGCGAAAGTGCTTATGCCATCGGGTGATCCGGGCGGGCTGAACCTGACCCGGGCGGTGCTCGACGCGACGTGCAAGTACCCCTGGCCGCGGCGTGACGGCACGCGCAAGTTCGGCGTGTACGAATCCGATCGGGACGCCTTCGCCTGGCTGCGCGCCGGCGCACCGGGCGAGCGGCGCTGCCTCGAGGCGCAGGTCATGGACTGGGCCGACGACGTCGCCTATTCGGTGCACGACGTCGAGGACGGCGTCTACAGCGGGTACATCAAACTGTCCACAGTGGACGATGCCGAGCGTGACGCGTTGTGCGAATTAGCAGCCGAGCTGTATTCCCCGCTGGCGCCGTCCGCGCTGGCGCCGATCCTCGACGCGCTGCTGGCCCTGCCCACGCTGCGCGATCTGGCCGGCTACGACGGCTCGTACACCGCGCAGGCCGCCGCCAAGCGGGCCACCAGCGAACTGACCGGCCGGTTCGCCGGGGCGGCCGTGCTGGCCACCCGCGAGGTCTGCGGGGACGGCCCGCTGGTCCGCTACGCCGCCGACCTGGTCGTCCCCGACTCGGTCGTCGCGGAATGCGCGCTGCTCAAGGCGGTGGCCGCGCGCTACGTCATGCGCCGCGCCGGCGCCGCCGAACGGCAGGCCGCGCAGCGTCGATTGCTCGCCGAGCTGGTGGACGCCGTCCGGGACGGGGCGCCGACCTCGCTGGACGCACCGGCTGCCGCCGCCTGGTACCGGGCGGGCGACGACGCCGAGCGGCTGCGCGTGGTGATCGACCAGGTCGCCCAGCTCACCGACTCGTCGGCCCAGGCGTGGCACGCCCGACTGGTGCGTTCGGCTCGATAACTGCATCCGACTTGTCCGCGCTTCGTCGCGTCCCAACATCACGACGCGCGGACAACTCGGCATCGCGGAGCCGGCAACGTGTCGGCACGAAGCCCCGTCCGTTGAGGTGCCTAGACTGACGTCGTGGCAGGGCGTATCCGGGATGAAGACATCGCCGCCGTCCGCGAGAAATCGCCCATCGCCGACGTGATCGGCGAGCACGTGCAGCTGCGCAACGCCGGCGGCGGCAACCTCAAGGGGATCTGCCCGTTCCACGACGAGAAGTCGCCGTCGCTGTCGGTGTCCCCGAGCAAGGGGTTGTTCCACTGCTTCGGATGTGGCGCGGGCGGCGACGTGATCCGCTTCGTCGAGCGCATCGACAACCTCGGCTTCACCGAAGCGGCCGAGCGGTTGGCCGCCCGGGCCGGCATCCAGCTGCGCTACCTCGACGAGGGCCGCGCCGGCCCGGCTCGCCAACCTGGTCAGCGGGCCCGGCTGGTCGAGGCGCACAAGGCGGCCGCCGCCTTCTACGCCGAGCAGCTGCGCACCCCCGAGGCGCGGGCCGCTCGCGACTACCTGACCGAACGCGGCTTCGACGAGGAGACCGCGGCCCGTTACGGCTGCGGCTATGCCCCGGCCGGGTGGGACGCGCTGACCAAGCACCTGCTGGGCCGCAAGTTCACGCCGGGCGAGCTGACCGCCGGGGGACTGTCGCGGCAGTCCAGCCGCGGGTCGCTCATCGATCGGTTCCACCGCCGGCTGCTGTGGCCGATCCGCGATGTCGGCGGCGACGTCGTCGGGTTCGGGGCGCGCCGGCTGTACGACGACGACCCGGTCGAGGCCAAGTACCTCAACACGCCCGAGACGCCGATCTACAAGAAGAGCCAGCTGCTGTACGGCGCGGACCTGGCCCGCCGCGAGATGGCCCGCCAGCACCGGGCCGTCATCGTCGAGGGCTACACCGACGTCATGGCTTGCCACCTGGCCGGCGTCACGACGGCGGTGGCCACCTGCGGCACGGCGTTCGGCGGCGAGCACATCTCGGTGCTGCGCCGGCTGCTGATGGACTCCGACGCGTTCACCGGCGAAGTGATCTTCACCTTCGACGGCGACGCCGCTGGCATGAAGGCGGCCGAGCGGGCGTTCAGCGACGACCAGAAGTTCATGGCCCAGACGTTCGTCGCCATCGAGCCGAACGGCCTGGATCCGTGCGAGCTGCGGCAGAAGTCCGGCGACACCGCGGTCAGCGACCTGGTGGCCCGGCGCGTGCCGCTTGTCGAGTTCGTGCTGCGGTCGGTGGTGAACCGGTTCGACTTGGAGACCGCCGAGGGGCGCTCGGCCGCGCTCGACCGGGGCGTGCCGCTCATCGCCCGGATCAAGGACCGCGGCCTGCTCGAGCAGTACTCGCAGCTGCTGGCCCGGATGGTGGGTGTCGCCGATCCGGATCGCGTCCTGTCCCGGGTGCGGGGGGTCGTGCGGTCCGGGGGCCGGGCCGAGCCGCCGACCCGGCGCGTCGAGCACACCGTCGACGAGGCGGTCTCCTCGGTCGAACGCGAGGTGCTCAAGATCGCCATGCAGGCCCCGGCCGTCGCCGGCCCGACGTTCGATGCGCTGCCCGACGGCGCGTTCCTGCTGCCCGTGCACGTCACGTTGCGCCAGGGGATCGAGGCGGCGGGCGGGACGGCCAGCGCGGTGACCGGTCCGGCCTGGGCCGACGCCATCGAGCAGCAATTGCCCGACCTGCAGGCGCGCGGGCTGGTGCACGAGCTGTCCGTCGAGCCGCTGCACACCAACCTGGCGCCGGAGCGCTACGCCGAGCTGGTGCTGGCCCGGCTGCAGGAGATGGTGGTGTCTCGGCAGGTCGCGACGCTGAAGTCGCGGGTGCAGCGCATCAACCCGGAAGAGAACGCCGACGAGCACGCCCGGCTGTCCGGTGAGCTGTTCGCCCTGGAGATGCACCGGATCAAGCTGCGCGAGCGGGCGAGCGGCGCGGAATGATCTTCCAACGACGGGAACAGCCGCCGGCCGCGCTGGTGGCGATGCTGGATCGCGACGAGCGGATCGTGTCCTGGACGCGCACCGGGGATGACGTCGTTGCCGCGACGAACCGCGGCCTGTGGGTGCCAGCCGACGCCGACGGGCTCCGCCGCATCGGCTGGGAACTCGTCGACAAGGCGGTCTGGCGCGACGGCGTGCTCACCGTCATCGAGGCCGAGCTGGTCGACGACCTGCTGCTGCGCGACCGTCCACCTTTGTACCTGAGACTGACCGAACCCCGCGACCTGCCACCGACCGTGCGCCGCCGGGTCGAGAACAGCGTGGTGCGCTCGGAGGTGTTGCCGATCAGGGGCGGTCAGGCGCGGTTCGTCGCCCGCCGGGTGCCCGGCCGCGACGGCGTCAGCT
>DASXYE010000253.1:0-11425 GCA_036502695.1 Jatrophihabitantaceae bacterium
AGCTGCTCGAAGCCACCGGCCGGCTGGCCGGCGTGCAGCTCGTGGTCGTCGGTGATGGGCCGCGTCGCCGTGCGCTGCAGCGGGTGATGCCGGACGCGACGTTCACCGGTCAGCTCACCGGGGCTGCGCTCGGCCGGGTGATGGCGTCGCTCGACGTGCTCGTGCACCCCGGCGCGGACGAGACGTTCTGCCAGGTCGTGCAGGAGGCGCTGTGCTCGGGCGTCCCGGTGATCACCGCGGCGGCGGGCGGACCGCTCGACCTCGTCCGGCACGGCGACAACGGCTGGCTGTGGGCCGGCGGCGACCCGAAGGTGCTGGCCGCCCAGGTGGCGTCCGTGCGCGAGGACCGGGCCGGGCTGGCGGCGGCGCGGGACCGGGCCCGTCCCTCGGTGGTCGGTCGGACCTGGGACGCCATCGCCGAGCAGCTGATGGCCCACTACCGGCGGGTGCTGGCCACGCGGGGCATCGAGCACCCGGTCATCTCGCTCAAACCGGCCCGACTGGCCCGGTTGCGGCGGCGCGCGTCGTGAGGATCGTCCAGCTCGCCAACTTCCATACGCCGACGTCCGGTGGGCTGCGCGTCGCCGTCGACACGCTGCGGTCCGGGTACCTGGACGCCGGCCACGACTGCACGCTGATCGTCCCGGCGGCCATCGACGGGCGGGCCCCGAACGTGTGGACGCTGCGCTCGCCCAAGCTGCCCAACGGCACCGGCTACCGGATGATCCTGCGCCGCCGGGCCGTGCTGGCGTTGCTCGACGAGCTGCGGCCGGACGTGCTCGAGGTGCACGACAAGGTGCTGCAGCTGTGGGTGTGGCCCTGGGCGCGCGCCCGCGGCGTGCCGGTCGTCGCGTGGTCGCACGAGCGCCTGGACCAGACGCTGCCGCTGCTGCTTCCGTTCCTGCCCGGCGGCGCGGTGCGACGGGCGACCGCGATGCTGACCCGGCGCACCGCCGACCGCTGCGACGTGCTCATCGCCTGCTCGCGGTACGCCGCCGGCGAGTTCGGGCCGTACGCCCCGGTACGGGTGGTGCCGCTCGGGGTGGACCTCGACACGTACCGGTCGCCGGTCTCGGCGACAGCGACGGCGACGGCTGGTTCGGGACGGCTGCGCCTGGTGCTGGCCGTTCGGCTGTCGCCGGAGAAGCGCCCCGATCTCGCGCTCGATGCCCTGCGCGTGCTGGTCGCCCGCGGCGTGGACGCCGAGCTGACCGTGCTGGGCCACGGCCAGCACCACGCCCGGCTGGCCGCCCGCGCGGCGGGGTTGCCGGTGCGGTTCACCGGGTACCTGGCCGACCGGGCGGCGGTGGCCGCCGAGCTGGGCGCCGCCGACGTCGCGCTGGCCCCGGCGCCGGCCGAGACGTTCGGGCTGGCCGCCCTGGAGGCGCTGGCCTGCGGCACGCCGATCGTCGCGCATGCGGGCGCCGCCCCGGCCGAGGTGGTGGCCCGGCACCCGGATGCCGGCCGGATCGCGGTCGGCGAGGCGGTGGCGTTCGCCGACGCGGCCGTCGGGCTGAGCGCGGTTCCCCGGGCGACCCGTCGAGACGCCGCCCGGCGAGCGGCCGAGGCCTACCCATGGACGGCCACCATCACCACGATGCTGAACGTCCATGCCGAGCTGGCCGGCGAGGCCACCGCCGGCCGAGTCGTCCGCGCCTAACGCCAGAAGTTATCCGCGCTCCGCGACGTTCTGGCACCGCCAAGCGCGGGCAACTCAGCCGGGAGAGCGGTCACACCGAGTCGCGGGCGGCCTTGGTGCGGACGAGGGCCAGCGCGAACGCCGCGGCGACCAGCGCGCAGCCGCTCAGCGCGAGGTTGGTGACCGCGATGGCGTGCGCCGAGGCGTGCACTCCAGGCCCATGCACGAGCGTCAGGTACAGCGTGCCGAGCGTCGCCACGCCGACGACCTGCCCCAGCTGGAACAGCGTGACCAGCACGCCGCTCGCATCGGCGGCATCGGCCAGCGGTACGTGGGTGAGCGCCACCGTCAGCATCGGGCTGAACGCCAGGCCCAGGGCGAGGCCGAGCACGAGCAGGTCGATCTCCAGGGCCACGCCGCCCCGGCCGCCGCCGCGCAGGATCACGGCCAGCAGCAGGTAGCAGACGGCGGCCAGCACCAGCCCGAGCGGCATGTTGCGGGCGTGCCAGCGGGCCGGCAGCATTCGCCAGGTCAGCCCGGTGATCGCGAAGCCGACGGCGGCCGGCGCGAACACCAATCCGGCCCGGGCCGGGCTCTCCCCCAGCCCGGACTGCAGGTGCAGCGCCGTGCTGAACAGGTAGCCGGCGTAGTTGATCAATGCAATGAACAGGGCACCGCCGCCGGCAATCAGCCCCGGGGCGCGCAGCACTCGTCCGGACACCAGCGGCGAACCGCCCCGGGCGGCCACCGCTCGCTCGACCAACACGAACGCCCCGAACAGCACCACGCTGGCGCCCAGCGACACCCAGCCCCACGTCGGCCAGTGCTCCTCGTGACCCAGCACCAGGGGCACGACGAGCAGCAACACCGCGGCCGACAGCAGCACCACGCCGGCCGGGTCGAGCTTGCGCGTCGGCTCACCGCGGTCGGCGGGCAGGTGCCGTCGGCCCCACACCAGCAGGGCCAACCCGATCGGCACGTTGACCAGGAACACCGGCCGCCAACCCTCGCCGAACAGGTTGGCGCTGACCAGCACCCCGCCGAGCACCTGGCCGACGACGGCCCCACACGCGATCACCGCCGAGTACAGCGACAGCGCCCGGGCCCGGGCGGCACCGGCGAACGTCCGCTGGATGAGGCTCATCACCTGCGGCATCATCAGCGCGGCCGCGGCGCCCTGGACCAGCCGGAACGTCACCAGCGACGCGGTGTTCGGCGCGAGCCCGCAGACGAGCGAGGCCAGCGTGAACCCGGCGAGGCCCGCCCGGAACGCCCGCCCGTGCCCGAAGCGATCGCCCAGCCGGGCGCCGGTGATCAGCAGTGTCGCGTAGGTGATGCCGTAGCCGGCGATGACCATCTGCAGACCGGCCCCGGACGCATGCAGGTCGCTGCGCAGCGTCGGCGCGGCGACGTTCACGATCGAGACGTCGAGGATGGCCATGAACTGGCCGATCAGCAGCACGGCCAGAACCGCACCCGAACGGGTGGCGGCCGGCCGGCGCACGGGCGGCGGAGCGAGGGCGGCGGTCGGGACGGCGGGGGCCGGCGGGTTCTTGATCTCGGTCACGACTCGACGGTGGCCCGAACCGAGCCGGCGTGATTAGAGCCCGGTAGTGCTGGTACTGCCAGTACCCGTCAGCGGAAGATCACCGTCTTCGCGCCGTTGCGCAGGATCCGGTGCTCGACGTGCCACTGGACGGCCCGGGCGAGCGCCACCGCCTCGAGGTCACGCCCGACCCCGGCCAGCTGCTCGGGCGAGAGCGCGTGGTCGACGCGGGCGGTCTCCTGCTCGATGATCGGACCTTCGTCCAGGTCGGCCGTCACGTAGTGCGCCGTGGCGCCGATCAGCTTGACCCCGCGTTCGAACGCCTGCTGGTAGGGCCGCGCGCCCTTGAAGCTGGGCAGGAACGAGTGGTGGATGTTGATGATCCGGCCGGGCAGGCCCGCGCAGAACGACGCCGACAGCACCTGCATGTACCGGGCCAGCACGACGAGCTCAACGTCGTGGTGATCGATCAGCTCGCGCAGCGCCGCCTCCTGCTCGGGCCGGTTGGCGGCCGTCACCGGCAGGTGGTGATAGGGCACGCCGTACGCCCCGGCCAGCGACGCGAAGTCCGGGTGGTTGGACCCGATCGCCGCGATGTCACCGTGCAGGGCGCCGATGCGCCAGCGGTAGAGCAGATCGTTGAGGCAATGGCCCTCGCGCGACACCAGGACGAGCAGCCGCGGCCGTACCGCCTCGTCGTGCAACTGCCAGTCCATGCCGTAGCGCTGCGCCACCGGGCCGAAGTCGTCGATCGTGCCCTCGACGTGCACGCGCATGAAGAACGTGCGGCTGCCCGGATCGCCGAACTGCTGGCTGTCCAGGATGTTGCACCCTCGCTCGGCCAGGAACCCCGATACGGCATGGACGATCCCGACCTGATCAGGGCAGGTCAGCGTCAACACATACCGGGTCATGGCGCCATCCTGGTACTGCCAGCACCAGGTACGCACGTTGTCGGTGGGGGACGATCTACTGGTGACCGTGATCGAGGGCACGTATGTGAAGGAACGGCGCGACGAGCTCGCCGCGTTCCTGCGCAGCCGGCGCGACCGGGTGACCCCGCAAGACGTGGGACTGGCGCCCGGGCTGCGGCGCCGGACGCCCGGCCTGCGCCGTGAAGAGGTGGCCCAGCTCGCCGGGGTCGGCGTCACCTGGTACACGTGGCTCGAGCAGGGCCGCCCGATCAACGCCAGCGTCCAGGTGCTGGACGCCATCGCCCGGGTGCTGCGGCTCGGTACGGCCGAGCGCTGGCACCTGTACCGGCTGGCCGACGTGCCGGGCCTGCCGGCCAGCGTCGACACCCAGCCGCTGCCCGACGAGGTCCCGCAGGTGCTCGACTCGCTGGATCCGAAACCGGCGGCGGTCTACAACGGCAAGTACGACCTGCTGGCCTGCAACGAGGCCTACGCGGCCATGTTCCCCACCGTCGCCGGCGCGTCCGGGCGGGAGCGCAACGCGCTGTGGCAGTGCTTCGGGGGGCACCGCAATCTGCTCACCCACTGCGTGGTGGCGCACATGGTCGCCACCGTCCGGGCGAACTACGCGCGGCACGTCGGCGAGCCGGAATGGACGACGTTCATCGCCGACGTCTCGTCGCTCAGCGACGAGTTCGCCGCATTGTGGGCCACCCACGACGTCTCCGAGCCGATGCCCTCGGTCAAGACCTTCCCGTGCGGGGACGTGGGCCTGGTCGACGTCCGCACCGCCAGCTTCGGGGTGACCGGGATGCCGGAGAGCCGGATGATCGTCTACCTGCCGAACAGCCCGGTCGACGCCGGCAAGATCGAGCAGCTGCGAGCCGCCTTGCGGGTCCGGCGCCGACCTCAGGACGCGGCGGCCGGCTGACGATGAGCGCTTGCGCGAAGAGCGCGCCGCCGCCACGCGGCCCGCGACAAAGGAGCGGTGCGGGGACCGGGATGGGCCCGAGCGCAGCGAGTGGTCCAGACCGGGATTCGCGCAAGGCGGGATGGGTCGGCATTATCTGTCCGTGAGCACCCCGCACGACGACCTGGATGCGCGGGTCCGGCAGGCCCTGGCCGAGCTGCCGACCCGGACCGATCAGCCCGATTCCGACGATTTGCTCGGTCTGTTCGACGCGATGGCCGGCAGCCGGCACATCGACCTCGAGGCGCGGCGGATGCGCGAGCGCGGCCAAGGCTTCTACACGATCGGGTCCGCCGGCCACGAGTCGAATGCGCTGATCGCCTCGGTGTTGCGGCCCACCGATCCGGCGCTGCTGCACTACCGGTCCGGCGGGTTCTACCTGGCCCGGTCCGGACAGGCCGGCCGCAAGCTCGAGGACGGTATCCGCGACATCCTGCTCGGGATGATGGGGGCGATCGACGACCCTGCCTCGGGTGGGCGCCACAAGGTGTTCGGCAATCCCGATCTGGCCGTCATCCCGCAGACGTCCACCATCGCCTCGCACCTGCCACGGGCGATGGGCGTGGCGTTCGCCCTGGGCCGCGCGCGGCGGCTGGGCACGCCGCTGCGCTGGCCGGCCGACGCCGTGGTGATCGCCAGCTTCGGCGACGCCAGCCTGAACCACTCGACCGCGTTGGGCGCCCTGAACACCGCGGGCTACACCGCCCGGCAGGGCCTGCCGGTGCCGTTGCTGCTCGTCTGCGAGGACAACGGGCTGGGCATCTCGGTACCGAGTCCGGACGGCTGGGTTGCCGAGGCGGCGCGCCGTCCCGGCATCGAGTACATGGCCGCCGACGGCGCCGACCCCGACGCCGTGCGGGCCACCGCGATGCTGGCCGCGTCCTACGTGCGCACCCGGCGGCGCCCGGTGCTGCTGCACCTGCGCACGGTGCGGTTCCTGGGTCACGCCGGCACCGACGTCGAGTCGGCCTACCGGCCGGCGTCGGCCATCACGGCCGACCTGGACCGTGACCCGCTACTCGCCCTGGCCCGCCGGCTGGGCAGCACCGATCTGGCCGCCCGCTACGACGACATCGGCCAGCTGGTCCGGTCGATGGGCGAGGAACTGCTCGGCGTGCGCACCCACGTGTCGGCCCGCACCGTCGTCGAACCGCTCGCCCCACGTCGCGCGCCGGTGATCGCCGCCGAGGCGGGCCGCTTCGCCGAGGCGGACGTCCGGCGCCAGGCGTTCTCCGGCCGGATGCCCGAGCAGGCCGGCGAGCTGACCCTGGCCCAGGCCATCAACGCCGGCCTGACCGACGCGCTGGCCGCCCGGCCCGAGGTGCTCGTCTTCGGCGAGGACGTCGGCGTCAAGGGCGGCGTGTACGGCATCACCCGGGGCCTGCAGAACCGGTTCAAGGCGGCCCGGGTGTTCGACACCCTGCTGGACGAGCAGTCGATCCTCGGCCTGGGGCTGGGCCTCGGGGTCAGCGGGCTGCTGCCCATCCCGGAGATCCAGTACCTGGCCTACCTGCACAACGCCGAGGACCAGCTGCGCGGCGAGGCGGCCAGCCTGCGCTTCTTCTCCAACGGAACGTTCACCAACCCGATGGTGGTGCGCATCGCCGGGCTGGCCTACCAGAAGGGCTTCGGCGGCCACTTCCACAACGACAACGGCGTCGCCGCCCTCCGCGACATCCCGGGCCTGGTCGTCGCCGTGCCGTCCCGCCCGGAGGACGCCGCGCCGATGCTGCGCTCGTGCATCGCCGCGGGGGTCGCCGACGGTCAGGTGTCGGTGTTTCTCGAGCCGATCGCGCTCTACCACGAACGCGACCTGCTGGGCCCCGGCGATCGCGGCTGGCTCGGCGCGTACTCGCTGGCCGGGCACATCCCGATCGGGCAGGCCCGCACGCACACCGAGGGCACCGACGTCACCGTGCTGACGTTCGGCAACGGGCTGCGGATGAGCCTGCGCGTGGCGGCCCTGCTGGCCGACGAGGGCATCCGGCTGCGCGTGGTGGACCTGCGCTGGTTGATGCCGCTGCCCGTCGCGGACATCCTGCGCGAGGCGCACGCCACCGGCCGGGTGGTCGTCGTCGACGAGACCCGGCACAACGGCGGCGTCGGCGAGGGCATCGTCACCGCGCTGGTCGAGGGCGGCTTCACCGGCCCGATCGTGCGGGTCAGCAGCGTCGACAGCTTCGTCCCGCTCGGTGATGCCGCCAACACGGTTCTGCTCGGCGAGGACGACATCGAGCGGGGCGTCCGGCAGCTGACTTAATCCGGCCAAATCGCATCCGCGCGGGCCCGGAAAGAACGCCGGGCCGCACGCAGACGCGAGCGCAAGCTCCTTCGTCGCGCGCGGCCGGGCTCTTCGCGCGAGCGCTCATCGCGTTTGTGGTTGCGTTCCGGTGGTCGAGTTGCATTGTTGTCGCGCGAGCGCTCATCGCGTTCGTGGTTTCGTTAGCGGTGGTTGCGTTCCGCTGCCTTCGTGCGGGTGCTCGTCGTTGGGCGATCTTCCTGCGCATGCAGCCGCGTCGCCGCCACATGCGCAGGAAGATCTACTGGAGCCCGGCCAGTCCCCCAGACCCTGCCGGTCCCAGGTCTTTGGCCTACTGGTTCACGCGCAGGACGCCGAGCAGGCCGTGCGCTTCACCGTCCGGACCGGCGCTGAACCACACCGCGTCCGGTCCGCCTGCGACGCCGTCGCCGACGATCAGCCCCCACAGCCCGTCGATCATGATCGGCTTGTGGTTGCTACCGGCCAATGTCCCGATCAGGCGGCCGTTGTGCGGGTCGAAGGCGTGGATGCGCCCGTCGCCGAAGTTGCCGATCAGGATGTCGCCGCTGAACTGGCCGAAGTTGGCCGGCGCGATCGTCATACCCCACGGTGAGTTGAGCACGCCGCGGCTGGCGAACCGGTGCACGAGCACGCCGTAGTTGGTGTAGACATCGACGAACCCGTGACCGGCGCCGGCGACATCGTCGTGAGCGTCGGCATCCTGCTTGGCGTAGGTCACGAAGATCTGGTCGCCGACCTCGGCCACGTTGAACGGGGCGTAGCCCGACGGCAGGTGCCGATCCCGGAACAGCAGATCGCTGGCGGGCACCCGGTTGAAGCTACCGTCGAACACCTCGAGCCGGTTGTCGTGGAAGTTGGCCGCCAGCAGCAGCGGTCCGAACGGGCTGTGGTCGATGGCCAGGCCCTTGAACACCGCCCCGTCGACGTGTCCGGCCGCCACGGCGGTCGTGCCGGCCGCGCCGTTCCACGCCGAGAGATCGCCGTCCTCACCGGCGAAGATGAACAACGACTTGCCGGTGGTGCCCGGCACGTTGAACTCGGCGGTGTCGTTGAAGACCTGTCCGGTCGGCGCGCCACTCGGGATGCTCACCACCAGCCCTTGCTTGGTGATGGGCGAGCCCGGGGTGTCCGTCCGGTACAGCGTCGCGTTGTCCTTGCCGTTGTTCGACACCCACAGTGGGGTGTTCGGGCCGTGTGACATGCCCCAGGCGTTCACCAGATCCGGATCGGTGAACGCCGCCATCCCGGGCTGGTCAGACGCCAGATTGACTTGCTGATACGTGCTGCCGCCGCCATGTGCGTCGGCCGGCAGTGGGAAGACGCCGACAGCCACCGCCGCCAGCACCGCTCCCGCCGCCCCGATCCAGCCCGCACGTCTGCGCATTGCGCGCCTCCTCCAGAGCATGGCTGGACGCTCGACTGCGCCAGCCCACATCGGGGTACGCACGCCGGCCGGATCGGGTTCAGACCGATCTTCGACCGGCCGTCAAAGTCGGGTAGTTCGGTAGAAATCCTCGACGTGCCGGGCGACCGACCGGGCCCCTTCGGCGGTCGACGTGGCCGATTCCGGCCAGGCTGCGGAGGTGCGGGTTGCCGCTAGCCTGTCGATATGCGCGTTGCCGTATTCGCGACCTGCCTGGTCGACGGGCTGTTCCCGGGTGTCGGCCAGGCGACGGTGCGGCTGCTGGAGCGGCTCGGGCACGACGTCGACGTGCCGTTGCGGCAGACCTGTTGCGGCCAGATGCACGTCAACACCGGGTATCCGCGCGAGGCCTTGCCGCTGGTGCGCAACCACGTCGAGACGTTCCTCGACTACGACGCGATCGTCGTGCCGAGCGGATCGTGTGCCGGCGCCATCCGGCATCAACACGCCGACGTGGCCCGGCAGTTCGGCGATCCGGTGCTGGTGCGCGGTGCCGAGCTGGTGGCCAGCCACACGTACGAGCTGTCCGAGTTCCTGGTGGATGTCCTGGGCCGGACCGACGTCGGCGCGCACTACCCGCACCGCGTGACGTATCACCCCACCTGCCACTCGCTGCGACTGCTGCGGGTCGGCGATCGGCCGTTGCGGCTGCTGCGCGAGGTTCGCGGGATCGACCTCGTCGAGCTGCCGTCGGCGGAGGAATGCTGTGGATTCGGCGGAACGTTCGCCCTGAAGAACCCGGACGTATCTACAGCCATGCTGGCCGACAAGATGTCGAATGTGCTGACCACTCGGGCCGAGGTGTGCAGCGCCGGCGACTCGTCGTGCCTGATGCACATCGGCGGCGGGCTGTCCCGGCTGAGCAGCGGGGTGCGCACCGTGCACCTCGCGGAGATCCTGGCGTCATGACCCTGAGTGGTGCGCCCTTCCCGGCTGCGGCCCGCGCGGCGCTGGCCGATACCCAGCTGCGTCGCAATCTGGGTCAGGCGACGGCCACCATCCGGGCGAAGCGCGCCTCGGTGGTGGATGAGCTACCCGACTGGGCCGCGCTGCGCGATGCCGGGGCGGCGATCAAGGATGACGTGCTGGCGCGGCTCGACGCCTACCTGCTCGAACTCGAGGAGCAGGTGACCGTACGCGGCGGTACGGTGCACTGGGCGCGCGACGCCGACGAGGCGAACCGCATCGTCACCCGCCTGGTGCGGGATGCTGGCGCGAGCGAGGTCGTCAAGGTCAAGTCGATGGCCACCCAGGAGATCGGCCTCAACGAGGCGCTGGCTTCGGCCGGCATCACGGCGTACGAGACGGATCTGGCCGAGCTGATCGTCCAGCTCGGACACGACACCCCGTCGCACATCCTGGTGCCGGCCATCCACCGAAATCGCGCCGAGATAAGGGAAATCTTCCTGCGAGAGATGCGCGACGTCTCACCTGATCTGACCGACGACCCGGCGGCTCTGGCCGAGGCGGCCCGTACGTACCTGCGCCAGAAGTTCCTGGACGCGTCCGTGGCGATCAGCGGCGCCAACTTCGCGGTGGCCGAGACCGGCACGCTGGCCGTGGTCGAATCCGAGGGCAACGGCCGGATGTGCCTGACCCTGCCGCGAACGCTGATCACGGTCATGGGCATCGAGAAGCTGGTGCCGACCTGGCGCGACCTCGAGGTGTTCCTGCAACTGTTGCCCCGGTCGTCCACCGGCGAGCGGATGAACCCCTACACGTCCATGTGGACGGGTGCCGTCGAGGGCCAGGACTTCCACCTCGTGCTGCTCGACAACGGACGTACAGCCACGCTGTCCGATCCGCGTGGACGAGCTGCGCTGCGGTGCATCCGATGCTCAGCCTGCCTGAACGTCTGCCCGGTGTACGAGCGCACCGGCGGGCACGCGTACGGGTCGGTGTATCCCGGTCCGATCGGCGCGGTGCTGTCACCGCAACTCACCGGTGTCGAGGCGAATCGGACGCTGCCGTTCGCGTCGTCGCTGTGCGGCGCGTGCTACGACGTGTGCCCGGTCGCGATCGACATACCGTCCATGCTCGTCCACCTGCGGGCGAAGGCCGTGGAGTCGAAGGGCCGCACCCCCGAACGGGCCGCGATGGCCGCCGCCGCCTGGACGATGAGCGACTCGCGGCGCTGGACCCGAGCCCTGCGCGCCATGCGGCTGGGCCGGTTCCTGCGGGGCCGTCGCGCGTTGCCGCCTCCGCTGTCGGCCTGGATACGAGCGCGCGACCTGCCCGAACCCCCGAAGCAGACGTTCCGCGAATGGTGGTCGAGCCGATGACCACCCCGCATCCCCACCGATCGTGCAACTTTCTGCGGTCTGAGGGCGCAGAGGATTGCACGATCGAGGAGGGACAATCCCGATGAGTGCGCGCGAGGAGATCCTGTCGCGGATCCGCGCGGCGCTGGCCGACCGTCCGGATGCCCCGCCGATCCCTCGCGAGTATCGCGGCGCCACCGGCGAGGCTCCCGACCTGGACCGGTTCGTCGAGCGGGTCGCCGACTACCAAGCCTCCGTGCATCGGGTGGCCGCCGACGACGTCGCCGCGACCGTCGCCGCCGCAGTGGGGCGCCGCCGCGTCGTCGTGCCGGACGGATTCCCCGCGCAGTGGCTGCCGCCCGGCCTGGACGCCGCGCACGAGCCGTTGAGT
>DASXYE010000254.1:0-1886 GCA_036502695.1 Jatrophihabitantaceae bacterium
GTCGAAGACTCTCTCGCGTTCTTCGAGGTAGTTCCACATGACGTACAGCGAGACTGTGTTCATGCCCATGGCCTTGGCCATACGGATGCGGTGCCGCCAGTACTCCACCGGGATGCGCGCCGGGTGCATCTCGCCGGCGCGGATCTGGAACGGCGCGCCGTCGAGCAGGAACGCGCTGCCGTCCGGCGCGAACCCGAAGGTGTGCTTGCCGCGCTGCGGCGCGCCGACGGCCGACGTCTTGGTGAGCGCCATCGCCGCGGCCGGCGTCAGCGCACTGATGGCCAGGAACTGCCTTCTGTCCATGGGATCCCTAACTGATGGTGAAGCCGTCGAATCGGACCAGACCAGCGGCGCCCGAGCCGCCGTTGGCTGCGGTAGCGACGAGCCCGACGTCCTGCGTGGCGGCGGCGCTCGGCAGGCTGATCGTGCCGACCGTCGTCCAGTGCTGACCGTCGTTCGAGCACTCGCCGGTGTAGTCGGTGCCGTTCTTGGTAAGTCGCAGGTAGGCCGGGGCGGCGAATCCGGTGGCCTGCTTGATGTTGTCGAGCTGGCCGTTGCCGTCCGCGTCCCAGGACAGCACGCACCCGTTGTCCGGCGTGATCGACAGGTTGAGGAAGCCGGCACTGCCGTTGGCGGTCAGGTCGTTGCGCACGACGATGCCGGCCCGCGCCCAGGGCCCGGTGCGGTCCTGGGCGACCACCCGGGTCGTGACCGTGCCGGAGCTCGGCAGGGCGCCCGGCCGGTAGATGCTGCCGAACTGGTTCGTCCCGCCCCACAGGTCGTCGCCGGCTGCGTAGATGCCGTACGAGTCGCCGGCCTGCCCGAAGACGGCGTCCGTGAACGCCGCTGTCTTGTTCGGCGCGGCCACCGGCTTGGCGACGAGCAGCGACGCAGCGCCCTCGGTCGTCCCGGTCACGCCGCCGGCGTACGCGAAGGATGCCGATGCGGTAAGGCGAATCTCGTCGATCGCAGCCGTGGCCTGATAGTCGGGCGGCACGGTGACGGTGAACGTTGCCTGGGCCGTTCCGCCGGTCGGAACATCGTCGAAGGTGGTCGGCGACGTCGCGTCGACGGTGAAGCCGGCCGGTGCGTGCACGTCGAGCGCCAGGTGCTGGGCGGCGTTGGCCGGATTGGCGTTGGTGAACGTGACGGTGACCGTGCTGTGGTCGCCGGCGCCGACCGCCTTGGGTGCCGCCGTCGCGCTGACCTGGCCGAAGATCGGATCGCGCGACACGGTCTGCCACACCTGGGTGGCCACGTCGTACGCGTCGCCGGTCGGCTTCGTCGCGTACGACTGCGTGCCGTTGACCCAGGCGTCGTCCACCGCGAACCAGTCGATGGCCGCGGGTGGCTGGCCGGTCTGCAGCGACGTGTCGAGACTGGCGAAATAGCGCTGCCAGCGATCGCGGTAGAAGTCCCCGACCAGACCGGCCCATTCGCGGTTGGCGTAGTCGTGCAGCCCGTTGTCGATCGCCGAGCTCTGCGGCCCCCACTCGGTGATCAGCGCCCGGGCGTCGGCCTCGAGGCGGGCTCTCTCGGCGGCGCTGTTGCCATCGGCTCGGGCGGACGCCAACCACGGCCCGAGCAAGAATTGGCGATCCGTCCCGAGCACCTTGTCCTGCAAGGACATCAGGTCCAGCCAGTGCTTGGACAGTTCGGTGAACCGTTGTTGGTCCTTCGCGTCGTACGCCGCCTTGATCTGCGGCAGCAGCACCCGGCTCTCGTTGGCCAGTACCTGCCGGGCGACGTCCACCAAGTCGTATCTGTACGCCTCGGTATGGCGCAGGTCGGGGGCCACCGCGAGCAGGTCTGGCAAGGCTCGGGCGAAGGCCGCACCGTCGTAGCGCATCGACCCGGGCGACCACGACGCGGCGCTCGCCACGGTC
>DASXYE010000255.1:0-5601 GCA_036502695.1 Jatrophihabitantaceae bacterium
TGCCCGGCCACCGTCCCGGCCGGCCACCAGGGCACGCTCACCAGCCTGGACGACCGGCCGGCGTTCACCGACCTGTCGAGCGGCACCATCGCACCGCTCACGACGCACGGGCTCGGCCCGGCCGCGCCGCTGGGGCCGGAGCTGCACGCCCCGGCCAGCCAGGCGCACGTCGCCGACTCCGACGCGGGCGGACGGCTGCCGGTGCTGCGCGGCGAGCCGGCCCGGGGCACCCGGCTGGTTCTGCTCGACACGAGCACGGTCGGCACCGGCCATCCGGGGGCGGCACCGATCACGGTGCAGCTGGGCGGCGGGCAGTTCGACCCGCCCGTCACGTCCGGCGGGATCGTCGTCGTGGTCAACCAGAGCCTGGGCCGGATCATCACCTACGACAACACCGGCCGGCTGAAGCAGTCGGTGCGGGTCGCCGCCGGATCCGGCGTGCTGCAAGTGACCCGTGGCCAGGACGGGCGGGTCTACATCGACAACGCGGCCGGTACCCGCACCTACGAGGTCGACGGCAGCGGCACCGTGACCACAGTGGACGACGGTGACCCGGCGCCGGCCAAGTCCGGTCCCGGACCGCGGCCGAGGCCCCCGGTCATCACCCCCACGGTGCCGCCGACCCCGCCGACCGTGGCCGCCGACGGCCGTAACACCAGCGCTTGCGCGGACGGTCGCTGCGAGGTCGAGGTGCGGGTCGGCACCCGGATCCCACTACCTGCCAGGATGCGGATCGCCGACCTCGCCGTCTCCGGCCTGACGGCTACGAAGATCAGCCTCACCGCGCGGCTGCCCAGCTCCGGAGGGAGCACGGTGTCCTGCGAGAACACCGGCTGCGAGATGAACGCCAGCGGCTCGGACGTCAAGATCGGCCTGGCCCGTAACGGCGTGGGCACCGGGAACGGCCTGATGTTGACGGTCGAGAACATCAAGCACCGCAGCGCCATCGTCAAGATCGAGCCGGCGCCGAGCTCGACGCGCAGCGCCCATCGCTGACGCGGGGAATGCTGCGGGGCAGCCCACAGTTGATGCCGGCGTACAGTTGCACTCGCAACGACAACGGAGGAGACCATGCCCGCCATCACCGCCGACACGCTGGCCCTGCCCCGGTTGACCGGCCCGCAGCTGGGCGACACCGAGCGACCGGTCCGGTCGATCACCACCGGTCCGAAGGGCCACGAGGGCGAGGGCTTCCCGGTCGTGCGCGCGTTCGCCGGCGTGGCCACCGCCGACCTCGACCCGTTCATCCACATGGACCAGATGGGCGAGGTCGACTACGCGCCGGGCGAGCCGAAGGGCACGCCGTGGCATCCGCACCGCGGCTTCGAGACCGTCACGTACATGATCGACGGGACGTTCCTGCACCAGGATTCCCACGGTGGGGGCGGCACGATCGAGAACGGCGCCACCCAGTGGATGACCGCCGGCGCGGGCATCCTGCACATCGAGACGCCGCCCGAGCAGCTGGTCGTGTCCGGCGGGCTGTTCCACGGCGTGCAGCTGTGGGTGAACCTGCCGGCCAAGGACAAGTTCACGCCGCCGGCGTACCAGAGCATCGAGGGCCGGCAGGCCACCCTGATCGCGTCCGAGGACGGCGGCGCGCTGGTGCGCATCATCGCCGGTGACATCGGCCAGTTCCACGGTCCGGGCAGCACGCACACCCCGATCACGTACGCGCACGCGACGATCGCGCCGGGCGCGCAGCTGTCCGCGCCGTGGCGTGCCGACTTCAACGGCCTCGTCTACGTGCTGTCCGGCAAGGGCTCCGTGGGCGCCGAGCGCCGGCCCATCCACACCGGCCAGCTCGCTCTGTTCGGCCCGGGCGACCGCATCACCGTGGCTGCGGACGACACCCAGGACTCGAACCGGCCGGCCTTGGAGGTGCTGCTGCTCGGCGGGCAGCCGATCGGCGAGCCGGTCGCGCATTACGGCCCGTTCGTCATGAACACGGTCGAGGAACTGCAGCAGGCCGTCGACGACTACCGCGCCGGCAAGCTCGGTGTCATCCCCGAGAACGCCCTGATGCCGCACACCGGCGCCTGACGCCGTAGCCGATCCACCCCACTTCCCCTCTCGACCGACCAGAATCCGCCCCCGGATTGTGGTCACCCGGGAGGGGAAGTGGCATGTCCGGGCCCATCTCGTCGAATCCGGACTTGCCTTCCCCATACCGGGTATGCATACTCGGTATGCCATTGGAAGGAGAACCATGTCGATCAGGTTCGGATTGCTCACGCTGCTGCAGCAGCGGCCGATGTACGGCTACCAACTCCGGCAGGAGTTCGAGTCGAGCACCGGCTCGACCTGGCCGCTGAACATCGGCCAGGTGTACACGACGCTGTCCCGCCTCGAACGCGACGGCCTGGTCGTCGTCACCGACGAGGGCGACGAGAGCCAGCACGTGTACGCGATCTCCGACACCGGACGCGACTCCGTGCGCGACTGGTTCGCCACGCCGGTGCAACCCACGGCCCCGCCCCGCGACGAGCTGGCGATCAAGCTCGCGCTCGCGGTGCGGCTGCCCGGCGTCGACGTGCGAGCGGTCATCCAGGCCCAGCGTTCGGCCACCCTGCGTGCGTTGCAGGAGTACACGCGGTCCCGCGAATCCGCCGGCGACGACCTGTCCTGGCTGCTCGTGGCCGACTCGCTGATCTTCTCGGCCGAGGCCGAGATCCGCTGGCTGGACCACTGCGAGACCCGCCTGGTCCGGCACGCCGTCCAGCACGCCGGCGCCCAACCGGCCACCGCGACCGACGGTCCCACCGACAGCGCGCCGGCCGCCACCGGAGAGAGGGCAACCCGATGACCACGGTGGTACTGGAACTTCGCGCGGTGAGCCGAGTCCACGGACACGACGAGACCGCGGTGCGGGCATTGGACGGCGTGAACCTGAGCGTCGCGGCCGGCGAGCTGGTCGCGGTGATGGGGCCGTCCGGCTCAGGCAAGTCGACACTGCTGAACCTGGCCGGAGGCCTGGACGCCCCCACGTCCGGCGACATCCTGGTCGAGGGCCAGCGCCTGGGCGGGCTGAGCCGCTCGGCGCTCGCCCAGCTGCGGCGCCGCTCGGTGGGCTACGTCTTCCAGAGCCTGAACCTCATCCCGTCGCTGACCGCGATCGAGAACGTCATGCTGCCCCGCGAGCTGGACGGCGTCGCGAGCCGCCGCGCCCGCCGCGATGCCCTGGCCGCCCTGGCCGAGGTCGGCCTGACCGAGCTCGCCGCGCGGTTCCCGGACGACATGTCCGGTGGCCAGCAGCAGCGGGTGGCCATCGCCCGGGCCCTCGTCGGCGAGCGCCGCCTCGTGCTAGCCGACGAGCCGACCGGCGCGCTCGATTCGCAGACCGGCGAGGACGTGCTGCGCCTGCTGCGCGCGCGCTGCGACGCCGGCGCCGCCGGGGTGCTGGTCACCCACGACGCCCGGCACGCCGGCTGGGCCGACCGCGTGGTGTTCCTGCGCGACGGCGCCGTCGTCGACGAGACCGCCCCGCTCGGCAAGCCCGAATCGCTGCTCGCGAGCAGCCGATGAGCGCTCGCGCGAAGAGCCCCGCCGCCGCGGCGCGGCCCGCGACGAAGGAGCGGTGCGGAACCGCGCGTCCACCCGAGCGCCAGCGAGCGGTGGCGCGCGGTGGCGCGAGAGGCGGGAAGGGTAGGTGAATGCGCCGGCCTGGCGAGCGACCCTGCGCATCGCCCGCCGCGAGGCGTGGCGCAACAAGGGCCGCAGCCTGCTCGTCATCGCCCTGATCGGTCTGCCCGTGCTGGTCCTCGCCGGCGCCGACATCGCCTACCGCACCTGGCAACTCAGCCCGCAGGAGAAGCTCAGCCGCACGCTGGGCCACGCCGACGCGCTCGTCGACTGGGGCAACGGCGGCAAGGTGTCGCAGGACCCGAAGAGCCTCGACCTCTACGACACCACCGCTGACGCCTCGGACGACCCGCCGCCCGCACCGCCGACCTCCGCTCTCGTCGCGGCCCTGCCACCGGGATCCCACGCGGTCGACTGGTGGCGCGGCTACGGCTCGATCGTCACGAAGTTCGGCCGCAAGGGCAGCGAGTTCGACGGCCTGGACTACACCGACCCACTCGCCCGTGGACTGGTGCACCAGGTCAGCGGCCGGGCGCCGCGGGCCGCGGACGAGATCGCGTTGACCCGCTCCCTCGCGCACGACGCCGGGCTGCACATCGGGGACGCCGTGCCGGTTCTGGCCGACGGTGCGAAGTCCGCGTCGACGTATCGGCTGGTCGGCATCGTGGCCGACGCCAGCTACCGCCACGCCGCCGCGGCCTACACGCTGCGGTCCGGGGTGCCGAAAGCCGGTCCGAACGGCTACATCGACGACCGGTGGCTGGTCGGCGTTCCCGGCGGGATGAGCTGGGCGAACGTCCGGGCGCTCAACCAGCTCGGCTACGTCGCGCTGTCCCGGCAGGTGTACCTGCACCCGCCGCCGACGTCCCAGGTCACCTACCACTCGAGCAGCAACTCGGGGAGCGTCAACGCCAAGACCGCCGCCACCGGCACTCTCATCGGCGGCATGGCGCTGCTCGAGATCGTGCTGCTGGCCGGGCCGGCGTTCGCGGTCGGCGCCCGGCGGCAGCGCCGCGATCTCGCGCTGATCGCCGCGGTCGGCGGACAGCGCAAGGACCTGCGCAACGTCGTGCTGTCCAAGGGCGTCGTGCTCGGCATCGCCGGCGGCGTGCTCAGTGCCGTTGCCGCGATCGCGCTGGCCGCGATCGGCATCGCGGCGTTCGGGCGCTACGTCAACCAGGTCCCGGGGCACTTCGACGTCCGCCCGCTCGAACTGCTCGCGCTCACCGGAGTGAGCCTGCTGACGGCGCTCGCCGCCGCGGTCTTCCCGGCCCGCGGCGCGGCCCGCACCGACGTCGTCGCCGCGCTGGCCGGACGGCGCGGCACGGTGCGCACCCGCAAGCGGGTGCCCCTGCTCGGTGTCGTCGTCGCGGGGGCCGGCGTGGTGGTCGCCCTCGGCGGGCTCGGGGCATCGGCCAACGCGCTGGTGATCCTGGCCGGCGTGGCCCTGACCGAGATCGGGCTGATCATCTGCCTGCCGGCGCTGCTGGGGCTGATCTCGCGGGTGGGCCGGTGGTTGCCGTTGGCGCCGCGGATCGCGTTGCGCGACGCCGGTCGCAACCGCTCGTCGGCGGCTCCGGCCATCGCCGCGGTGATGGCGGCCGTGATCGGATGTATCGCCGTGCTCGTCGGCGTAGCGAGCGCCCAGGACCAGAGCCGGCGCAGCTACTCGCCGCACGTGCCGATGAACGACGGCTACGCGTACCTCAACGACAACGTCAAACCCCCCCAGGCCGTCGATGCCGTGCGCTCGGCGCTGCCCGGTGCGCAGGTGGTGGCGCTGCGCAGCCCGGACGGCGCATGTCCCGCCGGCCAGACCACCTGTCCGTACCTGAACTGGGCCCCGCAGGACGGGTCGACGCCGACCTACCAGTTCAACGGATTCATCCAGCCGGTGCTGGTGGACGACGGCACGACCGTCTCGACGGTGCTGCACGCCGACGTGCCGCGGGCCGCGGCGGCGCTGCGTCGCGGCCAGGCCGTGGTCACCGATCCGCGACGGGTGCACAACGGCCGGCT
>DASXYE010000256.1:0-2426 GCA_036502695.1 Jatrophihabitantaceae bacterium
GGGCGCCTGCCTGGCCGCGGCCGACCACCTGGTCAGCGCCGCCGAGGCCGAGGCGGCGGCGATCACGTCCGAGCGCGATGCCGGCGAGGTCGAGACGCTGCAGACCGCCCTGGGCGCCGGCGGCACCGGCAAGGGCGCCGCGGCGGCGTCGCGGGGCACGACGGCAGCGGTGCGCGAGCTCGAACGGCGGCAGAAGTCGCGAGCCACCCGCACGCAGCGCGATGCCCTCGACCGCGCGCTCGTCGACCTGGCGGCGTTCTACCGGGACGTGCTGCTGACCCAGTCGGGGTCGGCGGTGGCCGCGGCGCATCCCGACTTCGCCGACGACGTGGTCGCCGTGGCGCGGCGGGTCACGCCGGCGGGGGCGCTGCAGCGACTGGACGCCGTGCTCGGCTGCCGGGAGGCCCTCGAGCTGAACGTCAAGCCCCGGATCGCCGTCGAGGCCATGACCGCCGCGTTGAGGTTGCCGTAGCTCGGTTTTGGCCATTCGAGCGGCGCAGCGCCGTCCGAATGACCAAAAGCGTCACAACCCGACGCGTTGGCCGATGGCGGCGGCCTCGATCCGGTTCGGGACGCCGAGCTTGCGCAGCAGGTTCGTCACGTGGACGCTGGCCGTCTTCTCGCTGATGAACAGTGCCTCGCCGATCTGGCGGTTGGTGCGCCCCTGGGCGAGCAGCGTCAGCACGTCGAGCTCGCGCGGCGTCAGGTTCAGCGCGGCCACCGGGTCGGGCGCGGCTGCGGCATCCAGGGCGCCGGCCAGCTCGACGCGGGCCCGCTGGGCGAGCTGGCGCACCTGCGTCACGAGCGGCGCAGCGCCGAGTGACGTCGCCGCGCGCAGCACTTCGCGCAACAGGGCCGTCGCCTCGTCCCGGGATCGAGCCCGCAGTAGCGCATCGGCCTGCCGGTAGCGCGCCTGGGCCGCCCGGAACGGCTGGCCCACCTCGTCCCAGATCGCGGCCACCTCAGACCACGACTCGGCGGTGTCGCGACCGTGCACCTGCGAATGCGATGCCGCCGCGTCGGCCAGCCAGGCCCGCACCTCAGGCAGCTGAGCCGGCAGCGCCGCGCCCCAAGCCGCTGCCGCCGATGCCACCCGATCGGCGACGTCGGTCGGCGACGGAGCCGGGCGGTCGGCCTCGATCCGCAGTGCCAGGCCGTACGTCTGCGCCCGGTAGTACTGATCCTCGCCGGACTCGGCCAGCGTCAGCACCTCAGCGACGTTCGCCCGTGCCTCGTCCCACTGCCCGTCGCGCGCCGCGAGCTCGGCCGCGCGCAGCAGGGCCTGGCCCCGGAACTGCATGTCGTCGGCGTGGATCGTCTCGGCCAGCACCTGCTTGATCAGGGGCCGGGCTTCGTCGTCGCGTCCCCGGGCGAGCAGCAACGGCAGCCAGCGCAGCTCCTGGTACGGATCACCCGGGCGGATGCGCGGATCGGCCCGTACCGCCACGGCGTCGTCCCACCGCCCGGCGCAGTACATCGCCATGAGCCAGTTGCCCAGGACCGACTGCCCGTACGCGCGCTGGTACCCGTTGCGGATCGAGACCTCGATGCCCTCGGCCGCGGCCTGGGCGGCTTCGTCGTAGCGGGCGCTCAGATACAGGCAATGGGTCAGGTTCGTGTAGACGCGGCACTGTTCCTCGTCGCTGCCCACGCGGATGGCCAGCTGCTCGGCCTGACGCATCGTCGCGAGCCCCTCGTCAGTCCGCCCGGTGCCCACGAGGACCGGGCCGAGGCTGCACAGCGCGTGCGCCTCGACGTCGCCGGCCCCCACTGCACGTGCGATCGCGATGGCCTGCTGCAGGACCTGCTCGGACTCGCGGTACCGGTTGCGCAGCATCAGGCTCTGCCCGAGCGCGGACCGGGTGAACGCCTGCTCGCGCGAGGTCGGCCGGCCTTCGAGCAGGGTGACGGCCTGCTCGTACGCGGCGGCCGCGGCGGCGTCGTGCTTGCCCCAGTTGTAGCGCCCGATGCGCTCCAGCACGAGCGCGCGCTGCTCGGGCGAGACGTCCTGGCCAGGAAGTTCCATCTCGCGCAACGCCGCCCGGGCCAGGTCGATCGAGCGCTGCCCACCATGGGATGCGTCGTTGGCGGTGGCGGTACGCATCAGCAGCTCGAACTTGGCGATGCCCGGGTCGGGCAGCTGGTCGTACAGGCGCAACGCCCGCTCGTACTGGGCGGCGGCATCGGCGTAGGCGTGCAACTTCTGGGCTTCATCGGCGGCGTTCAGCGATGCGGCGTAGGCCTTGACCGGCAGCCCGGCGGCGTCCCAGTGGTGGGCTAGCAGGGCCCACCGCACGTGCTCGTCCAGCCGCTCGGACGTGGTGAGCGCCTCGGCCGCCGCCACGTGCAGGCGCTCGCGCTCGCCGGGCAGCAGGTCGTCGTAGAGCGCCTCGCGGACCAGGGCGTGCCGGAACCGGCAGGCGTCG
>DASXYE010000257.1:0-25394 GCA_036502695.1 Jatrophihabitantaceae bacterium
GCCGACCCAGGGCCGCCAGGCTCGGACCGTCCAGGCCCCGCTCGACGGCCCGCAGCAGCAGGTCGCGCAGCTCGCCGGCGAAGGCCCGGGTACCCAGGGCGGGACGCAGCGCCGCCGGCCACCGGGACAGGTCGCCGCTGACCAGTTCGCGCAGGATGACGTCCTGCTCGGGGCCGGACAGCAGGCGCGGCGCGGGCAGCCGCTCGGCGAGCGCCGCCAGCCGCAGCACGCCGAACGCGTACGAGTGGAAGGTGCGAGCCACCGGTTCGCGCACCGTGCCACCCAGCCGGGCGGTGATGCGATCGCGCAGCTCGCCGGCCGCGCGCCGGCCGAACGTCAGCATCAGCAGCTGCTCGATCGGGGTGCCGGCCTCGACCCGGGCGACGGCCGCCTCGACCAGCGTCGTCGTCTTGCCGGTGCCCGGCCCGGCCAGCACGAGCAGCGGACCGCCGGCGTGCTCGACCACCCGGCGCTGCGCATCGTCGAGCCGCGGCGGCGCGACAGCAGGCCGGGCCGGGCGCACGAGCCGGTACTCGCTCACGGGTCCATCCCAGCACGGCACCCTGACGATTTCGCGCTCAGCGTGGGAATCAGTGGCCGTCCCAGCGGTATTCGCGCAGGTCGACCTTGCTGTTGTGGACGCTCACGCCCTCGGCGATCAGCCGTTCGCGCTGCTCGTCACGCAGGTGCTCGGCGAACGTGCCGTTGGCGTGCAGCACCCGATGCCACGGGACGGTGCCGCCGTCGTGCCGCAGCACGTGCCCGACGAGCCGAGGGGTGTTCGCCCCGGCGTACTCGGCGACGTCGCCGTAGGTCATCACCCGTCCGGGCGGGATCGACTCGACGCATTCCAAAATGCGTTGCGCGAGCTCGTCGTTCACCGAGGGTTGCGGCCGGTCAATGCGATCAGGCGTTCCTGCGGGGTGGCATCAGCCGGCGGCTCGACCGGAGCCCGGAAGTACGGCTCGGAACCGGCGAACTGCTGCGCCATGGGCATCGCGAACTCGACGAGGTCGGCGGGCAGCGGCTCGTCGACACCGATGGCCCGGCCCAGGTCCCAGGCGTGCACGGCGGCGTCGACGATCATCTCGCCGAGGTACTCGGCCGCCGGCGTCGGCCCGCGCGACAGCGTCACCTGGCGATCGATCGCTCCGGGCTCGTCGATCGCCCGACCGGACGCGAGGACGGCGGCATCCCAGGCGGCGACCCGATCTCCAGCCAGGCTGTGCTTCTGGGACTCGACGATCTTGCCCGCCGCGTCGAGGCCGTGGCCGGCGAGCAGCGGCGGCAACCACAGGTGCTCGTCGATGAGGTGGTCGACCAGGGCGTTGACGTCCCACTCCGAACAGGGCGTGGCCGCCGACCAGTCCTCGACCCGGTGGACCCGGGTGCCGAACTCGGCGGCCCCGGCGTGCAACAGCGCAACGACATCGCTCATGCGCTAGTCATACCGCGCCGGGCCGACAACCGAAACAGCCAACGGCGCAGGAAGATCGCCGCCCAACCCGGATCTTCCTGCGGATACGACCCTATACGGCTGCATGTGCAGGAAGATTGCCTCGTCGTGGGGATCTTCCTGCACATCGCTCAGCGGCGGGGACGCGTCGGTCGAGGAGCGGGCAAAGCCAGATCAGTAGGACGGCAGCGACGGGTCGATCTGGTTGACCCAGGCGGTGACCCCGCCCTGGACGTGCACCGCGTCGGCGAACCCGGCGGCCTTCACCGCGGCCAGCGTCTCGGCCGAGCGCACGCCGGTCTTGCAGTACATGACGATCTGGCGGTCCTGCGGCAACGAGGCCAGGGCGTCACCGCGCAGGATCTCGTCCTTGGGGATCAGCGTGGCGCCGGGGATGCGCACGATCTCCCACTCGGCCGGCTCGCGGACGTCCACGAGGTAGGTCGGCTTGTCCGAGTCGAGCAGGTCCTTCAGCTCGGCCGCGGTGATCGTCGATCCGGCCGCAGCGGCAACCGCCGCGTCGGACACCACACCGCAGAACGCCTCGTAGTCGATGAGCTCGGTGATCTTCGCGGTGTTCGGGTCCTTGCGGATCTTGATCTCGTGCCAGCTCATCTCGAGCGCGTCGAAGACGAGCAACCGGCCGAGCAGCGTGTCGCCGATGCCGGTGATCAGCTTGATCGCCTCGTTCACCATCACCGATCCGATCGAGGCGCACAGCACACCGAGCACGCCACCCTCGGCGCAGCTCGGGACCATGCCCGGGGGCGGCGGGTCGGGGTAGAGGTCGCGGTAGTTCGGGCCGTGCTCGTCCCAGAACACGCTGACCTGGCCGTCGAAGCGGTAGATCGAGCCCCACACGTACGGCTTGCCGAGCAGCACGCAGGCGTCGTTGACCATGTACCGGGTCGCGAAGTTGTCGGTGCCGTCCAGGATCAGGTCGTACTGGGCGAAGATGTCCAGCACGTTGTCGTTGTCCAGCCGCGTCTCGTGCACGACGACGTTCACCAGCGGGTTGATCTCGTTGACCGAGTCGCGCGCCGACTCGGCCTTGGGCCGGCCGATGTCGCTCTGCCCGTGGATGATCTGCCGCTGCAGGTTGGACTCGTCCACCACGTCGAAGTCGACGATGCCCAGCGTGCCGACACCGGCCGCGGCCAGGTACATCAGCGCCGGCGAACCCAGTCCCCCGGCACCGACCACCAGCACGCGAGCGTTCTTGAGCCGCTTCTGCCCGGCCATCGCCACGTCCGGGATGATCAGGTGCCGGCTGTAGCGGCGGACCTCGTCGACGGACAGCGACTCGGCGGGTTCGACGAGCGGGGGCAGTGACACGGTGGTTCCTTCCGCGGGGGTCGTGGGCACAACCTACGGAGGCCGGCGCACCATTCCCGTCCCGATTCTAGGGACGGGAGGAGGGAGGGAAGACGGGGCCACCGCGGGGCGAGTCCGGGGGGTGACTACTACAACCGCGATGGCAGCCCGCGCCGTCAGGTTACCGGCTCGTAGCCCGACCGGTAACCCGGTCTGACCGCGCTCTCAGTTAGGCAGCCGCGGGCTGTTCTGCGGGGTGTCCGGGGCCTCGACGCCGGGGGCGTTGGTCGCGCCGGGCGGGAACGGCCACGGGTTGGCCTGGCAGATCTCGCCGGTGACCGACTTCAACCCGATCGTCTGCTGCATCATCACCGGCGCCAGGCCGTTCGACAGGCACTGGTGGCTGTGGATGTGGCCCAGCGCGTGCCCGTTCTCGTGATTGATCATGTAGATGTGGTACGCGTTCAGGTCGCCGATGTAGGCCTGGTCGCCGCGAACCCAGCGGGCCACGTTCTCGACCACCCGCGAGTCCTTGTCGGGGGCGTAGCACGACGTCTCGATCTGCAGCTCGTAGCCGCACAGGTTGCGCACCGTCATCGACGACGTGAGCGTGACGTGGAAGTCGGCCGGCCCCGAGTCGACGCGCTGTAGCGCCAACCCGCTGTGCGTCCAGCTCTTCGGGTCGTCGAGCACCTTGTCGACCAACGACGCGAACGCGTTGAGGTCGACGCCGGTAACGCCGTTCTCGACGTCGATCGTGTACTTGTGCAGCGGGCCGGACCCGACCACGGGAGTGGTGCCGGGCAACACCCGGAACGTTCCGTCGCCCTGCTTCGTGTAGGGCCCGCCCTTGGGCAAGACGTCCGAGGCCAGCGCCTCGTTCTGCACGTTCGCACCGGCCTGGTCGCTCTTGAGCTCGGTGCTGCCCGATCCGGTGCCCGGCGCCGACCGGGCCGGGCTGTTGTGCGCCGGCGACGTGGGCGGAGAGGCCGCCTTCGGCGCGGCCTTGTGCGACGGGGCGGTGGTGCTGACCAGCGCGACCACGGTGACCACGGCGAGCACCGGCAGCGCGTAGGCCCGCCAGCCGTATCGGTGGATGAACGTCCGCAGTCCCTGGACGAATCGCCCCGGACCGGGCTCGTACTCGTGCGCGTACCGCTCTTCGTCGTCGTAGCCGTGGGGCGGGTCGTCACGAGGCCGCAGGCTCACGGCGCCGTACTCCCGGTGGTCTGGCACGTGCTCAGGGTGCCACACCCTCATGCGAGGATTCGTCGGCGCGCCGGGTGTCTTCGATCAAGGCCAGGGCGGCCCGCGCCGTGGGTTCCGGCTCCTCCAGTTGGGCCACGTGACCGACGTTGTCGAGCACCATCAGCCGGGCTCCCGAGATGGTGCGCGCCACCCGCGGCGCCATCGCCACGTCGACCAGCCGATCGCGATCACCCCACACCACGAGAGTCGGCGCGGTGATCGTCGCCATCCGCGCCCACAGCCCGCGGTGGCCCGGCCGCAAGTAGGTGCCCACCAGCCCGCGCAGCGAGCGCAGCAACGCGTCGGTCGACCAGCCCAGCCCGTCGCGGTGCTCGATCTCCTCGGTCGCCTCGGCCAGCCGGTTCGGCGGCACTCGGGACGGGTCGGCGAAGCACAGCTTGATCACCGACCGGGCCCGCAGCTGGGCCGGATACCGGCTGATGCGCCGCCGGATCAGCCCCGCCGTCCCGGGCACCAGTGCGAGCGCCAGCAGCGGATCGGTGCCCAGCCGGCGCGGACGCAGGTCGGGCACCGCCGGCGAGATCAGCGTCAGGGTGCGCACGAGGTCCGGACGCTGCGCCGCGATCAGGATCGAGATCACGCCGCCCATCGAGTTGCCGAACAGGTGCACCGGGCCGCGGCCGGACTGGTCGAGGTAGCGGATCACCGTCTGGGTGTGCGCCGCGATCGAGTAGTCGCGGTCCGGGGCCGGACCGGAGCGGCCGAACCCGGGCAGGTCGATCGACTCGATGGCCAGCCACGGCGCGAGCAGCCCGGCGAAGTCGGTCCAGTTCGTGGACGCCCCGCCCAGCCCGTGTACGCACAGCGCCGGCTCGCCGCCCTCGGACGGCGTGTCGCGCACGAACAGCTCGGCGGCGCCCACCGACACGCGCCGGCCCGGCCACGGCGGGATCGAGTAGTCCAGCGGCGGCAGCTCGGCGTCGGAGCGGCGCGCGGCGGTCATGCCGATTTGCGGCGGGCTGGCGCCTTCTTCGCTGCGCTGGCCTTCTTGGCGGGAGCCTTCTTGGCCGGGGCCTTCTTGGCGGGAGCCTTCTTCGCCGCGGCCTTCGCGGCCTTCTTCGCCGGCGCCTTCGACGCGGACACCGACTCGCCGCGGCCCTTCTTGGCCGCCTCGACCGACGCCCGCAGCGCGGCCATCAGGTCGACGACCTGGCCGGTGTCCGGGGTGGCCGGCACGGTGTCGACGACCTCGCGGCCCTCGACCTTGGCGTCGATGACCTGTTGCAGCGCCTCGCGGTACTCGTCGTGGAAGCTCTCCGGCTCGAAGTCGCCGGCCAGGCTCTCGACGAGGGACTCGGCCATCGCCCGTTCCTGCGGGCGCACGGTCACGTCCTCGTCGAGGAAGCCGAAGCTGGCCTCGCGGATCTCGTCCGGCCAGATCATGGTCTCCAGGACGATGACGCCCTCGCGCACGCGCAGGGTGGCCAGCTGCTCGCGGTTGCGCAGCGCCACCTTGACGATCGCCACCATGCCGCTGTTCTCGAGCGCGTCGCGCAGCAGCACGTACGGCTTGACGGCCGGCGACTCGGGCTCGAGGTAGTAGCTCTTGGCGAAGTAGATCGGGTCGATCTGCTCGGTCGGCACGAACTGCAGTACGTCGACCACTCGGGTGCTGGCCAGGGGCAGATCGGCGAAGTCGTCGTCGGTCAGCACCACCATGTCGCCGCCGGGCAGCGTGTAGCCCTTGGCGATGTCGGCGTAGGCGACCTCCTCGCCGTCGGCCTCGGCCACCCGCTTGTAGCGGATGCGCGAGCCGTCCTCACGGCGCACCTGGTGGAAGCTGATGTCGCGCTCCTCGGTGGCCGAGAACATCTTGACGCCGATGTTCACCAGGCCGAAGGACACCGCGCCTTTCCAGATCGCTCGCATCGACTCACCTGTCTCGATCGGCTCCAGTTGACGTCCATGATGGCCGATCGGGGCAAGATTGAAGCGTGCCTACCCCGATGCTGGCCACGGCGGGGACCACGCTGCCGTCCGGACCGGGCTGGGCATACGAGTTCAAATGGGACGGCGTGCGGGCCCTGGTGGACGTCGTCGCGGGGCAGATTCGCATCCACAGCCGGCTCGGCAACGAGGTCACCGTCGCCTATCCGGAGCTCGCCGGGCTGGGCGCCGACCTCGACGACGCGCTGGTCGACGGCGAGATCGTGGCCTTCGTCGACAACCGGCCCTCGTTCGGGCGGCTGCAGCTGCGCATGCACGTGCGGTCGGCTCGCCAGGCGGCCGAGCTCGTCGATCAGGCACCGGTGTCGTTCATCGCATTCGACCTGCTGCGCCTGTACGGCGTGGATCTCACCTCGCGCCCCTACACCGAACGGCGGGCCACGCTCGAGCGGTTCGCCGCCGACTATCCACAGTGGACGGTCAGCCCGTCGTTCGACGACGGCCCGGCCACCTCGGAAGCCGCCCGGGCGCACGGCCTGGAGGGCGTCGTCGCCAAGCGGCTCACCAGCCGGTACCGGTTCGGCGCGCGCACGAACGACTGGATCAATATCAAGTTCGTGCAACGCGGCGAGTTCGTCGTGGTGGGCTGGGAGGCCGACGCCGCCGACGGCAGCTCGACGCTCAGCTCGTTGCTGCTGGGGTACTACGACGGCGACGAGCTGCGCTTCGCCGGCAAGGTCGGCAGCGGGCTGTCCGGGCGGTACTCGGCGCAGCTCGCCGGCCGGCTGGTCGCCCGGGCCGCGGCGCCGCTCACCCCGGTGCCGCCGCCGTCGCCGGGCCGGCGCGCCACCTGGGTCGAGCCGGAGGTGGTCGTCGACGTGGCCTACTCGCACTGGGCCGACGACGGCCGGCTGCGCCATCCGGTATTCATGGGCATCCGCACCGACAAGGACCCGCGGGAGGTCGTACGCGATGGCTGAGCGGATCACGGTCGAGGTCGAGGGGCGGCAGCTGTCGCTGTCCAACCTGGACAAGGTGCTCTACCCCGAGATGGGGTTCACCAAGGGCGAGGTGATCGACTACTACACCCGGATCGCGCCCGTCCTGCTGCCGCATCTCGCCGGGCGGCCGCTGACCGTCAAGCGCTACCCCAACGGCGTCGACGGGGCGTTCTTCTTCGAGAAGAACGCCCCGCGCGGGACGCCGAAGTGGGTGCGCACGGTGACCCTGCCGGTGCCCGGCTCGACTATGGACCGCGAGACGATCGACTTCGTCGTGGTCGAGGAACTGGCCACCCTGGTCTGGCTGGCCAACCTGGCCGCGCTCGAGCTGCACGTCCCGCAATGGCACGTCGTCGGACGCTCGAAGAAGCCGCACACCGACCTGCTCGTGTTCGACCTCGACCCCGGCGCGCCGGCCGACATCCGGCAGTGCGCCGAGGTGGCGCTGTGGGTGCGGGCCGTCCTGGAAGAGGACGGGTTGACGCCGGTCGCGAAGACGTCCGGCTCGAAGGGCATGCAGGTCAGCGCCGCGATCGAGGACGTCGACCCCGGCGAGACGTCGCGCTACGCCCAGGACGTCGCCCAGCGGCTGGAGGGGGCGCATCCCAAGCTCGTGGTGTCGCGGATGGCCAAGAATCTGCGTCCGGGCAAGGTGTTCGTCGACTGGAGCCAGAACAACGGCGCCAAGACCACGGTGGCCCCGTACTCGCTGCGCGCCCGCCCCACGCCGACCGTGTCGACGCCGCTGACCTGGGACGAGGTGGCGTCCGGGCAGGCCCTGCGGTTCACCGCCCCGGAGGTGCTCGATCGGGTGGCCGATCTTGGCGACGCGTTCGTGGAAACGCTCTCCGACTCGGCTCGCGGCGCCTTACCCCGCTAGGCTGCGTGGGTAACGAGAAGGAGACTGCCGGCATGTCGGACAACGTCGACACCGCCCGGGGGGGCAGATTGCCCCGCTCGGCGCGCCGTCGGCAACTGCTCGCCGCGGCGCAGGAGGTCTTCGTCGCCAACGGCTACCACGCCGCCGCGATGGACGACATCGCCGAACGGGCCGGCGTGTCGAAACCCGTGCTGTATCAGCACTTCCCGGGCAAGCTCGACCTGTATCTCGCGCTGATCGAGGAGCAGGCCGATGCGTTGACGAGCGCCATCAAGACGGCGCTGGCCCGCACGGACGACAACCGCGAGCGGGTGCACGGCGTCCTGTCGGCCTACTTCGACTTCGTCGACGGGACGGCCCGGTCGGCGCCCGGCGCGTTCCGGCTGATCTTCGAGACCGACCTGGGCAAGGAGCCGGCCGTCCGCGACCGGGTCGAGCGCAGTACCCGCGAGATCATGCACGCCGTGGCCGACACGGTGGCCGGCGACACCGGCCTGGATCGGGCCCGCGCCGAACTGCTCGCCATGACGCTGACCGGCGGCGCCCAGGTGGCCGCCCGATGGTGGCTGGACAACGATCGGGCGGTACCGCACGACGACGCCGTCCGGCTGCTCGAGGCCCTGCTCTGGCGCGGCATCTCCAACTTCCCGAGAACCGACTGACTGTTCTTGTCCGCCATAGGCGGGCTCCTGCGCGAGCGCTCGTCGCGTTCTCCGCAGGAAGATCCACTCAGAGACGCGATCTTCCTGCGCATCCGGCGCCGGAGGGCAGCGGGCGCAGGAAGATCCGGTCGGGTGAGCGATCTTCCTGCGGACCCGCCAAGGACCATGATCCGTCGTTCATCAGTTGATGATCTCGGCGGAATGGACGAGATCTGGCCCATTCCGCCGAGATCATCGGCCGTTCGGGCGTCCGTTCCCCCAAAATTCGACGGCGGGTGACGCGTTCGCTGTGGGCGCACCGGGCGAAGGGGCGGCCACCCCGGCCACCGGCTAGCGTGGACGGCGATTCGAACCTGTCACGGCTGGAGGCCCGGTGGACGTCAAGATCGGTGTGCTGCACACGCCCCGCGAGATCATCGTGGAGAGCGCGCAGACCCAAGACGAGGTCGAGGCTGCCGTGACCGCCGCGCTCAAGAGCGTCGACGGGCAGCTCGCCCTGACCGACGAGAAGGGCCGCCGGGTGATCATCCCGGCGAACCTGGTCGCCTACGTCGAGATCGCGCAGGCCGACACGCGCCGCGTCGGCTTCGCCGCCAGCTGAGCACAGCGGCCTCGCCGCCAGTTGAGCCGAAATCCGCTGGCGCGCGCCGCTAGTGTGGTGATCGCCGCGAAGGACGCGGGCGCTGAGCGCTCGCGCGAGGAGCTGGGGAACCAGCTGGATGAGAAGAGGTGTGAGCCAGATGCAGACCGTCGTTGTGCTCGGCCGTACCTCGGTCCAGCCATCCCCGGCGTCCTGACGTAGGACACGACCTAGTCAGCAGGGCGCCGCCTTCGGAAAGGCGCCCTTCCAGTGGCCTTCGATCTACCCCAGCTCGGTTTCGACGACGGCTTCGCCGCTGCGCTCGAACCGGGCCACACTCCCGCGCGGGTGAGCCGCGTCGACCGCGGCGCGTGCGACGTGCTCACGGACGACGGCGAGCACCGCGCTACCTACAGCGGTCCGCTCAAGCGGGCCGCAGCCGACGACCCGGTCAGCCTGCCCTGCGTGGGTGACTGGGTCGGCATCTGCGACGCCGAGGCGCGGGCCGTGTTGCCCCGCCGCACGTCGATCGTCCGCGCCGGGGTCACCCCCGGCGTCGCGCAGGGTCAGGTGCTGGCGGCCAACGTCGACCTGGTCTACCTCGCCGAGCCGGCGGTGCCCAAGATCGACCTGGGCCGGATCGAGCGGCTGCTCGCCCTGGCCTGGGAGAGCGGCGCGCAGCCGGTCGTGGTGATCACCAAGGCCGATCTGGCCGACGTCGACCTCGCCGAGGTGGCCGCCGCCGCGCCGGGCGCCGAGGTCGTGCTCGTCTCGTCCATGACCGGGCAGGGCCTGGACGCCGTACAACTGCCGCCCGGGCAGACGGCGGTGGTGCTCGGCCGATCCGGGGCCGGCAAGTCGACGCTGGTGAACGCCCTGGCCGGTACCGACGCCATGGCCACGCAAGACATCCGGGAGGCGGACGGACGGGGCCGGCACACCACCGTGCACCGCGAGCTGCTGACGCTGCCCGGCGGCGGGCTGATCATCGACACCCCGGGCCTGCGCCGGGTCGGCCTCTACGACGCGGCCGACGGGCTGGCCCAGGTGTTCAGCGACGTCGAGGAGCTGGCCGCCCGGTGCCGGTTCGTCGACTGCGCGCACGACACCGAACCGGGCTGCGCGGTGACCGAAGCGGTAGCCAGCGGTGAGCTGCCCGAACGCCGGCTGGCGTCCTGGCGCAAACTGCAACGCGAGGCGGCCTGGATGGAGCGGCGCACCGACGCCCGGCTGCGCGCCGAGGCAACCCGGCAGTGGAAGGTGCTCCACAAGGCCATGCGCAACCAGGGCCGCCCGTAGTCCCGCGATCGTGGTTCGGACGCCCCGCATACCGTGGCGTCCGAACCACAATCGCCGGGGCTAGCTGTCCAAGCCCAGCGTGGCCATGCGCTCGGCGTGCTTGCCGGTGATCCGGTTGATCAGGGCCATGACGCCGGTCAGGTCGCCGGTGCCCTGCATGAGCAGCTCGGTCAGCGCGTCATGATCGGCCAGGACGTGCTGGGTTTGGCTGATCGCCTCACCGACGAGGCGCCGGCCCCACAGCGCCAGCCGGCCGGCCACCGCCGGGTTGGCCACGATCGCGGCGCGCACCTCGCGGACCGCGAACGCGGCGCTGCCGGTGTCGGCCAGCACCTCGATGATCAGGTCGCGGGTGGCCGGATCGACGAAGTCGGCCACCTCGCGGTAGAAGTCGGCGGCCAGGCCGTCCCCCACGTAGGCCTTGACCAGTCCCTCGAGCCAGTCGGCCGGGACGGTCGTGGCGTGGAACCCGTCCAGGGCCGCGACGAACGGCGCCATGGCGTCTTCCGGTACGGACCCGAGCGAGGCCAACCGCTCGGCCAGCAGCCGGTAATGGCCGATCTCGACCGCCGCCATCTGGGCCAGCGCGGCCCGGCCGGACAGGGTCGGCGCCATCCGGGAGTCCTCGGCCAGCCGGTCGAACGCGGTGAGCTCGCCGTACGCCAGAGCACCGAGCAGGGCGGTCAGGGCTGCATCTTCGGGCACGGCGGCAGGGTATCCCGAGCCATGCAGCTACACTCCGCAAGTGGGTCGTTGCGGGACACCGTGACGGTCCGGTATCTCCGCGTTGACCGCTCGGCCGCGAGTTCACCCCTCGGTGGCCCGCCCCGCTTGAGGCGTCCAGCAGGTCGGCGCACGACCTGAGGACACTGATTGACCGAACTAGACGCGCCTGACGAGACTCCGGTAGAGCCGCTCGCTGCTCGCGCACCCGTACGCCCCGAGAGCCCGGCCTTCGCCGACTTCCCGATCCGGCCGGAGATCGTCCAGGCCCTGCAGGACGTGGGCATCACCCGCACGTTCGCCATCCAGGAACTGACGTTGCCGATCGCGCTCGCCGGCAACGACCTGATCGGGCAGGCCCGAACCGGCACCGGCAAGACGCTGGGCTTCGGCGTCCCGGTGCTGAACCGGCTCGAACTGCCGGGCGCGAAGGGAGCGACGCCGCAGGCCCTGGTCGTCGCGCCGACCCGTGAGCTGGCCGTGCAGGTGGCCGGCGACCTCAAGGCGGCGGGCGCCCAGCTCGGCGCGCGGGTGCTGACGATCTACGGCGGGCGCGCCTACGAGCCGCAGACGGCGGCCCTCAAGCGCGGCGTCGACATCGTGGTCGGCACCCCGGGTCGGCTGCTCGACCTTGTCCAGCAAGGACATCTGCGGCTCGGCGACGTCCGCATCCTGGTGCTGGACGAGGCCGACGAGATGCTCGACCTGGGCTTCTTGCCGGACATCGAGAAGCTGATGGCGATGCTGCCCGCCGAGCGGCAGACGATGCTGTTCTCGGCGACGATGCCCGGCCCGATCGTGGCGCTGGCCCGGCAGTTCATGCGCCAGCCGACTCAGATCCGGGCCGACCACACCACCGAGGACCCGGCGGCGATCGAGCACGTCGACCAGTTCGTCTACCGCGCGCACGCCATGGACAAGGCCGAGCTGCTCGCTCGCATCCTGCAGTCGCGCGGCCGCGGCCTGACGCTGATCTTCACCCGGACGAAGCGCACCGCGGCGAAGGTGGCCGAGGATCTCGAGGATCGAGGCTTCGCCGCGGCCGCCATCCACGGCGACCTCGGGCAGGGCGCGCGCGAGCAGGCGCTGAGGGCGTTCCGGTCCGGCAAGGTCGACGTCCTGGTGGCCACTGATGTCGCCGCCCGCGGCCTGGACGTCGAGGGCATCACCCACGTGGTCAACTACCAGGCCCCCGACGACGAGAAGACCTACATCCACCGCATCGGGCGTACGGCCCGGGCCGGTGCGTCCGGCACGGCGATCACCCTGGTCGACTGGGACGAGTTGCCGCGCTGGAAGCTGATCTGCGACGCGCTGGGCTTGCCGTTCCACGAGCCGGCCGAGACGTATTCGACGTCCGAGCACCTGTTCCTGGAGCTGGACATCCCGGCTGGGGTCGGCCCGAGGTTGCCTCGAGCGGAGCGCACCCGGGCCGGGTTGGACGCCGAGGAGATCGAGGACCTCGGCGGACGCGACGCCAAGGCCCGCGGCCGCCGCCGGTCGACCGACCGCGACGGTGATCGTGAACGACCCGCCCGCCCGGCCCGGCCGCGGCGCGCGCGCTCCCGGGTCCGCACCCGCGCCGGGCAGCCGGTCGACGGGGCGACGCCGGACTCACCGGACGCCGCGGCGACCCCCACCGACGACGCGTCCGGGCCGACGCGCCCCCGTCGCCGGCGCCGCCGCGGTGGCGCCGGCGGTTCGGCCGGCAACCCGACACAGGGCGAGCACACGGCGACCAGCGAAGATTGAGCCCGTGAGCGAGACCGACGTCGACGAGCGACCCGAGCGATCTGACGAGCGACGCGAGCCGCCCGACGCGCTGACCCGCTACGTCGCGTCGATGCGTCGCCAGCGGGTCTGGTACCTGGCCGTCATCGCGGCGCTCGCCGTGGTCGCGGTCGCGGTGGCCCTGGTCGTGTGGTTCAGCGGCGAGATCACCCACGTGCACCTGCACACGGCCAAGTCGGCACCGCCGAGCGTCGCGGCCGGAACTCCCCCGGCCACGCCGACCGCCCGCTGGCACAGCTCGGACCGCACTGCCATCGGCGCCCCGTTCACGGGCGGCACGGTCGTTACCTACTCCGCGCACACGGTCACCGGGCGCAACGCGCTGACCGGCGCCGCCGACTGGACGTACACCCGCAGCGACCGCACCGTCTGCGAGGTCGCGCAGGTGCAGGACAAAACGATCGCGATCTACGCCGTTGACGGCAACTGCGCCGAGGTCAGCACGTTCGAGACCGGTACCGGCAAGCGGGCGTGGACCCGCACGCTCGACGAGAACGGCCTGACCGTGAACGGCCATCCGGCCATCATCGCCACCGACGACACCCTGTACGTCTGGGGCGCCGACTACGTCTACGCGATCGACCCGGGCAGCGCCTACGACCGTTGGACGTACCCGCCCGGCGACGGCTGCCAGTTCACCGCCGTGGTGCCGGGCACGGCCGGCGTGCTGATGAGCGAGCATTGCGCCGACGGCGACCAGCTGCTGTTGCGGGACCGGGTCGCCGGCATCGACGACAAGCAGCAGGACGACGACAAGAAGAACCAGGTGCTGTGGCGGCAGAAGAACGTCAGCACCATCCCGGTCGCCGCCGACTCGATCGTCGCGGCGATCGATCCCACGACCCGGCAACTGGTCAGCTACGACTCGGCCAAGGGCACCCGCCTCACCCAGACGTCGCTCACCCCGGCGCCGACCGCCACCACGCCGATCCTGCACGCCCTCGCCGGCCAGAACGAGCTGATCTGGATCGACGGCACCGTGTACGCGGTGACCAGCGGCGGCACCCAGCAGTGGACCGCCACCGCATCGACGCTGCCGACGGTGTCCAGTTCGGACGGCACGACCGCGGCGTCCGATCTGGGCACTTCCAGCATCCTCGTGCCCACGTCGTCGGGGGTAGCTGCGCTCGACGGCACGACGGGCCAGACCACCACGCAGTACCCGGTGCCGCCGCCGGCGCCGGACAGTCGCGTCTACGCACTCGGCAACGGCTTCCTGGTCGCCGGCTCGTCGACGGCCTACTACGCATGAGCTCCCGGTTGACGTTCGACCGGCCGGCCGGCCCGATTGCCGCACTGACCGCCGACTCACCCGCGCTTCCGGCGGACGCGCCGGTGGTGCTGCTCGTCCCCGGATTCACTGGTAGCAAAGAGGATTTCGCGCCGATCCTGGACGCCATCGCCGCGGCCGGCCTGCGGCCGGTAGCAATCGACCTGCCCGGACAGTACGAATCGCCCGGGCACGGTGACTTCAGCGTCGAGGCGTTGGGCGCGGACGTCCGCGCGGTGGCGGCGCTGCTGGGCGAACGGGCTCACCTGCTGGGCCACTCGTTCGGCGGCTTCGTCGCCCGGGCCGCGGCCATCGCCGCGCCTTCGCAGTTCGCGTCGCTGGTGCTGATGGACTCGGGGCCGGTCGGCATCGACGGTGGCCGCCGCGACCGGATCAACCGGCTGCGGCCGATCCTGGTCGAGCACGGCCTGGCCGCCGTCTACGACGCGATCCTCGCCGAACCGGACTACGTCGCCGGCCCTCCGGATCGGGAAGCCCTTATGCGCAAGCGATTCCTGGCCAGCGACCCGGCCGGGATGCTCGCCATGGGCAACGGCGTGGTCGACGAGCCGGACCGGGTGGCCGAGCTCGCCGCGGTCGGTCTGCGGACGCTCGTCCTGACCGGGGCGGACGACGACGCGTTCCCGCCCGACGTGCAGGCCGACATGGCCAAGCGGCTCGGGGCGGAGTTCGTCGAGGTGCCCGGCGCCGCGCACTCCCCCGCCGTCGAGAACCCGGCCGCCACCGCAGCAGCGCTCGTAGCCTTCTGGGTATGACCGGGGATCTGGGCTACTTCGGGCCTGAGAGTGCGACCTGGCGGGTGCACGCCGAGCCACTGACCATGGTCGGTGGGCTACGCGCGCTGTTGCTGCAGGCGTTGCATCCCGAGGCGATGCGCTTGCTCTACGAGAAGTCGTCGTTCCAGGACGACCCGTGGGCCCGACTGCAGGCCACGGTGCAGTACGTGGCGACGGTCACCTTCGGCACCATCGCCGAGGTCAAGGCCGCGGCCGCACACGTCCGCGCGGTGCATCGACACCTGGGCATCACCGACGTCGAGCAACTCGCCTGGGTGCACGCCTGCGAGGTCGACTCATTCCTGGTCGCCGCACGATACGCCGGCGTACGGTTGTCCGCCGACGACGCCGACCGCTACCTGGACGAGCAGGTGCAGGCGGCCGTCCTGGTCGGGGTGCCCGACGAGCTCGCGCCGCGAAGTACAGCCGAGCTGGATGCCTACTTCGCCGCGATGCGTCCCCGCCTGCGACTGACCGCCGAAGCCCGCGCGGCCGCCCGGGTGGTGATCGCCCCGCCGCTGCCGGTGCCGCGACGGTGGGCGCTGCCGGCCCGGGCCGGGTGGACGACGCTGTCGTCGCTGGCCGTCGGGCTGCTGCCGGCGTGGGCGCGCCGCCTGTACCTGTTGCCGTCCGTGCCCGGCATCGGACTGACCACCCGCGGCGGGATGCTCGCCGTCCGCACCGCCGTAGCAACGTTGCCCGAGACGTGGAAGCACGGCCCGCACTACCACCGGGCGATGGCCCGAGTCGCGGCGGCGCAGTCGGCGCAGTCGGCTCACTCGGATCAGTCGGCTCAGTCGGCGAGCTCGGTCGAGTCGGCGAGCTCGGTCGCCAACCCGCCCCAGGGCTCGATGTCGGACGCGGCGAGCTGACCCTCCGGGCAGTGCCGCCGGAAGTCGCACCACGCGCAGCCGGGTGAGGGCGCCGGCGGGAACACGTCGTCGGCGTGCGCGCCGGCCTCGAGCGTGTCGGTGGCCGCGACGATGTCGTCGGCCGTCGCCTCGGCGCGCGTGACCTGCCGTTGCAGCGACTCGTCGGTGTGCTCGTACGCGGCGACGTCGCCGCTGGGCAGGTGATGCAGCTCGACCCGCCGGCAGTCCCGCCGCAGCGTGCGCCGCGCGGCCAGCGCGTACAGGGCCAGCGCCTGCGAACCACGGGCGTCGTCCTCGGTCAGCTGGCGCCGGCCGGTCTTGTAGTCGACGATGACCAGCTCGCCGTCCCGGTCGTCAATCCGATCGACCCGTCCCGAAACAGCCAGCCGAGCTGTAGTTGTGGCGACGGTGCGCTCGACGCCCACCGGCTCGTCGTCCGGATCGATCTCGTCGATGTAGTGCTCGACCCAGCGCCGCGCGATGCCTTGCCACTGCTGCGATTGCGCCTCGTCGCGGAAGCCGTCAGATTGCCAGTTCGACTCGACCAGACGGCCACCATTCGCCGGCGTACGGTCGCGCCGGGCCAGTTGCCACCAGCGGTGCAGCGCGACGTGCACGACGGCGCCCAGGGTGTTGTGCGCCCAAGGCGCGCCGCGAGGCGGCTGCGGGCGGTCGATATACGTCATCCGGTACCGGCGCGGGCAGTCGAACGCGGCCAGCCGCGACGGCGTGCACGCGAACAGGCGACGGGGCATCCCGTCCAGGGACAGTTGCTGCGTCACGTCCTACCAGCTGCCGCCGGAATCGCCGCCGCCGCCACCGAAGTCGCCGCCCCCGCCGCCGAAGTCGCCGCCGCCACCCCAGTCGCCTCCGCCGCCGCCCCAGTCGCCGCCGCCGGAGTCACCGGACGAGCCCCAGTCACCGCCCCCGCCGCCCCCGTCGCTGTCGCCGCCCGAGTCGTCCGCCGAGTCCCGACCGGCCTCGAAGCCGCTCTCGTAGCCGTAGCCGTAGCCACCGCCGCCGAATCCACCGAGGCCGCCGCTCAGCACGCTGGCGACGAGCAGCGTCTCCCAGAACGGGGTGGCATACCAGCCACCGGGCACGCCGTAGCCGCCGCCGTAGTAGTACGGCGAGCCCGGCGTGTAGGACGGGTGGCCCTGGAACGTCTGGCCCTGCACGGTGACCTCTTGGGCTTCGCTGAGCTGCTGGCCGCCGCCTTCCACGACCGGCGGCAGGGGCGGCCCCTCGTCCAGACCGAGCGCCTTGCGGGCGGCCCGGGCGGCGTACAGACCCTCGAGGGTCGTGCGCCGCGCCTGCCCGAAGTTCTCGACCGAGTCGGCGGTGTCGATCTGGGTGCCCGCCGTGTTGTATCGCTCGGACGCGTCGGCCATCGCCTGCTCGGCGACGTTGTTGCCCTTCGGGTCGATCGTGTTCACCTCGTTGGCCAGCCGGTCGTAGTACGGCATGACCTTCGACCGGGCCAGGTCGAGCTCGCGCTTCTTGCGCCGCCGCCGGTACCAGACCAGCCCGCCGATGCCGCCGGCGCCGACCACCGCGATGCCGCCGAGCCACGGCCATACGCTGCCGCCCGAGTCCTTCTTCTTCGCGACTGGGGCGGCGCCGTTGCCCGAGCCGCCCGAAGCGCAGTCCTTGCTGCCGAGGGCGGGCCCGGTTGCGACGCTGGCCGCGAAGTCGCTGAGCAACTCGGTGACGTCGTGTGTCTTGATCATCTGTTCGCGCTGCGCCGCGAGTACGGCATCGGCCTTGTTCCCGGCATAGCCTTTGCAGTACGCGCTCGATCCGGCCCCGAAGTCGAAGTGCTGCGCGTCGCCGGTGAACACGCCCACGACCTTGGCGGCCGGACTGATCGCCGCACCGATCTGTCCGGCCAGGTGCTCCGCGGTCTGCGCGTTCGTCGGCAGCACGGCGATCTTGACGCCGTCCGGGATGGCGGCGCTCAGCTTGGTCTGGTCGACCTTGAAGCCCTGCACGGACGGATCGACGTAGAGGTTGGCCGTGCGCAGCTTCGCCTCGGCGTCGGTGACCGGGTCGGCGGCCACGGCCGACGCCGCCGACACGGCCAGGACGCCCAGGCCGGCGGCGGCCGCGACCAGCAGGAGACGAGCACGAGTCATCCCGCCACCGTAGTGCGACACGCTGCGCTACCCGGTGACGGGCTCGCGGGCCGTCGGCTGACTGAACAGCTGCTCGTAGGCCTCGCGGCCGGTCGTGCACGCGCCGAGCGCGGTCGTCTTGTTCGTGCCGTGGTAGTCCGACGACCCGGTACCGACCAGGCCCAGGTCGGCCGCCATCCGAGCCAGGTGGGCGCGATCGTCCGGCGCATGATCGGGATGGTCGACCTCGATGCCGGACAGCCCCGCCCCGGCCAGCACCGCGATCACGTCGTCGTCGACCACCGCGCCCCGGCGGCGGGCCAGCGGGTGCGCGAACACGGTGACCCCGCCCGCCTCGCGCACCAGCCGCAGCGCGTCGAAGATGTCGCTGTCGGCCTTGGGCACGTAGTACTTCGACCGCGACGACAGCAGCTGGGCGAACGCCTCGTCGACGCTCGTGACCACGCCGTTCTCGACCAGCACCCGGGCGATGTGCGGACGGCCCACGGCGCCGCCGCCGGCGATCTCGACCACCCGGTTCCACGTGACCGGGACGCCGTCGGCGATCAGGTTGTCGACGATCGCCCGGCCTCGGCCCAGCCGGCTGACTCGCAACCGGGCCCGCTCGGCGCGCAGGCCTTCGTGGTCGGGGTCGAACAGATAACCCAGCAGGTGCAGGCTGATCCGGTGCCCGTCCGGGTCGGTATACGCGCAGGAGAACTCGGCGCCGAGCACCAACGTCAGCCCGGCGGGGCGTGCTGCCGTCGCCTCGTCCCAGCCGCCGGTGGTGTCGTGATCGGTGACGGCCAGGACGTCCAGCCCGGCGGCGGCCGCCTTGGCCACCAGCTCGTTCGGCCGGTCGGTGCCGTCGGAGGCGGTGGTGTGCGTGTGCAGGTCAATCACAATGCATATCCTGCCTGCGCGGATCCGCGCGCCACCACTCGCTGGCGCTCGGGTGAACACGCAGATCCGCACCGCACCTTCGGCGCGGGCCGCGCCGCGGCGGCAGGGCTCTTCGCGCGAGCGCTCATCGCACGCGACGTTAGTCCTTCTTCGCCTTGATCACCGGGATGGGGGCGGTGTCGTGCTTGGCGCGGCCAGTGTCGCGCCGGGCGCGGCCGGTGTCCTCGGGATCGCTGTCCATCTCGGCGGTGCCGAACAGCAACGCCGAGATCTGCCGGTAGCGGTGCAGCGGCCGAGCCATGTAGTCGATGCGCGACAGCGCCTGATCCTGGCCGGCCGACTCGACGATGAACGTGCCGTAGCCGAGCATCCGACCCCAGAGCGACTGCTCGAAGGTGAGATCGGTGACCTTGATCAGCGGCATGATGCCGACCTTCTTGTTCAGCACGCCGGTGACCAGCAGCACGCGCCGGTTGGTGACGACGATCTCCTCGAAGTACCAGTCCAGCACGAACCACAGGAACCACAGCGCGCTGAAGATCAGGAAGAAGACGGCGAACGCCTCGGCCGGCGGGTGATGACGAAACGCGACGACCAACAGCAGGCCGCCGAGCAGGAACCCGAGGAACAACAGGAACGTCGACGCAAGCGCCATCCAGTGTCGCCGAACGGCGAACACACGCTGCTCGCTAGTGAGCAGGTACCGGCTGACCTTCGGTCCCGCCCGTGCCATGGGAACTCAGAGCTTGTCGACGAAGTTACCCACTCCGTGGAACACGTTCACCGTGCCGTGCCACAGCGTGTGGGTGATGTCGGCCGCCTGATTGGGTTGGGTGACGACGAAGAAGATCACGAATATGCCGGCGAGCGCTCCTACCAGCTTCTTGGTGTCCACGCTGGCCTCACTTCCATTCGCACACAGATCTTGTCCTTCTTACCGCATGCGACAGCGACGTTGCCGACGCCGCGCCGAGTATCGAGCGTGATTAGAGACTAACCCAGTGCGACGTAAATGGGAGCCCTGTGCCGGCGGAATCGTCCTTGACGCCGCCGGACGGTTACTTGTGGTGCAGCGTAGCCAACCTCCGTCAGCCGGCAAGTGGTCTATCCCGGGTGGAAGGTGTGAACCTCGCGAATCATCGCGCGACGCCTGCATCCGCGAGGTCCGCGAAGAGACCGGGATCGACGTCGAGGTGCTGCGCAGCGCCGGGCGGGTACAGCGCGAGGGACCCGGCGGGGTCGGCTACGACATCGAAGATTTCGTCTGCGCCGTGCGCGGCGGCGTCCTGCGCGCGGGCGACGACGCACTGGACGCCCGGTGGGTCACCCGGACCGAGCTGGCCGCGCTGGACATGGCGCCCGGCGTGGTCGAGGCGCTCGCGTCCTGGAACGTCTTGCCTTCGTAGTTGACAGCATACTGTCCTTATGACAGACTACTGTCATGACGACGACGAAGACCCACACCGTTCACCTGGCCGTCTACGACACGCTGGCCGACTGGGAAACCGGATACGCGGCCGCGTTCCTCAACCGCCCGTGGTGGCGTCCCACCGAGTGGCCGTGGCAGGTCCGCACGGTCGGCGAGACCACCGACCCGATCACCACGCTCGGCGGCATCCGCATCGTGCCGGACCTGGCGCTGGCCGACCTGAATCCGAGCGACAGCGCCATGCTGATCCTGCCCGGCGCCAACCACTGGGACGCCGGTGGCGGGGCTGCGTTCACGGCGGCGGCCCGGGCGTTCCTCGCCGCCGGGGTGCCGGTGGCCGCCATCTGCGGGGCGACGTTCGGCCTGGCCCGCGACGGACTGCTCGACGACCGCCCGCACACGTCCTCGGCGGTGGAATACCTGGCGATGAGCGGATATCGCGGCGCGGACCACTACGTGGACCAACCGGCCGTGACCGACGGCGATCTGATCACCGCCGGGCCGACCAACCCGATCGAGTTCGCCCGCGCGATCTTCGAGCGGCTGGATCTCTTCGGCGACAAGGCCACCGACGCCTGGTACCGGATGTTCAAGCACAGCGACGCGTCGGCGTTCTTCGAGCTGACGCCGGCATCCTGACGTGCCCGCGCAGCAGCGCTCGTCGGCCGCCTCGGACGGGACGGCCGTCGAGCCCCGCACCCCGGCCGGTGACGCGTTGACCGAGCTCGTCGTCAAGACGTTCCGGCTGAACGGGCTGTTCCTGGACGCCGCCGAGCAGATCGCCCGCCCGGCCGGGCTCACCGCCGCCTGGTGGCAGGTGCTCGGCGCCGTCCTGGACGAGCCGCGGTCGGTGGCCGGCATCGCCCGCGAGATGGGGCTGGCCCGGCAGAGCGTGCAACGGGTCGCGGACCTGCTCGCGGGACGGGGCCTGGTCGAGTATCGGCCCAACCCGGCGCATCAACGCGCCAAGCTGGTCGCGCCAACGTCCGCTGGATGGGACGCCATCCGAGCGCTGGGCGGCACCCAGCACGAGTGGGCCAATCGGGTGGGCGGCGCCGTCGGCGAGGCTGACCTGCAACGGGCGGTCGCCGTGGTGGACGCCCTGATCGCTGCCCTGTCGCCGTGATCCGGTTTTGGTCGGATGAGCCGCGCTGCGCGGTCCATCCGACCAAAACCGTGCTCGGTAACCGGGGCTAGGTGCGCGGAGTCGGCACGGGGCGGCCGGGTTGTTCGCCGCCGCGGGCGTCGATGTACTCGCGGGTGGGCACCATGACCTTGCGCCGGAAGATGCACACCACGGTGCCGTCCTGCTTGTAGCCGATCGTCTCGACGTACACCACGCCGCGATCCGACTTGGACGTCGACGGCGTCTTGTCCAGCACCGTCGTCTCGCCGTAGATGGTGTCGCCGTGGAACGTCGGGGCCACGTGGCGCAGCGACTCGACCTCGAGATTGGCGATCGCCTTGCCGCTGACGTCAGCCACCGACATCCCGAGCAGCAGCGAGTAGACGTAGTTGCCCACCACGACGTTCTTGCCGAAATCGGTCGTCTGCTCGGCGTAGTGGGCGTCCAGGTGCAGCGGGTGGTGGTTCATGGTGATCAAGCAGAACAGGTGATCGTCGTACTCGGTCACCGTCTTGCCCGGCCAGTGCTTGTAGACGGCGCCGACCTCGAACTCCTCGAAATACCTGCCGAACTGCACGTGCGCTCCTTCGGGTCGACTTCGGCTTCGCATACTGCCGCGATTTGCCGGCCGGCGGGGCAGAATGTGGCCGATGCCTACTGTTCCGCGGCCCCGCTCGTTCCGCGCCGGCGCCCGACGTTCGGAGCGCAAGGCCCGCATGCCGTGGATCCCGGACGTCGACCGCTCGACCGCCATCGTGGACTGCGCCGTGTACCGCGACGGTAAGCGGGTGCCGGACTGCGGCACCTGGGAGGAGGCGCACGACGACGTGCTGCGCCACCGCTCCGGCTTCGTGTGGATCGGTCTGCACGAACCCAGCGAGCGGCAGTTCGCCGGCATCGTCACCCGGTTCGGCCTGCACCCGCTGGCGGTCGAGGACGCCGTCCAGGCGCACCAGCGGCCCAAGCTCGAGCAGTACGACGACATGCTCTTCGCCGTCGTCAAGACCGTGTACTACGACGACACCCAGCCGCACGGCGCCACCGAGGTCGTCGAGACCGGCGAGGTGATGATCTTCCTCGGCAGCAACTACGTGATCACCGTCCGGCACGGCGAGCACGGCAACCTGCGGGCGATGCGCAAACGGCTGGAGAGCGACGCGGCGCTGCTGGAGCGCGGACCGTCGGCGGTGCTGCACGCCATCCTGGACCGAGCCGTCGACGGCTACCTCGCGGTGACGGCCGCGCTGCAGGAAGACATCGACGAGATCGAGACGTCGATGTTCGCCGGTGGCAACCGCGGCGCCGACAGCAACCGCATGTACATCCTCAAGCGCGAGGTGCTGGCGCTGCGCCGCTCGACCGGACCGCTGTCGGCGCCGCTGCGGATGCTGGCCGATCGGCCGCTGCGCCTGGTGCACGAGGACATCCGCGAGTACTTCCGCGACGTGGACGACCACCTGTCCGAGGTCGTGGAGCAGGTGGCCTCGTTCGACGACCTGCTGAACACGCTGGTCGGGGCGAACCTGGCCCAGGTCTCGGTCAACCAGAACGAGGACATGCGCAAGATCTCGGCCTGGGTGGCTATCGCGGCCGTGCCGACCATGGTCGCCGGCGTGTACGGCATGAACTTCGATCACATGCCCGAGCTGCACTGGCGGTACGGCTACCCCATCATCGGGGGCATCGTGGTGCTGGTCTGCATCGCGCTGTACCGCTCGTTCAAACGCAACGGCTGGCTGTGATCGAGCTCCGCATTTACTAAGTACTCGGTATGTATGCTCCGCTCGTGAACCGCCGAACCTTCCTGCGTCGGTCCGGCTTGGTGGCCGCCGCTGCGGTGGTCGGCGGGGCGGGCGTGGCCGGGGCGCAGCAGCTGGATCAGCACAACACCGACTCGCTCTCGGGCCACGCTGTGGGCAACTTCCGCCCGGCCGGGCTGTCGGCCACGACGATCGCCTGGCGGTGGCCGACGAACGACCCGGTCGTGGCGCTCACCTTCGACGACGGCCCGTCGCGGGCGTACACGTCGCGCGTCCTCGACATCCTCGACCACAAGGACGTCACCGCCACGTTCTTCCAGATCGGCAAGCACGTGCAGGCGCTGCCCGAGCTGTCCCGGCGGGTGGCCGAGCGGCACGAGATCGGCAACCACACCTGGTCACATCCGAGCATGGCGCTGGGCCGCCCGGCCCCGGTCGCTCGCCAGCTACGACGTGGTGCCCAGGCGATCGTGCACGCGACCGGCAAGGCACCGATCGTCTACCGCCCGCCGTACGGCTACTTCTCCGGGGCCACCGCCATGGTGGCCGCCAGCCTGAACTACCCGATCGTCTTGTGGGACGTGAAGTTCGACGTCACCGACAGCGCGTCGTCGAACATCGCCCGGATCGCCGGCCAGGTGCGCCCCGGGTCGATCATCCTGGGCCACGACGGCGGCACGCTGAACAACGAGGTCGTCGTGCAGGCCCTTCCCGATCTCATCGACGCGATCCGCGGACACGGCCTGCGCTTCGTTACAGTGACCCAGCTGTTGACCTCAGCGACGATGTCGACGCCGCCATCACACCTGTGACTGTCCAGACCGACGAGCCCGCCACCGCGCCGCCGCCCATGAGCCGCCGCGGAGCCGTGGCGCGTCTGGCCGCGGTCTTGGTCGGGCTGACCCTCGTGATCGCCGGCACCGTCAACGGCCAGGACGACGACTTCCCGTTCGGTCCGTTCCGGATGTACTCGACCCGCGACAACCCGAACGGCGCGGTACGCGAGCTGCGCGTGCAGTTGCTGCTGATTACCGGAGCCGTGCAGGACGTGACCAACGCGTCCGGCGCACCCCGTCGAGCCGAGCTCGAGGGCCGCGTCGGCGACCTGGCTGCCCACCCCGACGAGGTCGCGAAGCTGGTGCCGTTCTACGTGGACCACGCGTCCGGGCCGGTGCGCGAGCTGCGCCTGGTCTGGCTGGTGCATCCGCTACACCACGGCCGGTCGGCGCCACCGCAGACGTCGATCATCTGCTCGACGCCTGTCGTGGGGCACTCATGACGAGTACCGACCGCGCGCCGATCAACTCGGCGATCAAGGCGGCGATCGACCCGCCGATCGACCCGGGTCGAGCGATTGCCGGCTGGTGGTTTACGCCGATGCCGCTGAGCCGCATCGCGATTCTGCGCGTGATCGTGTACCTGTACGTCCCCATCGACGTTATCGGCGCCGGATCCGGCGTTCGCGCACATGCCCGTCTCGGGCGCCAGCTGTACCACCCCCTCTACATCTCGCGGCTGCTGCACCTACCGGTGCCGACCGCCGCGCTCGTCACCACGATCGAGATCACCGTCGTCGTTGCCGCCCTCGTCGCCGCAACCGGACGAGCCCCGCGGCTGTCCGGTGGACTGGCCGCTGCGCTGTACCTGTGCTGGATGCTCGTCGCGATGTCCTACGGCAAGGTCGACCACGACCGTTTCGCGTTCCTCGTCGCGCTCGCCGTCCTGCCGACCGTGGGCGCGGCCCGGGTGTCGGACCGATCCCGATCGGCCGCGGCCGGATGGGCACTGCGGTGCGTCCACGTTGCGATCGTGCTCACCTACTTCCTGTCCGCCTGGGCGAAGATCCGATTCGGTGGCTGGAACTGGCCGACCGGCGCGACGCTCGAACGAGCCTTGATCCGTCGCAAGACCGAGTTCTCGAGCTGGCTGCTGGACAAGCCCGAGTTCCTCGTGCCGATGCAGTTCGCGATGATCATCGGCGAACTGAGCTCACCACTCGTGCTGCTCGCGCGATCGGACAGGACGCGCACGCTGATCGCGTTCACGATGTGGGCCTTCCACATCATGGTGTTCGCCGGCTTGACGATCCTGTTCGTGCCGCACTGCGTCGCGATCGCGTCCTTGCTACCCCTCGAGGTGTGGTGGGCTAGCGCCTCACGCCGCTCGCGACGAGCTACCCGGGCGTTGTTCGGGCGGCAGCGCGCAGGCCGCGGTCCCGCCCGGGAGCCGGTGTCGGTTGTCAGCGACTAGCCGGTAGACCC
>DASXYE010000258.1:0-11779 GCA_036502695.1 Jatrophihabitantaceae bacterium
GCCCCGGATCGCGGCGATCCGCTCGTCCAGACCGGCGATGCCGGCACTTGCGGGCGTCGGGGCGTTCACATGGGACAGACTAGGCCATCACCTCCCTGATCGAAGGCACGAAGCCGAGGAGCGACGATGGTGGACTTCGCACTGACCGACGAGCAGAAGGCCATCCGGGACACGGCCCGGGCGTTCATCTCCGACGAGCTCATCCCGCGCGAGCCGGAGGCACTGCGCCGTGAGCGGGACGGCCACGCCGGCATCACCCCGGACGAGAGCCGCGAGCTGCAGCTCAAGGCCCGCACGTTCGGCTTCTGGGGGTTGTCGACGCCGGACGACTACGGCGGCATGGACCTGCCGGCGATCACGCAGGCCCTGATCTGGACGGAGCTCGGCCGCACGTTCATCCCGTTCCGGTTCGGCGGCGAGGCCGACAACATCCTGTACTACGCGAACGAGGCGCAGCGGACCGAATATCTGCTGCCCACCATCGAGGGCGAGCGGCTGTCCTGCTTCGCGATCACCGAGCCGGGTGCCGGATCGGACGCGGCCAACATCAAGACCAGCGCCCGCCGCGACGGCGACGACTGGATCATCAACGGCGAGAAGACGTTCATCACCGGCGGCAACGACGCCGACTTCGCGATCGTCATCGCCGTCACCGATCAGGAGTTGGGCGCGCACGGCGGCTCGACGGCGTTCCTGGTCGACCGGTCGATGGGCTGGACGTCGCACTTCATCCAGACGATGGGGGAGGGCGGGCCGGCGTCGCTGGTGTTCGCCGACGTGCGGGTGCCCGGACGCAACGTCCTGGGCGAGATCGGCCAGGGCTTCGAGCTCGGCATGCAGTGGATCGGCAAGGGCCGCTACCTGATCCCGGCCCGGGCGCTGGGCGCGGCCGAACGGCTGCTGCAGATGGCCCTGGACTACGCCAACCAGCGCGAGACGTTCGGCAAGCCGATCGGCACCAACCAGGCCATCCAGTGGATGATCGCCGACTCCGAGGTCGAGCTCGAGGCGGCCCGCTGGTTGGTGCTGCACGCGGCGTGGACCGTCGATCAGGGCCGCGACCCGCGGCACTCGTCCTCGATTGCCAAGCTCTACGGGGCGAACATGGCCAACCGGGTCGTCGACCGGGTGCTGCAGATCCACGGCGGCATGGGCTACACCCGCGAGCTGCCCATCGAGCGGTGGTATCGCGAGGCCCGGCTGTGGCGCATCTTCGAGGGCACTGACGAGATGCAGCGGCTGATCATCTCCCGCGACCTGCTGCGCGGCTACACCAAGCTCGGACTGGGCTGAACCGGTCCGGCCCGAGTTTTACGGCGGAGCTGCCGCAAAGCGGATCCCTCCCCGCGTTACAGCAAGCGAGGTAGGGAGATGACATGACCTTTGACGAGTACGTGCTGGCTCATGAGCGCCGGCTGCTCGCATTCGCGATGACGCTGACGTTCGATCGGCGGCTGGCCGAAGACGTACTCCAGGACGTCCTGGCGCGCGCTTTCGTGCGCTGGGAGACGATCTCGGCGGTCGAGCAGCCGCATGCGTACGTGCGTCGGATGGTGGTCAACGAGTACATCTCGTTTCGGCGGCGATGGGCCCGTCACGAACCGCAACGCCAGCCGATCGAGCTCGACCTGGTCGTCGACGACCCCTCCGGAGCGCACGCCGACCGGGCCGCGCTGTTCCACGAGATGGCCAAGCTGCCGCGCCGGCAGCGAGCCGTGCTCGCGCTGCGCTTCTACGAAGATCTGCCGGATACCGAGATCGCCCGGCTAATGCACTGCTCGACGGCAACGGTGCGCAGCTACGTGTCCCGCGCCCTGGCCAAGCTGCGGGTCCAGATCGCCGACACCGAACGACGCGCCACTGGCCGCTTGACACCGGAGGAAGGGTCATCGTGAGAACTACCGACGACATCAGAGCCATCTTCGCCGACGTCGCCGAGAAGGCGCCGCAATCCCTGGACGTGCCCAGCCACGTCGACCTCGCGCCGCCCCCTCGTCGCCGGCACTGGCGCGCTCCGGCGCTGGCGGCCGCATCGGTGGCCGTGGTCGCCGTCGCCGCTCTCGCGGTACCCGCCGCGCTGAATCGCCACCACGACACACCCGCCGGAACGGGCCGAACGTCGGCATCGCCCAGTCCCGTCCGACCGACTGCGCCGGGGATCCGTTACACCGGAACCGCGCTCGACCGGGCCATCGTGTCGGCCCAGCCGCACGCACTGGTGCCGCGCATCGGCTTCCGGGTCGACGTGCAGCCCGGGTTCCAGCACATCAAGGTGGATCGGATCACCAGCCGGTACCAGAGCGCGACCATCGTGGGGGACCACGATTGGGCAGAAGGCAATGCGACGGGTGACCAGACCGGTCCGGACGGCGCGATCTACGTCTTCTATCGCGGTGCGTACGACCCACCGTCGGCCGCGAAACGCGGCCAGCCGGTCTCGGTCGAAGGCAAGGCCGGCTACTACGCCAAGCTCCCCTGGATGAACGCCGACGCCGCCCCGAACGCCGTTACCGACACCCTCATCTGGCAGTACGCACCGGACGCGTGGGCGATGGTGCAGATGGAGACGCCGAACGACCTGGCCACCGAGCGGGCGTTCGCAGCCGCCGTCCGAAACGCCGATCAGCCGCTGCCGACGATCTTCCGGCTCACCTACCTGCCGGCCGGCCTGTCCGTGTCGGGTCTCACCTCGACCCTGCCCGGCGACGGCGTGTCGACGATGACCCCGGGCAATGCCATCTCCCACGTCATCTATACCGGGACGAGCCTGTTGCTGGACGACAGCACAGCGGCCACACCGACCGGCGGCGACTCGCTCTACAGCGCCCTCGAACTGCAGGTCATGATCAATTCGACGGTCCGGCCGGGCGACGCGTGCCCGGACGGCGAGGCCGACGTGGTGCACGGTCAGCGGATCTGCCTGCACCACACGGCGGGGGGAACGGACGCCGTCACCGCGCCGATGAACGGTCTGTCGGTGACGATCACGGTCGGCGGCAATCACCGTGGCACCTATACCGATCAGCAGCTCGAACAGATCATCACCGGCCTGAAGGTCGCCGCCCGGCCGCTCGACGGCCGCACCTGGTTCGACGCGTCGACGGCGGTTCAACCCGCACGATGATCGACCTAGGACGTGTCTCCCAACGTTGGGAGACACGTCCTAGCTCTGACTGTCGTTGATCGCGTCGAGCTCGTGCTGGGTGAGTGGCCGGTGCGAGATCTTGCGCGGACGGGGCGAGATGCCGGCCAGCAGGATGTCGAGGTGCCGGCGCCACGCGCCAGGCGCGGCGTGGACCGTCATCGTCACGATCTGCTGCAGCGACCACAGCAACACCGAAACATCGGTGACCGTGATCTCGGGTCGCACCGCACCCGCCTCGTGGGCCCGGGTGAGCAGCCGGCGCAAGACGCCGCGTAGGTGCTCGAGCTCCGTGGGCGAGAACCCGTCGCGCCACAACCGGGTCAGGCAGCCGGGGTTGGCGGCCTGCAGTTCGCCCACGCCGCGCAGCAGCGATTCCAGGCCGATCCCGTCCGGCTCGGCCAGCGCGTTGTCGGCGAGTAGCAGCGTCTGGCTCACGAGATCGGCGACCAAGAACTTGATCAAGGCGTCCTTGTTGGGGAATCGGCGGTACAGCGTGCCCATGCCGACCCCGGCCCGGGCCGCGATCTCGTCGACGCCGACCTCGAGGCCGCGCTCGGCGAACAGGTCGGTGGCGGCGTCGACCACCCGCTCGAGGTTGCGGGCGGCGTCGGCCCGCAACGGACGAGTGGGGGCCTTGGCCGGCGGGGGCATGGCGTCAAGCATGGTCGGCGACCGGCACCGGCGCGAGCACCGGCGCCGGTTCGGCGACCGCGCGGCGTCGGGTGGCCGGGATCAGCAGCGCGGCGGCCAGCGCCACCGCCGAGGCGGCGGCGAGGAACCAGAAGGCGTTGGTGTAGCCCGAGTCCTTCGGCAGCCCGTCAGCGGTGGCACCGGAGGTGATGATCGAGGCCATCACGGCGGTTCCGATCGAGCCACCGATGGTGCGGATGTTGGCGTTCATGCCGCTGGCCACACCGGTCTGCGCGGGGCCGACGGCCGTGACGATCAATGCCGACATCGACGAGAAGGCCAGCCCGATGCCCAGGCCGAGCAGCGCCGAGGCGAGGTAGATGTCCCAGCGGTGGTCGTGCGCACCGGCGAGCATGGCCACCGGCACGATCGTCACCGCCGAACCGGCGGCGAGCAGCGCCTTCGCCCCGACGCGTTGGGCCAGCCGTCCGGCGACGATGCCGCCGGCGAACATGGTGACGGTCATCGGCAGCAGGAACAGCCCGGACTGGGTGATGCTGGCACCGAAGCCGTACCCGGCCGACGAGGGCGTCTGCACGAACTCCGGCAGGAACGTCATGACCGAGTACATCGTGACGCCGAACAGCAGCGCGACCAGGTTGGTGGTCCACACGGCCGGGATGGCCATCATCCGCATGTCGATCAGCGGCTCGGCCGAGCGCAACTCGACGATCACCCAGGCGAGCGCCAGCACCACTGCGAGCCCGATCAGCCCGAGGACCTTTACGGAGGCCCAGCCCCACTGTTCGGCCTCGCTGATCGGCACGAGCAGGGCGACCAGCCAGCCCGACAGCAGCAGCGCCGCCGGGATGTTGATCCGCCCGGCGGTGCGAACCGGCGACTCCGGGACGACCAGGTGCGTGGCGATCGCGGCCAGGATCGTCACGATCATCGGGATCCAGAACAGCCAGCTGTAGCCGAGGGTGTCGACGATGGGGCCGGCGAGCACGATGCCCAGCCCGCCGCCGACCGCGAGGAGCGCGGCGGCCGTCCCGATCGCGGAGCTGACCTTCTCGGCCGGGAACTCGTCGCGGATGATGCCGAACGCCAGCGGGATGATGCCACCGCCGATGCCCTGGATGACCCGAGCGACGATCATCACGCCGATCGACGTCGCGACGGCCGCCAGCAGCGACCCGACCGCGAGGGCCACCAGCGTCAGCAGCAGCATGCGTTCCTTGCCGACCATGTCGCCGACCCGCCCGAGGATCGGGGTCGCGATCGAGGCGGCGAGCAGGTAGGCCGTCATGACCCAGGTGACCGTGTTCTGGCTCGTGTGCAGGTGCTGCTGAACGGTCGGCAGCACCGGCGCGACCAGCGACTGCAGCAGGGCGTACGCGCCGACGCCTACCGAGAGAACGGCGAAGGTGGCCGAGTAGTGGGGGCGACGGGCCCCGTCGATGCGCATCATGCAGGTGATCCCCCGAACGAAGCTTGTTGCGTCATGGCCACGCTAACAAGCTAAGTGGTAGATCAACTCCGCTTAGCCGGGTGACGCTTCACACAGCGTCGAGCCGGGCCAGCTGCTCGGGACTCAGCTCTAGGTCGGCAGCGGCGGCCGAGTCGGTGATCGACTCGGGCCGGCTGGCGCCCGGGATGGGGATGACCACCCGTGACGTGGCCAGCATCCAGGCCAGGCACACCCGCTGCGGGCTGACGCCGAGCTCGGCGCCTACCTCCTCGAAGGCCGTGTGCTGACCGCCGAGTTCCGCTGCGGTCCGGGCCCCGCCGAGCGGGCTCCACGGCAGGAACGCCAGGCCCAGCTCGTCGCACAGTCGTAGCTCGGGCTCGCTGGACCGGAACCGCGGCGAGTACTCGTTCTGCACGCTGACCAGGGCGGCGCCGAGGATGTCGCGAGCCTGCCGGATCTGGTCCGGGTCGGCGTTGGACAGCCCGACCATGCGGGCCTTGCCGGCGTCGTGGATCTCCTTCAGGGCGCCCAGCGTCTCGGCGTAAGGCACCGCCGGGTCGGGCCGGTGGTGCTGGTACAGGTCGATCTGCTCGACGCCGAGATTGCGCAGGCTGGCGTCCACCGCAGCGCGCAGACCGGCCGGCGATCCGTCCAACCCCCAGCTGCCGTGCACGTCGCGGGTGTGCCCGCCCTTGGTGGCCACGAGCACCTTGCCCTTGACGCCCAGCCGGTCGAGCAGCGACGCGACGAGTCGCTCGTTGGCGCCCATGATGTCGGCGCCCAGCGTGGACGGTCCGTACGCGATGGCGGTGTCGACCAGCGTCACGCCGGCGTCGAGGGCGGCCCGCATGGTGGGCTCGGCCCGTTCGAGCTGCTCGGGTGGGTTGTCCAGCTGCATGGCGCCGAGCCCGATCGCGCTGACGGCGGTGTCGCCGAGTTGCCGAGTCTGCATGCCTCGATCCTGGCACGGCCCGCGAATCTGTTCGGCACACGTCGAACTGTCTCGGCGATAGCGTCCGGCTATGACCGCAGACGACGACCCGGGGGCCGGCATCGAGGCCGCCGTCGGGCGCACGCTCGAGCTCGCCGCGACCTGGATCGGCTGGGATGGCCGGCCCCGCGTCAGCGAGGACGGCGACCGGATCTACACGCCGCACAAGGCGATCCGGCGCCAGTCCGATCACCTGCTCGACCACCTGGCCGAGATCGAGGCGGTGCTGGCCGGCGTCCCCACCGAGCCGGACCGGTGGCACGCCAGCCTGGTCACGACCCACGCCGACCTCGCGCCGTTCACCGAGCTCGACCTGGACGAGGCCCGCCAGCGACTGACCCGGCTCGGCCGCACGTTCCGGTTGCGGCTGCTCGCTGCCGGGCCGGAGGAGTGGGACCGTCCGCGCGAGGGCTGGACCTTGCGCGAGATCGCCGAGCACCTGTCGAACAGCTGGTACGCCGAGCAGGTCGGCGACCTGTCACCCGGGTAGCTGTCAGCCCGGTAGCGGCACCGCTGTTCCGGTGACGGCGATGCCGCTTGCCGGATCGGCCGGGATGTCGATCGTCAGCAGGGACGGGCGGCCCAGGTCGTCGCCCTGGTGCACCACGGCTCGGGCCGGCGGATCGACCAGTCCCAGTTCGCGCAGGTACCCGCCGAACGCTGCCGCCGCGGCCCCGGTCGCCGGGTCCTCGACCACGCCGCCGGGCGGGAACGGGTTGCGGGCGTGCACGAGGGACTGCGACTCCCGCCAGACGAGGTCGACGGTGGTCCAGTCCCGGCCGGCCATCAAGGCGCTGAGTGCGTCGAAGTCGTAGTCCAGGTCGGCCAGTCGCTCACGGGTGGCCGCCGCGACGATGGGATGCCACGCCCCGGCGTAGGCGACGCGCACCGGCAACCCGGGATCGAGGTCGCGCTCGTCCCAGCGCAGCGCCGCGAGCAGGGCGCCCCGGTCGGCGCCGGCGAGCGGGACGGTGCGTGGCGGGACGCTCACGAGCGTCGCGGTGAGCCGGCCGTCCGACGCGGTGGTCGTGACCTGGACCGGACCGGCCTTCGTGTCCAGGGTCAGCCGGCCGGCGCCGTGCCGGTCGGCGTGCGCGACGGCCAGGGCAATGGTGGCGTGTCCGCAGAACGGCACCTCGGCCAGCGGGCTGAAGTAGCGAACCGCCGGCGCGCGGTCGGTGCCGCCGACGACGAACGCGGTCTCGGAGCAGCCGACCTTCGCGGCGACGGCGAGCAGCTCGGCCTCGCTCGCCCCCGTCGCATCCAGGACGACACCGGCCGGGTTGCCGCCGGCCGGATCGGAACTGAACGCCGTGTACTTCAGGATCTCCACACGCTCGACCCTACGGACGGGAGCGGGCGACGGCCTCGGCCAATCGGGCGATCCTGGATGCCGGGTGGGGCCGGGTCGTCTTGTGACCGACAGTGGCCCGGCATATCGTTCTGATGTATCAGGTCGATACATCGGGCGGCGGCGGGTCGTAGCTCGACCGGATGCGGGGAGTTGCGATGAGGCGGATCGACTACGACACCGAGCAGCATCAGCACTACGCGCGGGGCCGGGCGCTTACCGAGCAGCAGCGGCAGAGCTGGATCAGCGCCTTCGACGCGGTGCTGCCCGAACGGCGCCCCCTGATGGGGCTGGATGTCGGGTCAGGCACCGGCCGGTTCACCCCGGCGCTGGCGCGAGCGTTCGGGCCAGTCACCGGCGTCGAGCCGTCGGTGCGCATGCGCGAGATCGCGCAAGCGCAGTCCCGGCATCCCGATGTGCGGTACCTGGCCGGCTCCGCCGAGGACCTGCCGGTGCCGTCCGGCAGCGCCGACTACGTCCTCATGTTCTGTTCCTGGCACCACGTCCCGGACAAGCCGCGCGCGGTCCGGGAACTGGCCAGGGTGCTGCGGCCCGCCGGACGGTTGCTACTGCGCGGGAACTTCAGTGACCACCATCCCCGGCCGTGGTGGCAGGAGTATTTCCCGCGCGGCTTCGAGGCGGACGCCGCGCTGTTTCAGCCGCTGCACGAAGTCATCGCGATGTTCACCGCGGACGGCTGGCGTGTGGCCGGCTTCGGCACGGTCACCGAACCGTCGTCCGGCACCTGCGCCGACATGCTCGAGCGGCTGCACCTGCGCACCCTGTCGTTCTTCGCTCAGCTCAGCCCCGACGAGCTGGAGACCGGCTTCCGCCGCCTGGACGAGGCTGTCGCCGCAGATCCCGGCGCACCGGCACCGATGTTCGCTGAGCCGCTGCTCACGCTCGAACGAAACCAGTAGCCGCGCGCTGTCAGTATGGATGCGCGCGGACCACGTTCGATCCAGACGACGACCTCAGCTGGACGACGGCTGACTTGCGACCACGGGTCGATCTCGACGACAAGGATGCCGTCTGGGGCGAGCTGGATCGGCCGTGAGCCAGACGCTCGACGTCCGTTCGTCTGACCCGCTGCCTACGCTGAGCACGTGACCCTGTTCGACCAGCCCGCCGCCGAGCGCATCGAAGCCAACGCGCCGCTCGCCGCTCGGATGCGGCCGCGCACGCTCGACGAGGTGGTCGGGCAGCAGCATCTGCTCGTCGCCGGCTCGCCGCTGCGGCGCCTCGTCGAGGGCGACCAGCCGATGTCGCTGATCCTGTTCGGCCCACCCGGCAGTGGCAAGACGACGCTCGCCCTGATCGTCTCGAACGCGACGAACCGGCGCTTCGCCCAGCTGTCCGCGCTGAACGCCGGCGTGAAGGACGTCCGCGCGGTGATCGAGGACGCCCGGCGCGAACTGAACTACTCGGGCAACCAGACAGTGCTGTTCATCGACGAGATCCACCGCTTCTCCAAGACCCAGCAGGATTCCCTGCTCAATGCCGTCGAGACGCGCACCATCACGCTGGTGGCGGCCACCACCGAGAACCCGTTCTTCTCGATCGTGTCGCCGCTGCTGTCGCGCAGCCTGCTGTTGACGCTGCAGCCGCTGACCAGCGACGACGTGAACGAGCTGGTCGACCGTGCGCTCACCGACGAGCGAGGACTCGGCGGTGCCGTCACGCTCGACGACGACGCCCGGGCCCACCTGTTGCGGATGTCTGACGGCGACGCGCGCCGCGCGCTCACCGCGCTCGAGGCGGCGGCCGGTACGGCAACCGCGGCCGGCGCGCCGAGCATCGACCTGGCCACGCTGGAGAAGGCCGTCGACACGGCGGCGGTTCGCTACGACGGCGACGGCGACCAGCACTACGACGTCATCAGCGCGTTCATCAAGTCGATCCGCGGCTCGGACGCCGACGCCGCGGTGCACTACCTGGCCCGGATGCTCGAGGCCGGCGAGGATCCGCGGTTCATCGCCCGGCGGCTGGTCGTGCACGCCAGCGAGGACATCGGTCTGGCCGACCCGACCGCGCTGCTCGCCGCCACGGCGGCCGCCGAGGCGGTGCAGCTGATCGGACTGCCCGAGGCGCGCATCAACCTGGCCCAGGCCACGATCCACCTGGCGCTGGCCCCGAAGTCCAACGCGGTGGTGCGCGCGATCAACGAGGCCCAGGCCGACGTCAAGGCGGGCAAGGCCGGACCGGTGCCGGCGGCGCTGCGCGACGGGCACTACCCGGGGGCGGCCAAGCTCGGTCACGCGCAGCGCTACGTGTACCCGCCCGACACCGCGGACGGCGTCGCCACGCAGCAGTACCCGCCGGACGAGCTGGTGGGCCGCGACTACTACCACCCGACCCGGCACGGCGCCGAGCGAACGCTGGCCGACCGGCTGCCGACGCTGCGCGCCATCGTCCGTCGAACTGACGCGAGCGCCGAGGACTGACCCGGTAGGGTCGCACGGCGTACCACCCGGGTCGGGGATCTGTCACTAGGAGAGGAACACCACGTGTCTGGTGGGGCGATCGCCGCGCTGATCGCGGCGGGGGCCTTCGTGCTGCTCGTCGTGCTGCTCGCGTACCCGCTGCTCAAGCTGGGACGCACGCTGGACGAGGCCACGCTCGCCATCCGCAAGACCCACGACGGGGTGAGCCCGCTGCTCGATCAGGCGCAGGACACGATGACGCAGGTCAACTCGCAGCTGGATCACGTCGGTGGTATCGCCAAGAACGTCGACTCGATGACGACGAACGTGGCGGCGCTGACCTCGGTGGTGTCGAGCACGCTGGGCAGCCCGCTGATCAAGGTGGCGGCGTTCAGCTACGGGGTCCGCAAGACGGTCAACGACCGCCGCGACGCGCAGCTGCTGCGCGACGCGAAGAGCAAGCAGCGCGCCACCCGGCGCGCAGGTAAGAGGTAAGGGCACATGACACGTCGCCTGTTCTGGCTGGCCATGGGCATCACGATCGGCGCGCTGGTCGTGCGCAAGCTCACCGCCGCCGCCCAGAAGCTGACCCCGCGCGGGATCGCGCAGAGCTTCGGCGGCGGGCTCGCCGACCTGTCCGACTCGCTGCGCGACTTCACCGCCGAGGTGCGCGGTGCCATGCACGAGCGCGAGGCCGAGCTGCGCGAGGGCACCGGTCTGGACGGCACGCTGGGTCGTGTCCCAGCGGATCAGTCGTGAGGACCGCGGAGGTCAAACGGCGGTTCCTGGCTCACTTCGAGGCGAACGGGCACACCGTCGTCCCGAGCCTGCCGCTGCCCTTCGAGGACCCGAACCTGCTGTTCGTGGTGGCCGGCATGGCGCAGTTCGTGCCGTACTTCACCGGACAGCAGACGCCGCCGTACCAGCGGGCCACCAGCGTGCAGAAGTGCATTCGCACGCCGGACATCGACGAGGTCGGCAAGACCGCCCGGCACGGGACGTTCTTCCAGATGAACGGCAACTTCAGCTTCGGCGACTACTTCAAGGAAGGCGCCGTCAAGCTGGCCTGGGAGCTGTCCACCAAGCCCCAGTCCGAGGGCGGCTTCGGCCTGGACGGCGACCGCATCTGGCCGACCGTGTACGACGACGACGACGAGGCCGTAGACATCTGGCACCGGGTGATCGGCGTCCCACACGAGCGCATCGTGCGTCGGGGCAAGGCCGACAACACCTGGGACATGGGCATCCCGGGCCCGGCCGGCCCGTGCAGCGAGCTGTTCTACGACCGCGGCGCCGAGTACGGCCCGGACGGCGGCCCGGCCGTCGACGAGGACCGGTTCATGGAGTACTGGAACCTCGTCTTCATGCAGTACGAGCGGGGCAAGTCCACCGGCCCGCACAAGGGCGACTACGAGATCCTCGGCGACCTGCCGAACAAGAACATCGACACCGGCATGGGCCTGGAACGGATCGCGAGCATCCTGCAGGGCGTCGACAACCTCTACGAGATCGATGAGATGCGGCCCATCCTGGATCGGGCCGCCGAGCTGACCGGCAAGACCTACGGCGCCAAGTCCGGGCATGAGGCCAGCCACTCGGACCCCGACGACGTGCGGCTGCGGGTGATCACCGACCACGTGCGGTCCGGGTTGATGCTCATCGGTGACGGCGTCGTGCCGTCCAACGAGGGACGTGGCTACGTGCTGCGCCGCATCCTGCGCCGGGCCATCCGGTCGATGCGCCTGCTCGGCTACGAGGACCCGGCGCT
>DASXYE010000259.1:0-16129 GCA_036502695.1 Jatrophihabitantaceae bacterium
CGACGACGCAGTGAAGCGGGCCAGCGCCCTTGTCGCCAGGTGCCGCTGCGGATTCTCCGGCAGCACCCGGGCCGCGATCTTGCCGAGCGGGCCGGGCAGGCCCGATGCTGCGGTGCGCAGACCGCTCATCGAGGCCGTGACCGCGTCGTTCGTGGCGTCGTAGAAGACCCGGCCATCGGCTGACTGCTGACCGGCGGCGAGCTGTTGATCCAACGAGCCGACCGGCAGGCCGTTCGCGGCGGCCACCAGGGCCTGGCTGCCCCGGTCCGCGAGGGCCCAGGCCTGGGCGTCGAGGTAGTAGGCGAACATCCGGCTGGCCACGGTGGCGACGGCCTCGCCGAATGCGGAGAGCTCACCCGTGATGGCCGCGATCCCGGCGAGCACCCGAGGGACGGCGAGCAGGTCACCGATGCCGTCGCTGATGAAGCCGAACAGTATTCCGACGGTGATCGTGGTCGCGATCTGCTCGATGATCACCTTCACCCGTTCCCGGGCTTGCTCGACCTGCTGGGCGTACTCGTCCAGGCCGTCGGCCAGCGCCCGGGAGAGAGTCGACACGCCGTTCAGATCGGCTCGGGCGTCGGTGCTGGCCGTGCTGAACGCGTCGATCGTCTGGCCGGAGCTGGGCTTGGTCACGGCGCCGACCGACGTTTCGACGTGCTGGTCGACCTCGTCCACGTACTGCGCCAGCTCCCGCATCCGGAACGCGGCGGCCCGGATGCCGGCCGGATCGCCCTTCGGCAGCTCGATGCCGAAGAAGTTCTCGATCAGCCCCTCGACGACGTCAGTGATGTCGGCCACGGCTGTGCTGCTGGGCTCGATGATGGGTGATCGTGCGTATCGACTGGCTGCTCGTGGCGTCGTTGTGCGTGGACTGCTGGGCCAGGCGGTCGAGCAGCGTCCCCAGCGCGTAGAGCTTCTGGACGATCTTCGGCAATTCCTGGTCGATCGAGTCCAGCTTCGGCGTGAGCGCCGCCTTGATTTGCCGGCCGGCGCTGTCGGTGCCGCAATAGTCGCCCAGCACCGACATATTCGATTCCCACCACGTCGTGATTTCGGCGACGTCATTCGCGTACCTCGAGAATTGCCGACCCTGGCCGCTGACGGTCTGCGGCGGCACCTGGAAATTGGTCATACCGAGCACTCCCTGGTTCAGCGCTTCACCTCTTGCCAGGCTATGCGTTGACCATTCGTATCCGGTTTCCATTGATCGAACAGGAGGCAAACGTGCGTGGTCATCCGGCGCGCAAATGAGCCTGGTATCGGCGTGCGATACCAGGCTCATTCCAACAATGCCGAAACGGCGGTCCCGGAAATGTGCCGGGCCCGCCGTTTCTGATGTTCAGCTGTTACTCGATCATCTTGGACAGGCGCTGGTCGTCGCCCATCATCCGGTTCATGTGCTGGGTGAACTGGGTGCCCAGAACCGTGTGCTGCTCCTTTGTCGCGGTAACGGCCTTCTGCAGGGCCTCGTGGTGCACCGTGATCGCGTCGCTGTTGACACCACTGCGCATCAGGGCCGGGTTGTTCACGATCTTGGCGATCTCGGTCTGGTGGTGGTCCAGCTTGGCCACCAGGGCGTTGATCGCGGTGACGTGACTCTCCATGACAGCCGGAGTGACTTTGAGCAGATCGCTCATCTCATCGCCTTTCTGTGCGAGCTGGATCGGCTAGACGGACGTGTTGATGGTCGAGGCAACCGCGCCGCCGATGACCTGGGCGATGGCCTTGTTGCCGTCCACGTCGCCGGCGGACTGGACATTGGCCGAATTGACGAAGTGGTCGCCGTGCTGCGCAAGCCGCGTCGCGTGCTTGATCACATCGGAGTGCAGCACATCGTGGACGCTGAGGCCGGCCGTCAAGGCCTGGCCCTGCAATCCCGACGGTAGCTCGGCCGAGATCCTCTTGAGCTGGTTGACTGCGTCGATGACGCCCTCGGAGTGTGTCCGCAGGTCACGCCCGGCCTGGGCTTGTACGAGGGCATCTGCGCTGAACTGAGTCATGGGCTTCTCCCGCGAATCGAGTGGCACCGATTCCACCGCCGGTGCTTTGGTCACCGCCGATAATTCGGCGACAATTCGAGACTAGGAACGGCAGTGAGATCGCGACAGCGCAGCGACCTAATGCTGCCAGGCTCATACGGGTTGCCGGGCCCGAGCCGGATCCAGCGCCGGCCCCTGCGGCAACCGAGCCGCCAGGACGGCAGCGATCCGCACCGGCATCGCCCCGTCGTAGCCGAGGATCTTGGGTACGTCGGCCGAGGCCAAGGGGTACAGCCGGCCCAGGTCGGTCACCAGCGCGAGCGTGCCGGCCGCGGCCTGGCCGTTCGCCACCACCGACACCAGCGCCGCGTGCCCCGAGGGCACCGCCACGCTGTCGGCCAGCGGGGCGCCGTTGGGGCTGCGCCCGGGCGTGGTCTGCTGGGCGGTCGTCGGTGGAACCGTCGCGCCGAACACGACGCGCGGCACGGCGGCGCCGGGAGCGAAGGCGGCGCACGCGGCGGCCGTGGGCGAGTCGGGACGCACGAAGGTCGGCCGGTCCCGGGGCGGGTCGGAGACCGCGGCGGTGCCGCCGGCCTGATCGGCCAGCGTGAGCTCGGCCGGGTCGAGCCGGATCGGCCGGGGCGAGCGCCCACCGTAGGCCGCCTTGGTGGCCGGCGCGGCCAGCTGGATCTCGGTCTGCAACGGCGTGATCGGCATCAGCCGGTTGGCCAGCGCCAGGTAGTACTGCCGGGCGGTCGCCGACACCGACACCACGAACAGCTGCCCGGCTCGGGTCGGGCGGGACAGCAGCGCCCGGGACGCGCCACCGGATCCCGGCACGGCAATCGGGGCCAGCGCCGGCCCGACCGGCAGCACGTCCACCCAGGCCGAGGCCACCGGGACGACCGCCTCCCCGGCCAGGCCCAACCCGGCCGACACGGCCCGCCGGTCGGTGATCTCGTGCCGGTACCCGTGCCAGACCAGGTACTGCTTGCCGGTCGCCGCGACCGTCACCAGGGCGGCCCGGTCCCCCACCGCGGTGCCGCCACCCGCGTCCTGACCGATGAGCAGCAGCGAGTGATCCACTCGCCCGCCCGCGTCGTTCGTCGACGGCTGCGAGCACATCGTCCAGTCGCCGGGCAGCAGCTGCTTGGCGCCGGGCAACTCGTCCGGTGCGCCGGTGATGCCGACGGTCGGCCCGCGCGGCAGCGTGGCGAGCGCGCTGCTGTCCAGCGTCTGGGTGCTCAGATGATCGCCCAGGGCCAGTAACGCCGAGCTGTAGTTGGCCACCGGTTCGAGCCGGCCGTTCAGGAACACGAACCGGGCCCCGGTGCCCTTCTCGACGATCACGTTCTTGCCGGCCTGGATCTTCGGCGCGCTCTTGTGCCCGAACAGGCCGAGGACGCCGGCAATCGTCAGCCCGACCAGCGCGATCGCCAGGCTGCCCCAGGCGGCGACACTCGGCTTGCGAAACGGAGGCAGTTCCGGATCGGTCTGCTGCACGACCAGCGCGGATACCGCGCGCTGCTTGAGGAACTGGTGCGCGCGCAGTTCGTCGCGACGAGACGCCATCGTCTCAGCCCAGGGCGTGCAGGCGCCCGTACAGGCCCAGCACCGCCGCGGCGACGGGCAGCACGGCGAGCACCAGCACGAGCTCGATCAGCTCGACGTAGCGGCGCAGATAGGGCCCGGGCGTCCGCTGGCTGTAGGCCAGGCCGAGCACGACGGTCATCGCCCCGATCCCGACGAGCAGCGGCCCGGCGACGGACAACCGCTTGTCCGGGTCGCTCATCAGCGGCCCGAGCAGCAGCGCCAGCCCGGCCACCAGTCCGGCGCCGAGCAACGGCAGGCGCTGCCGGATGATCACGTACGGACGGGCCCGCAGCCAGTACGCGGCGCCGGCCACCACCACGAGCCAGCGGGCCGCGGTGCCGTCGCTGCGGATCAGCATCACGTCGCCGACCGCGGCAACGGCCGAGGTCCCGATGAGCATCCCGGTCAGCAGGCCGTCGGCTCGGGCGACCGCGGCGTACACCGACTGCCGCGACGGCTGCGGCGCATCGCGCAGCAGATCGGTCGGCGAACGCGGCAGGCTGGGAATCGGCAGCCGGGCCAGCCAGATCGCGATCGCGTTGAACGCCGGCGCCAGCAAGAGCGCCGCACACAACAAGATCGCCGCGACCCGCTCGCGGGGCATGCCCTCGCTGGCGGTCAGCCAGCCGCCGCCGCTGGCCAGGAGGCCGGATACCGCGCCCGCGACGAACAGGGCGCCGTCACCGCCCACCCCGAGATAGCCCAGTAGCGCGGCCAGAGCCAGCATCGCGCCGGCCACCTCGACCTGGTTCGCTCCCGGCCCGGACCAGTCGCCGGTCTTGGTCATCAGCAGCGCGCCACCGACCGCCGCGAACGGCAGGGCCAGCAACCCGACCACGGTGCCGGCCACCGCATCGCCGATCAGGCGGGCCAGCACGACGGCGGCCACCAGCAGGATCGCCGACTGCCCGAGCGCCCACCGCCCGGCAACCACCCAGTGCGGTCCGGAACGGAAGACGGCCACCAGCGCCGCGGTGATCACCACGGTGCCGAGCACCAGACCGAAGTAGCGCGTGATCGGCGGCGACCAGACCCGGTTGCGCCGTCGCGATCCGCTCGCGATGGCGTCCACCAGGTCGTCGTAGTCGAGCTCAGGCCATTCCTGCCAGCCGGGCACCAGGTGCAAGATCTCACCGTCGCGCACCCGGTACGAGCTGAGCGACTTCGTCGCGGCCAGCGGCGTGCCGTCCGCGCGGCGCAGCAGCCAACCGCCGTGATCGACGCCCTCGTCGGCCAGCTCCTCGCCCCCGTGCCCCAGGAGAACCGGCAAGATCTCGGCCACCGCGACGTTTTCCGGCAGCGCGATGTCGACACGTCGCCGGGGCGCGGCGACGGTGACTCGAACCAGGCCCGCGACGGGGCCGGAAACCACCGCCATAGGGGCTAGCAAACCGTGCCGGGTCGGGCCGGTGCGCCGTCGTGGCCGCATGCGGCCAACCACGGGATCGGGTCGGCGAACGTGCTTACGGTCCGCGCGTGAGCACTGTCGTCGTTCGCCGCCCGCAGCGCCGGCCCGCGCCGGAGCTGCCCTCGGGCGAGATCGTGCTCGAGGCCCCGCCGGAGATCCCCCGGCCCGGTGGCCGGCAGTGGCAGCAGGCCCTGATGGCGGTGCCGATGATGGGCGGCTCGGTGGCCATGGCGCTGATGTTCACCGGCGGATCGTCCGGGCCGCTGCGGTTCGTGGTCGGCGGCCTGTTCGGGCTGAGCGCCCTCGGCATGGTCGGCATGACCATGATGGGCGGCGGGGCCAGCAAGGCCGAGATGTCCTACGCCCGCCGGCAGTACCTGCGGCAGCTGTCCCAGCACCGGGTGCGCGTCCTGCGCGCGGCCGACCAGCAACGGGCAGCACTCGCCTACCTGCACCCGGACCCGAGCCAGCTCTGGGCGCTGGCCTCCAGCTACCGGCTGTGGGAGCGACGACGCGAGGATCCCGACTTCGGCGTGGCCCGTATCGGGCGGGGTGCGCAGAGCCTGGCCACCTCCCTGGTCCCCCCGGCCACCAAGCCGCTGGAGGCGCTCGAGCCGCTGTCCGCGGTGGCGCTGCGCCGGTTCATCACGAGCTACACGGCCTTGCCCGACCTGCCCGCCGCCATGGCCGTGAACGGGTTCGGCCGGGTCTACCTGACCGGCGACCCCGACCGGGCTCGCGGGCTGGCCCGCGCGATCGTCGCGCAGCTGGCCACCTTCCAGGCGCCCGACGACCTGCTCGTCGTGGTCTGCGCCCCCGGCCAGCTCTACGACGAGTGGGAGTGGACGAAGTGGCTGCCCCACACGCTGCATCCGGAAAAGACCGACGCGGTCGGCCAGGTCCGGCTGTTCGCGCCGAGTGCCGTGGCGCTGGAGGCCATCCTGGACGACCTGCTCGCCGACCGTCCCCGCTTCGACCCCGGGGTGTCCAGCCGCACGTCAGGGCCACACATCGTCGTCGTCCTCGACGGCGGTGACACCGTCGGGTCCAACCACCTGATGACCGAGGGCGGGCTGGAGGGCATCACCCTGCTGGACCTGACCAGCCCGCCGCCCCGGCTGCTGGAGCCGTCCGAGGTGATCTTCGACATCGACGACGAGGGCACGCTGACCTCGGAGACCATCGACGCCGAGCTGGAGGTGGGGCTGGCCGACCAGCTGTCGGCCGCCGAGGCCGAGGCGCTGGCCCGGCAGCTCGCCCCGTTGCGCCTCTCGGCGACCGGCGGCGGCCAGCAGGCGATGACCACCGAGCTCGGGCTGGCCGAGCTGCTCGAGCTCGGCGACCCTTACGACTTCGACCCGGCCGACACCTGGGTGCCCCGGCCCAATCGCGACAAGCTGCGGGTGCGGTTCGGGATCCACGTCGACGGCACGCCGATCGAGCTCGACCTCAAGGAGTCGGCGCAGGACGGGATGGGCCCGCACGGGTTGCTGATCGGCGCGACCGGGTCGGGCAAGAGCGAGCTGCTGCGCACCCTGGTGCTGGGTTTGGCGATCACCCACTCGTCCAACTCGCTGAACTTCGTGCTGATCGACTTCAAGGGCGGCGCGACGTTCGCCGCGCTGGACCGGCTGCCGCACACCAGTGCCGTGATCACCAACCTGGCCGACGAGTTGCCGCTGGTCGACCGGATGACCGACGCGCTCAACGGTGAGCTGCTGCGCCGGCAGGAGCTGCTCCGCGCCGCCGGGCACTACGCCTCGCTGCGCGACTACGAACGGGCCCGGCAGGCCGGCGCGCCGCTGGACGAGGTGCCGACCCTGTTCGTCGTCTGCGACGAGTTCAGCGAGTTGCTGTCGGCCAAGCCCGACTTCATCGACATGTTCGTCCAGATCGGCCGGTTGGGTCGCTCGCTCGGCGTGCACCTGCTGCTGGCCTCACAACGGCTGGAGGAGGGCCGGCTGCGCGGCCTGGACACGCACCTGTCCTACCGCCTCGGGCTGCGGACCTTCTCGGCGTCCGAGAGCCGGGTCGTGCTCGGCAGCGTCGACGCGTACGAGCTGCCCAAGGCGCCCGGTCACGGATTCCTCAAGTCCGGCACCGAACCGATGAACCGGTTCCGCGCCGCCTACGTCTCCGGCGTGCACCGGCGCGCGACCGGGCAACCGTCGCGCTCGGGCGTGCCGGCGCTGGCTGGGGTGCACGAGTACACGCCGGCCTACCTGCCCCCGGCCGAGCCGGACGAGCCCGAGGTCGTGGACGAGGTCGACGACGAGGCGGTCGGCGAGAGCCTGCTCGACATCCTGGTCGATCGCATGCGCGGACGCGGCAAGCCGGCCCACCAGGTCTGGCTGCCGCCACTGCGCGAGCCGATCGCGCTCGGCTCGCTGCTGCCCGACCTCGTCGTGGACCCGGTGCGCGGTCTGACGACGGCCAACACCGACCTGCACGGGTCACTGCGGGCGGTGATCGGCATCGTGGACAGTCCGTTGGAGCAGCGCCACGATCCGCTCGTGCTCGAGCTGGCAACGGCGGCCGGGCACGTCGTCGCGGTGGGCGGTCCGCAGAGCGGCAAGAGCACCGTGCTGCGCTCGCTCATCAGCAGCCTGGCCCTGACCCACACGCCGGCCGAGGTGCAGTTCTACTGCCTGGACTTCGGCGGCGGCACGCTGGCCGGCCTGCGTGGCCTGCCGCACACCGGTTGGGTGGCCACCCGGCAGGATCCCGGCGCGGTCCGGCGCGCGGTGGCCGAGGTGCGCACGCTGCTGCTCCAACGGGAACGCCGCTTCGCCGAGCTCGGGATAGACAGCATGGCTGCATATCGGCGACGGCGGCGCGAGGGCTTGTACGCCGATGACCCGTTCGGCGACGTGTTTCTCGTCGTCGACGGCTGGGCCGCGCTGCGCAACGACTTCGAGGACCTCGAAGAAGGCATCACCGACCTGGCCGGACGGGGTCTGTCCTACGGCATCCACGTCGTGGCCACCGCCCAGCGCTGGTTCGACCTGCGCGGCGCCGTCCGCGACATGTTCGGGACCCGGATCGAGCTCCGCCTGGGCGATCCGGCCGACTCGGCCATCGACCGCAAGGCCGCGCTGAACGTCCCGTCGGCCGAGCCGGGCCGCGGCATCACCGAGACGAAGCACCAGATGCAGATCGCGCTGCCCCGCATCGACGGATCGTCCACAGTGGACGATCTGGCCGAAGGTGTGGGCACCCTCGCGCAGGCCGTGGCGGGGGCCTGGTCCGGGCCGGGCGCGCCGCAGGTGCGGATGCTGCCGGCCGAGGTGGCCTACGAGAGCCTGCCGGTCGATCCCGAACGGGGGCTGGCGATCGGTATCGCCGAACACGACCTCGGCCCGGTCTACCTCGACGTCGACGCCGATCCCAACTTCATGCTGTTCGGCGAGTCCGAGAGCGGCAAGACCGGGTTCTTGCGGATGGTGGCCCGCCGCATCATGCAGCGCTACCCGCCCGAGCAGGCCCGCATCGTCATGGTCGACTACCGGCGCAGCCTGCTCGACGTCGTGCCCCCCGACTACCTCATCGGCTACAGCACGAACCTCAGCGTCACCGAGTCCGTCATGGCCGACGTCGCCAGCGCGATGCAGCCCCGGCTGCCCGGCCCGGACGTCACCGCCGAGCAGCTGCGCAACCGCAGCTGGTGGAGCGGCATGGACCTGTTCGTGCTGGTCGACGACTACGACCTGGTGTCGACCGGCGGCATCGACCCGCTCTCGCCGTTGCTGCCGTACCTGTCCCAGGCCCGCGACCTCGGCCTGCACCTCATCGTGACCCGCCGCACCGGTGGGGCCTCGCGGGCGATGTACTCGGGCCTGCTGACCGCGATGCGCGATGCCGGCGCCCCGGGCGTGCTGCTGTCCGGCGACCGGGACGAGGGCGCCCTGCTCGGGTCGGTCCGCCCGGAGTCGTTGCCGCCCGGACGGGGCTGGCTGGTCAACCGCCGCGGCGACGCCCAGCTCGTCCAGTTGGCCTGGCTGCCGCCTAACAACCCCTGACCGCATGCGGACAGCCGACGCCCTGCTGCACACCGGATCCCTACCGTCAGAACGAGTTCAGCCAAGGAGGCAGCATGGTAGTGATGATCAGCCCGGGCCTCGTCGCGGGCGTAGCCGACAACATCGCCAACGCCGCCCAGCAGCTGGGTCAGGCACCGCAGCTGACCTCGGACCAAGGCTTCGCCGCCACCGGCTTCCGCGAGAGTCGCGCGGTGGCCCAAGGACTGGGCCTCGCCAGCACCTACCTCAACAAGTGGCACCAGCAGGCCGTCGACACGATGAACTACCGATCGGCCCTCGTTGAGCTGGCCGGCAAGTGGTTCGCCGAACACGATGACGCGACCGCCGCCGACCTCCGCAAGCTGGCCGACCAGGCGCTGAAGCAGAGCACCGCCCCGGCCAACCCGCCGGCGCACTGAATCGACCCCGAGGACGTCGTCATGGACCAGCCGCAGGTCACGTTCGAGATGTTCCACCAGTGGATCGATCTCGAAAGCAGCCACAATGCCGACAAGCTGCAGGCCCTGGCGACTACAGCCGCTACCTACAGCGGGCAGATCACCGAGGCGCTGAGCACTCTGGAGGATCAGCAGGCGTCGCTGCAGATGGCGTGGCCGGAAGGGGAAGCCGCCGACGCGCTGCGCGCGGCGCTGGCCACGAACCTCGCCGACCTCAAGGCGATGCGCGACGCGATCACCAAGATCGGGACCGCCGTCGACGGTCTGCCCGCGGCCGTCCAGCAGGCAGCCAAGGACGTCGACGACATCGCCAAGGCCCGGGACAACCCTGAGGTAGTTCCGTCGGACTCGACCACTCCCGTCTACCTGCCCGGGCCGTCCGAGGCGGAGATGATGGGCAAGGCCCGTAATTTCCTCGACCGGGTAATGGCGCGCTATCAGACGTTGCACGACGCACTGCTCGAGGTCGACAACGCACCCTGGACGACCAAGCACCCTGGCACGACCCCGGCGGGCCCCACCACGCCGAAGAGCCCGGGGGTGCCGGGCGGACCGGGCGGGCCGAAGGCGACCGGGCCTGGTGGCGCCAAGCCGAGCGCCAAGTCCCCCGGCGCGGGCAGTCCGAGCGCTGGCAGTCCGAGCGCTGGCAGTCCGAGCGCCAGTGATCCGAGCGCGAGCGATCCGAGCGCGTCGCTGCCCACCGGCTCGGATCCGACCGGCTCGGATCCGTCGACCTCCGATCCCGGCAACAGTGCGTCCGACCCGAACCTCAACCTCCCGAGCCTCAACGACCCGAGCCTGAACAATCCGAACCCGAACGATCCGAACGCCAATCAGCCCGATCCGTCGACCAAGCTGCCGATCAGCCTGCCGCAGCTGGCCGGAAACCCGACTCCGACGCCGAACACGTCCACCACTCCGCCGACGCTCAAGTTCCCGGAGCTGGGCGGCGGGCCCGGCCCGGGCAGCAGCTCGACCAACCTGCCGCTGTCCGGCTTCGGTCCAGGCCCCGGACCAGGAACCGGTCTGGGCAGCGGACTCGGCAGCGGGCAGTCCGCGACGGGTGGGTCGAACGCCGCCGGGACGTCGTCGGGCGGCGGCACTGCGCCCAAGCTGTCCGGCGCGGCGGCCGAGGCGGGCGCTGCCAACGCCACGGCCAAGGGCGGCGCGCCGTTCTATCCGCCGCCGATGGGCGGTATGGGCGCCGGCGCCGGCGCCGGCGGCCGCGGTGGGGGCGGGATACGCCCCGGTACGGCCGAACAGGCCGGCGGGCCCGAACTGGGTGGGCTGGGCGCGGCGCCGGGCAAGCCGGTCGAGGAGATCGGCGTGCCGGCCCGGCTGCGGGGCCGGGCCGGCGCCACGGCCGGTCCCGGTGCGGGCGGGCGGGCGACCCGGCCGGCCCGTCGACGCGGCCGCAAACCCGGCGCAGCCGCCGCGCCCGGCTCCGACAACCGCGCCGAGGTGCTCGACGAGCACCTGTGGCGCGTCGATCCGCCGGCCATGTCCGACGAGTAGCGCTGGCCCAAAGCGGCCGCGGTGGCCGGATGCGGTCGTTGCTCTGTCGAACTCCGACCCGCGTTGATTAGCTCAATTAGACGGCGACACGCCGCGCAATTCGAAGACATCCCTCGAGGGGGTAGCCATGACGACTGCCACAGATCTCAACCTGGACCAGAGCGATCTAGGCGATGCGGCCACCGCATTGCCGCAGACGCAGCAGACCACGAACGATGCCACGGACTCCCTGCAAACCATGGACTCGGCTGCGGACGCCGGCGCCACGTCCGACGCCGCGGGCGCCGCGTCCAAGGCCGACGCGGACGCTGCCCGCAGCGGCGACGGCGCGGGCGGCGCAGCCGGTGGCGGCGGTGGCTGCGGCGCCGACGCAGCCGGCGGGGCCGCCGCTGCTCCCGCTGCCACCGACACCACCGCTGCCACCGCTGCCACCGCTGCCACCTGAGCCGACCCCAACCCGACGCGATTGAACTGAGAGGACCCGTCATGGCCGCGATGATCGAGCCGTCGTTCCTGCGGGACATGCACCGCTGGGCGATGCAGGGAAACATCGACTACCTGAAGGAACTGAACGAGAGCATCGACCAGCTGACCAACCACATCAACACGGTCGTCAAGTCGCAGCACAACAACGACCAGGTCGGCAAGTCCACGATCAACAGCGTGATCAACGCATGACGCGCTCGCTCGTCGGCGCAGTAGGAGAGGTGTGACATGGCAGGCACTACTGCCGGGCCGAGCGCGGCTACGGCCGACACCCCGGTGTCGACCACCGTCGGCCCGAACGGCCAGAAGATCGAGACATATCAGCAGTGGAACGTCCAGGACTGGTTCGACACCCCACGGTGGACCCTGACCGGTACCCAGGCCGACTCCGACATCAAGGCCGGCATGTGGTGGCAGGACTCGCAGGACCTGAACAACAAGGTCGCCCCGGTGATGCGGACCGCGGCCGCCCAGTGGGACGCCCAGTACGCGAAGCTCGACGCCGCGCAGGACAAGCTGAAGGCCGCCCGGACGACGCTCGCCGGTTACAAGGGTGCCGACGCCGACCAGCTCAACCGGGCGCTGGACAACCTCAGTGCGTCGCTGAACCAGCGGGCCGAGGCCACCGAGCCGATCTCGAAGGCGCTGACCAACTCGGCGTCGGTCATCGAGACGAACCACCGCGGCCCGATGACGACCCTGTGGGACAAGTGGGAACAGGATCTGGCCAACGCGCCGCAGTGCAAGGCTGACGTCGAGCAGATGCAGCCGGTCATCTCGGACATGGCCCAGTCGGTGCTGGACGCCGCCAACGCGATCCAGAAGGGCTACCAGACCGAGATCGAGCCGCCGGAGATCGAGACCGCGCAGCCCAACCCGGCGGGCGACGACTCCTCGTCCGATGACGGTTCGCAGACCTCGGACCTGGCCAGCAAGGCCTCGACGACCACCCCCGGCGTCGTCACGACCGCGGGCTCGACCCCGGCCGGCGCTGGAGCCCCGGCCACCACGGCGATCGGTACGGCGCCGGGCACGGTCGTCTCGCCGACGGCCGCCGGAACCACCCACGCCGCGGTGGCGTCCACGCACACGGCGGCGGCGAACCTCACGACGGCCGGCACCGCGACCCCGGCCGGCACCGCGCCCACCGTCTCGCAGGTCGGGTCCGGCCCGTCGCTGGCCGGCATCGGGGCCAGCACGACCGCGCCCACCGTGCCGAGCGCGCCGGCGTTCGCGCCGAGCCCACTCGCGACCGCCGGTGGGGGCGCCGCAGCTCCGTTGTCGGCCGGTCTGCCCGCTGCCGGCTTCGCCGGTTCGCCGGCTGTCGGTGGCGCCGGCCTGGCCGGTGCCGGGTTCGTGCCCTTCGGCGGCGGGACGAGCGGTCGGAACAGCCAGCAGCCCCGCCGCGACGACGACGAGCGCCGGCAGCAGGGCGGCGTCGTCTCCCCCGTCGTCGGCGGTGTCGGCGCCGGCCGCGGCGGCCGGGCAACCGCTCGGATCCGGCCCGGTGACGCCCGGCGGCCCACCAATGCCGGTGTCGCGGCCGGACTGCTCGGCCGGGCAGCCAAGGACGCCGAGTCGGCCGAGGTCGCAGCGTCGACCCGCCGCAAGGCGAGCAAGACGGCGTCCCGGCGCGACGGGAACGATCAGGACATGTTCCTCGACGAGGACGCGTGGCTGATCGACGACCCGGGCGCCGGCGTGGTCGAGGCCCACCAGCCGCACGATCCGGGAGCAGCCTCCGCCGTCATCGGCTGATCGACGTCTTGGAGGTGCCATGAGCGCAGGACCGCCCGGCACGGGGCGGGCGGGCCAAGAATCAGACCAGGACCCGTACCGACCGGCCACGCCGCCGGAGCAATCGGATTGGTCCGCGCTCGCGGCACCTCCACCGGCCACTGCCCCGGCGCAGCCGGCGCCGCCCCCGACGGCGCCGGCCGCCCCGGCCGGTCACGTTCTCGTCGGCCCCCGCGCCGTCCCGACCCGCCCGGTCGTCCCGACCGGGTCGGCGGCCGCACCCGTGGTCCAGCCGCCCACGGCGCAGCCCTACGCCGCCCAGCCGGCGGCCCCGCCTTACGCCCCAGCCGCGCAGCCGTACGCCCCCACTGCCCAGCCGGCGACCGCCGACCGCAGCGCCGGTCGCGGCCGGGATCGAGCGGCCGAGCGGATGGCGGCGCGGGCCGCCGCCCGCGCCCAACCCCGGATCCCGGCGCAGTACCAGGCCGGAGCGGCCCGGCCGTCCGCGATGGCCCTGGCCCGGCGCGCGATCCGACGCGGCCTGTCCGCCGATCCACCTCAGCCCGCCCGTCGACGCCGGACCCGCGGGATCGGCTCGATCGGACGCGGCCGGTTGCTGTGCTGGGAACTCGCCGGGGCCACCTTGATCGCGAGCATCGGACGGCCCCGCGCGGTCGCGATCGCGGCGATCGCCGCCGTGGCCTGCGCCGTGGCGGCCACTACCGTCCGGATCCGGGGCCGGCTGCTGTACCAGTGGCTGGGCCGGGCCGGCCGATACCTGCTGCGGTCGCACCAGACGCACCTGGTCCCGGGCGAGCACGCCGCCGAGGACCTCGTCGGCCGGCTCGCCGACCGACCGTCCGTCGAGACGATCGACCTCGACGGCATCCCGGTCGCGTTCATCCACCAGAGCGACGGAATCGCCACCGTCCTGGAGCTGCAGATCCCCGACCCGGCCGGCGATGCGGCCTGGGCCGCGCGCACGTCGGTGGCCTCGCTGCTGCCGTCGCCGGATCCCGACGCGCCCCCGTTCGCCGCGAAGCTGATCATGCAGACCTCGTCGCGGCTCGCCTCCGGCGCGCGCTCGACCGACGCCAGCCGCCGGGTCTGGATCACCGTGCAGGTACTGCGCACGGCCGAGATCCACGTCGAGGCCGACCTGAGCGTCGCGCTGGCCAACGCCGTGCAGCGCCTCATCCGGCGACTCGCCCGCGAGGACGTGCCGACCCGGACGTTCGACCGGGAGGAGACGCTGTCGCTGGTCTCGGCCCTCGCCCACCTTGACAACAGCGACAACAGCGAGCCGCTGCGCCTGGGCGAGAGCTGGGCCGCGTGGCAGGCCGGCGGGGCGGTCCACGCGTGCTTCGGCGTCCGGCACTGGCACGACGTCGACGAGGCGGTGCGGCTGCAGGTGCTGCGCCGGCTGCACCTGATCCCCAGTCGCGGCACGACTATCGCCATCGCGGCTCGGCGCGCCGACTGGCGAACGTCCGGCCGCGCCACCGGTCAGGTCGTCGTGCGCATCACCGAGAGCGACCGGGCCCGGCTGGAGAACTCGGCCAGCCTGCTGGCCTTCGCCTTCGACGACCTGCCCGAGGACATCGGCGTCGAGCGCCTGGACGGCGATCAGGCCGGCGCGGTGGCGGGCTCACTGCCGCTGAACGCGCAAGCTGGCGCGCACTGACCCGGTCGGTCGGATCCTGGACCTCGGATATATCGACTCCGGACCGGCGCTTCGGACGATGACTGCGTAGTCATACGAAGCGAGGTGTCCGGTGGACGACCTGTACCGCTCACGGCTGGCCGGTCTCGGCGTCGATCACGAACTGGAGTCGGCGTACCGCGGCTTGTTGCGGCACCCGAGCTGCACCGTGACCGAGCTGGCCGGCCAGCTCGGGGTCGACGTCGAGACGGCCGACCGGATGGTGGACCAGCTCGCCGAGCTGGGCCTAGCGCGATTCGAGGTGGATGTCGTGCACGTGGTCGATCCGAACGTCGGCCTGCCCGCGCTCGCCGCCCGGGTGGATGCCGAGCTGGCGCACCGTCGCGAGGAGCTCGAGCAGGGTCGACTGGCCATCGCCGACCTGGTGACCGGCCTGAGTCACAGCCCGCGCTCGCGCAACCTGCAGGTCGCGGACGTGTGTTGGGGAGCCCACGACATCAAGGCCCGGACCCGGCAGCTGACCCAGGCTGCGTCCAGCGAGGTCGTCGCGATGAGCACGTCGGGCGCCGCCCTGCTCGACGGGGCGGCTTTGCCCGGCTGGTGTGCGGACGGTGTCTGCTGCCGGCTCGCGTTCGGCGACCGGCGCGGCGCAGGCGTCTCAGACCCGGTGCGGGATCGCTGGCTGCACAACCTCGCCGACCTCGCCGACCAGGGCGCCGACGTGCGGATCGGGCCGGTGCCGACCTCGGCGCTGATCATCGACTCGGCGACGGTGGCCCTGCCGGTGTCCGACACGGCGTCCGGGCAGACCGTCGGGCTGGCCACGCTGCGACTGCCCAGCGCCGTCACCGCGGTCGTCGAGTTGTTCGAGCGGGTGTGGGCCGGCGCGTCGCCGCTGGCCGAGGCGTCCGCCCGCGAAAGCGCGGTCACCACGCGCGAACGGCACCTGCTGGATCTGCTCCTGGCCGGCGCGACGGACCAGTCGGCCTCCTACCGGCTCGAGGTGTCGGTGCGCACCGTGCGGCGCATCGTCGCCGACCTGATGAACCGGGCCGGCGCACGCAGCCGGTTCGAACTCGGCGCCCGCGCCGCGGAGCGGGGTTGGCTGCGCACCCCGGTCGAGAGCCGCTGATGTCCGCCGTGGCGAGTCGGCAGCTGCGGGTCAGTGCCGACCAGCACGGCGCGTACCGCACGATCGGCGAAGCCCTGCTGGCCGCCCCGGACGATGCAGTCATCTCGATCGACGCCGGCGAGTACGCCGAGACGCT
>DASXYE010000260.1:0-1981 GCA_036502695.1 Jatrophihabitantaceae bacterium
AGATCGGGAAGGCGAACGCCACGGTGCGATAGGCGACCTTGTCCAGCGTCTCGGGCGCGGGCAGCCGCTCGCCGAGTGACACCGGGAACCGGATCCGGCCGCCGGCGGCGGTCACCGCGTCGTAGCGCTGCCGGATCAAGAACAGCACGGTGAACACCGCACTGGTCACCAGGATGCCCTCGGAGCTGGCCGCTGCCGACACGTGGATGGCCAGCCAGTGCGACTGCAGCGCCGGGACGAGCGGGGCGTCCTTGGCGTAGAGCACCGTCCCGGCCAGGAACATCATCACGATGATCGGGACCATCACGAACACGCCGAGGTAGCGGATCTGCGGAGCCCGCCACAACGCGCCGAGGAACGCGAGCACCGCGATCACGCCGGCCACGGACGAGAACTCGTACATGTTGCCCCACGGCACCCGGTCGGCCGCGACCCCGCGCAGCACGATCGAGCCGAGGTGGATGGCCGCGCCCAGGATGGTGAGCGCCACGGCGATCCGCCCGAGCCGGTCGCCCCGGTTCGATCCTGGTCGCTCGGACGGCGCAGGGACGTCCGGCTGACCAAAACCGTCGCCCGCCGGGACCGCCGGCTCGTCGACGGATGGCCCGCCGGCCCCGACCAGCACCTTCGCCGCCGGCACGCGCGACGTCGCCGCGACCCGCCCGCGACGGCCGAACGCGTACTCGGCGGTGTAGGTCGCCATGGCGAGCGTGTAGGTGGCGATGGCCGTGGTGAACAGCCCGTCGGACAGGTGCGCCATTCCCGAGTTGACCGCCACCGTCACTCCTTTCCCGCGCTGACCAGCGCCGGTTCGACCGGCGTCGACGCGCCCTGCAGTCGGGACAGGATGCCCGCGAACTCCGTCGTGAAGTTGCCCGAGTCGCTGCGCGCCAGCCCGCCGACCGACACCACGGTAGGCGAGTCACCTGGGCCGTCCGACCCCGGGGTGATCCGCAGCCACAGCCGCCGCCGGCGCACGCTCAGCGAGCCGATCAGCCCGGCGACCATCGCGATTGCGGCGAACAGCAGGTAGCCCTGCGTCGGGTCGTGCGACACCTGCAGGCTGGCCCACGGCACCCAGCCGTCGAAGGTCACGGTGACGCCGTTCGGCATGCGTGTGGTCTGCCCGACGTGCAGGTTGGCCTGGCCGATGCGCTTCAGCTGGGACTTGTTGAGCGAGTACACCGACTGCGGCGCGCCGAACGGGTTGACGGTGCCCTGGTAGACGAAGACGCCGAGCACCGGGTTGCTCGCCTGCGGCGCCGCCGAGGTGATCACGCCGTTGGCGTTGGTGACCGGGGTGGGCGCGAAGAATCCCTCGATGCCGACGTCCTGCTTGGCGCCCGTCTTGCCCTGTTCCTGGAACGCGCCCTCGGAGTAGTACGTGGTCGGGTCGGTCGGCAGGAAGGTCGCCTGGTCGTGCTGCACCGAGCCGTCCGGCATGCGCACCGTGACCTGCGGCGCGAACCCGTGGTTGATGAGGTAGACGCGGTCACCCGACAGCCGTAGCGGGTGGTTCACCGTGATCCGGTGGTGCTCGATCGGCCCGTCCGTACCGTCGGACCGTACCGCGGAGTACGTCACGTCGGCGGCGAACTGCGACGGCTCCCCGTCGGCGGTGTACTTGGCGGTGAACCGGTCGAGCGAGTCGATGCAGAACGGCGCCGGGCCGATGCGCCCGTCGGCGGCCATCCGGCCCGGACGCCACGAGTCGTACGCCGCCGGGGAATTGCAGAACCCCTGTCCCTGCTGGACGATCACCGTGCCCTGGTAGCTGAACAGGCGCCCCACCGCGATCAGGATCAGCGCGGTCAGCATGGCGACGTGGAACAGCAGATTGCCGGTCTCGCGGCTGTAGCCCTTCTCGGCCGAGAGCGTGATCGCACCGGACGTCTCGGTGCGCTGCTCGACGCGCCAGCGACGCCCCAACGTCGTGCGTGCCGCCGTGGCGTAGTCCGGCGCCGGATCGACGGTGTTGAAG
>DASXYE010000261.1:0-9145 GCA_036502695.1 Jatrophihabitantaceae bacterium
GGCGGGCTGTTCGAGTAGCCACAAGGCGAAGACGCCGTCGGAGCCGCCGACGAGTCCGGCCACCACGGATCCGGCAACGAGCTCGAGCACGACGCCGAGCACGACGCCGTCGGGCGGCGGATCCCCCGTCGCTGACTGGCCGACCTATCACGGCGACTTCGCCCGCTCGGGGCGCGCGAGCACGTTCCCGACGCCGAGGGCGCTGCGCATCGCGGCCGACGTCAAGCTCGACGGCGATGTGTACGCCTCACCCATCGTGGCCCGCGGGATCACCGTGGTGGCCACCGAGCAGGACAGCGTCTACGGCTTCGACGACAACGGCCGCCAGCTGTGGCGGACGAAGCTCGGAACGCCGGCGCGCAGTTCCGACCTGCCGTGCGGCAACATCGATCCGTCGGGCATCACCGGCACCCCCGTGTACAACGACGGCATCGTGTATGTCGCGCCCGAATACCGCGATCCGGTCCGTCACGAGCTGGTGGCGCTGGACGCCACGACAGGACACCAGCGCTGGCGGGTCGACATCGACCTGCCCGGCGCCGATCCCCGCGCGATGCAGGAGCGGGGCGCGCTGACCATCGCCGGCGGACGCGTGTGGGTGCCCTTTGGCGGCCGGGCCGGCGACTGCGGCGACTACAAGGGCCGCCTGGTCGGCGTCCCATTCGACGGCCAGAGCCCGCCGGTCCAATACACGGTGCCGACCCCGCGCGAGGGCGGTATTTGGACGCCGCCGGGTGCAGTGGTGGACTCCGCAGGCCGGCTGTATGTCGCGGTGGGCAACGGCGAGCACGGACGCGGCGACGCCTACGACTACAGCGACTCGGTACTGCAGCTGGGCCCCGATGCACGGCTGCTTGACTCGTTCTCCCCGACGACGTGGGGCTCCGACAACGAGGACGACCTGGATCTGGGCTCGCAGGGTCCCGTGCTGGTCGGATCGAAGTGGGTGTTCATCGCCGGCAAGTCGGGCACCGGGTACGTACTGCGACAGGGCCATCTGGGCGGCATCGGCGGGCAGGTGTCGCAGGCGACGCTGTGCCGGTCCTTCGGTGGGGCCGCGATCGAAGGAGACGTGGTCTACGTGCCGTGCGACGACGGCGTGCGGGCTGTGCGCATCGACGACGCGGGCGCGATGCACGTGCTGTGGCACGCATCGTCGTCCATCGCCGGGTCGCCGGTGGTGGGCGGTGGCCGGGTGTGGGCGCTGGACCAGGACGGTGGGGTGCTGCACGCCCTGGACCCGGCAACCGGGCGCTCGACCTTGCAGGTCACGGTGGGCGCGACGAGCCGGTTCGCCACGCCGGCCCTGCACGGCAATCACGTACTCGTCCCCACGCTCGCCGGGTTGACGATCGTCGCCGTCTGACCGCGGTCCCCACCCGGTTTTGGTCGCCCGGCATCACGTACGTGCCTGGGCGGCCAAAACCGCGTCCCGTACACCGGTCCGGCCCACCCCTTGACGAGGTTGGCTAAGGCTATTAGCTTTAGCCACATGACAAGCACCCTCACCCGCCCCGGCGGCACCGTCTCCTACGAACTGACCGGCCAGCCCGGCCGCCCGCTCGTGCTCCTCGGCCACGGCACGGCCGACCTGAGCGCCACCTTCCGCTTCCTCGCGCCGCGCCTCGTCGACGCGGGTTACCGGGTCGCCACCGTCGATCTGCGCGGCCACGGCCGGTCCAGCGTGGGCTGGTCGGACTACAGCACGACGGCCATCGCCGGCGACTTCCTCGCGCTGATCGACGAGCTGAGCCCCGGTGGGCGCGCGGTCATCGTCGGCAGCTCGTACAGCGCCGGCGCGGCCGTCATCGCGGCGCACCAGCGGCCGGACGCGATCCGCGCGATGGTGCTCACCGGGGCCGCCGTGCGTACCCCCAAGCCCGCCAACGTGTTCATGAAGATCACCCAGGCGTTCGTCACCCGGGGCCCGCTCGGCCGTCCGCTGTGGATGTGGTGGTGGCAGAACAAGCTGTTCCCGAAGGCCAAGCCGGCCGACTTCGCCGAGCAGGCCAAAGCGCTGAACGCCAACCTGGGCGAGAAGGGTCGGATGGCCGCGGCCCAGACGATGCTCCGCCTCGGGCACGACGCCTCGGCGGCCGTGATCGGCGAGGTCACCACGCCGGCGCTGGTGGTCATGGGCAGCGCCGACCCGGATTTCCCCGACGCGAAGGCCGAGGCCGACTGGATCGCCGGTTCGCTGGGTGGCCCCACCGAGAAGGTGCTCGTCGACGGCGTCGGCCACTACCCGCAGGCCGAGGCGCCCGACCAGGTAACGCCAGTGATCCTCGACTTCCTCCGGAAGCACTGACGTGCCGCGCGCCGGGCTGACCGCCGAGAGGGTCGTCGCGGCGGCCGCCGACCTGGCCGACCGCGAAGGACTGGACGCCGTCTCGCTCTCGGCCCTGGCCGACCAGTTCGGGGTGCGTGTGCCCAGCTTGTACAAGCACGTTGCCGGACTGGACGATCTGCAACGGCGGCTGGCCGCCGAGGGCACGGCCGGCCTGCTCGCGGCGCTGAGGCCGGCCGTCAAGGGCAAGCACGGCCGGGACGCCCTGCACGCCGTGGGTACTGCCTATCGCCGGTACGCCGCCGCGCATCCGGGCCGCTACCAGGCGTTGCAGCGCGCCGCCCAACCCGGCGACGAACATGCCGCAAGCGCCGAGCAGATCGTCGAGCTGCTCGTCGGCATCATGGCCGACTACGGCCACACCGGCACCGCGGCCGTGCACGCCGTACGCACGGTGCGCAGCGCCCTGCACGGCTTCGTCGAGCTGGAACGGATCGGCGGATTCGGCCTGCCGGCCAGCCGCACGGCCAGTTTCAACATGTTGCAGAACACCCTGGATCGGGGCCTGCGCGAGTAGTTCCTTCGGTATGGTGCGGCGTTCCACGTACAGAAAGGGCCAGTCGTGCGAGTTCGGGCAATAACGGTTGTGGTGGCCGGCGGGCTGCTGCTGGCCGGATGCACCAGCACCAAGTCGGGCCAGCCGAGCGGTCTCGGCGGGCCAACCGGGTCGGGTGGCGTATCCAGCTCGTCCGGGCCGACCTCGGGTAGCGGCTCGGCCTCGACCGGCAAGCTGACCCAGACGTTCGACCCGCCGCTGGTCTTCAACAAGCAACCGGTCGCAGAGTTGCCCGGCAGCGTGCTCAGCGCGGCCACCGACGGCATCAACAACTACTACCAGGCGACGCTCGAGGGCACCGTGCTCTACCAGATCACCGACACGGCCGTCTCCGCCCTCGACGTCGAGACGGCCCAGCCGAAGTGGGAGGTTCACCCCGACGGCTTGACCGCGAACATCAACTCGCACAACGCCGCGCCGGCCGTCGTCGACGGCAAGGTGTACGCCGCCTTCGAGAGCACCGTTCCGGGCCACGGCACGACGCCGGAACAGCCGGCCATCACGGTCGTCGTGGTCGATGCGGCGAGCGGGCAGACCACGCTGACCATCCAGGTCCCGACGCCGGACGCCGATCCGGCCGGTGCGCTCGCCAGCCGGGGTCCGACCAAGGTGTTCGGGGTGTCGGGCGAGCTGATCGCGGTGAACCGAGGCGCCGGAACGTTCGTGCTCGACGCCAACACCAAGGCCCTCAAGTGGCAGCGCAAGGGGTTCATCATCCGCGGCGTACGCGATGACATGGTGATCGGGGTGAACACCGAGCCGAAACCCGACCGTGGCTATGACGAGGTCGTCGGGCTGCGCATCGGCGACGGCACGCAGGCTTGGGCGGTACCCGAGACGCCTCCGGTCGCGGTGTCCCCGGCCGCGCCACATCTCGTCCTGGTGAACACCGAGAAGTCGGTGTACTTCCTGTCCACCAGCAGCGGAGCCGTCCGGTCGACGCTTCCGCAGACCGGGGGAACGGCGCTGCTGGGCGGAACGTGGTGCGGTTACGACGATCGTTCGGTGATCGTGTGCAAGGGGCTGGACGACCTGTACGGGATCGACCCGAACGCGCCGGGCAAGCGCAAGTGGACGATCAAGGAAGGGTCCGGTCGCGAGATCCCCGAGGTCTCGGCCGTCTTCCACGGCGCGATCTACGGCAAGACGAGCAACGGGCCGGTCGTGCTCGACGCGCTCACCGGCGCCGACCGGCCGGACTCGCCCGGCCTGGTGCCGACGTTCGTGAACGAGCACGTGGGCATCGGTCAGAGCGAGGGCGTCGGCACCGGGGCGTTCGCGCCGATCAAGTAGCCGATCAAGCAGCCGATCACGTAGCCGGCGCGGCCAGGTCCCTGGCTGTCGTGGCCAGGCCGTCGACGTCGACGCCGAGCTCGGTCAGCACCCGGACAGCCATTCCGTCCCGCACCTCGAGCAGGCTGTAGAGCAGGTGCGGCCGGTCGATGTGGGACTGCTTGAACCGCTGCGACACCCGCAGCGCGTTCGTCAGTACCCGCTTCGCCCGGTCGGTGAACGGGATGGGCCCGCCGCTGCGACCGGCTGTCGCCATCCCGACCAGCTCGGTCAGCTGCACCCGCACGGTTGCCCGGGTGATGCCGGTCGCCCGCAGCGCCTGCCCGGTCGGATCGGCCTCGTCGCGCAGCAGCCCGAGCAAGAGATGCTCGGTGCCGATGTGCGGGTGGCCGAGCTCGCGCGCCTCGTCCTGGGCGTACACGACGACCTCGCGCGCGCCGACGGTGAATACCTCGAACATGCCGTACCCGTCAGGTGATTCGAAAGATCGGATGGTCGGCCGGATCGGGCAGTTGGCGCAATACCTTGCCGACGGTCGGGAACTTGCCGAACTGTTCGCCGTACAGCTCGAGCAGCGGCGGCCGCTCGGCGATGGGCACCTCGACGACGCTGATGTCCTCGGTCTGGCCCTTGTTCAGCAGCCGGCCGCGTCCCGAGGCCCGGATGTTGCGGACCCAGTGGCTCTCACCGCGGTACGAGACGAGGTAGCGCTGGCCGTCGTGGCTGAGCACGGCGACCGGCGTCGTGTGCCACGTCCCGGTACGGCGCCCTTGCACGGACAGCTTCGAGAGGATGGACCGCTGGAAGATCGGGGCGATCCGGTTGCCGACGTGCTGCTGCATCCACGGCGGCTTCAAGTACCTGGCCATAACCATCAGGCTAGGCTGCCGTCCCGTGCGTGTCCTCGTCATCGGCTCGGGTGGTCGCGAGCATGCGCTGTGCCTGGCGCTGGCCGCCGACCCCGCCGTCACGTCCCTGGTCTGCGCTCCGGGCAATGCCGGGACGGCCGCTGTGGCCGAGCAGCGCGGCGTCGATCCCTGCGACGGAGCCGCCGTGGCCGCCCTGGCCAAGGAGCTGGGCGCCGAGCTGGTGGTGATCGGACCCGAGGCGCCGCTGGTGGCCGGTGTCGCCGACGCGGTGCGCGCGGCCGGCATCGCCTGCTTCGGACCGTCCGCCGAGGCGGCGCGGCTCGAGGGCAGCAAGGCGTTCGCCAAGGACGTCATGGCCGCGGCGGGCATCCCGACGGCCCGGTCCTTCGTGGCGACCGACGCGGCCGGAGCTGCCGCTGCGCTCGACGAGTTCGGGCCGCCGTACGTGGTGAAGGACGACGGGCTGGCCGCCGGCAAGGGCGTGGTCGTCACGTCCGATCGGGACGAGGCGCTCGCCCACGCGGCGAGCTGCGACCGCGTCGTCATCGAGGAGTTCCTGGACGGTCCCGAGGTGTCGCTGTTCTGCGTGACCGACGGGGTGGACGTCCTCCCGCTGCTGCCCGCCCAGGATTTCAAGCGCATCGGCGACGGCGACACCGGCCCCAACACGGGTGGTATGGGCGCCTACACGCCGCTGACGTGGCTGCCTGATGGGACGGTGGACGACGTCGTGCGGGACGTGGCTCAGCCGGCCGTCGACGAGCTGCGCCGCCGCGGCACCCCATTCGCAGGCTTGCTGTATATCGGACTGGCGATGACCGCGGCCGGCCCCCGGGTGGTCGAGTTCAACGCGCGCTTCGGCGACCCCGAGACGCAGGCGGTGCTGGCCCTGCTCGAGACGCCGCTGGCCGGCGTGCTGCGCTGGGCGGCGGCCGGGGGACCGACGCCGGCGCTGCAGTGGCAGGACGGGGCCGCCGTCACGGTGGTGATCGCCGCGGCCGGCTATCCCGGGACGCCCCGCATCGGCGACCCCGTCACCGGTGCCGAGCAGCCCGGCGTCGTTCACGCCGGCACGCGGCGGCGCGACGACGGGGCGATCGTCTCGTCCGGCGGGCGGGTCGTCGCGGCGACGGCCACCGGCGCGACGCTGGCCGAGGCGCGCGATCGGGCCTACGCGCTGGCTGCCACCGTGCACCTGCCGGACGGCCGGCTGCGCCGCGACATCGCGCTGCGCGCCGTCCGCGGCGAGCTCCGCACGCCGTAGTTCGCGGGCTGCCCATGGTTAAGCAAGTCCTTGACTTTCAAGGGCCGGCCGGTAATAGTTAAGTACATGCCTAACCGATCGGAGCCTGATGGGATCGGCCGGGTGTTCCGGGCGATCGCCGACCCGACGCGGCGGGCGATCGTGGAGCGGTTGGTACGCGGCCCCGCGCCGGTGAAGGCGCTGGCCGAACCGCTGGCGATGTCGTTGCCGGCGGTGATGCAGCACCTGCAGGTCCTGGAAGAGGCCGGCGTGATCGTCACGCAGAAGGTCGGCCGGGTGCGGAGCTGCCGGATCGAGCCTCGCACCTTGCGTGCGGCCGAACGGTGGCTCGTCCGGCAACGCACCGACCAGGAACGGCAACTGGACCGACTGGATGACTATCTGAAGGGAAATTGATCATGGACGTGACCCACTCGACGTTCACCCTCGAGCGCACCTACCCGGCCACGGTCGAGCGAGTGTTTCAGGCGTGGGCGGATCCCGAGGCACGACAGCGCTGGATGGCTCAGGGTGCAGCGCACTCGCAGGACTTCGTCGTCGGCGGACTGGAGACGGTCGAAGGGTTCGACGGGCAGGGCCGGGCGCTGACCTACGAGGCGCGCTACGCCGAGATCGTTCCCGGCGAGCGAATTCTCACGATGTCGACCCTGCGTACCGAAGACCGGCTGTCGACCGTCTCGGTCACCAGCGTCGAGTTCCAGGCCGAGGGAACCGGCACCCGAGTGGTGCACACCGAACACGGGATGTACCTACCCGGTCAGGAGCAACCCGACTGGCGCGAGGCGGGAACCGCTCAGCAACTGGACACCCTGGCCAAGGAATTCGCGGAGACGAAGGAGGACTGATCGTTGTCGGCCCGGGTTGTCGGACCGGGATGCGAGCATCGCGGCCATGGGTAAGACGCAGTACTACACGGCGACGACCATCGACGGCTTCATCGCCGACGAGAACAACTCGCTGGAATGGCTGTTCCAGGTCGAGCGCAATCCCGAGAACACCACGATCGGCGCGTTCTTCGCTGACGTCGGGGCAATGGCGATGGGCGCCACCACCTACCAGTGGCTGATCGATCACGAGCACGTGCTCGACGAGCCGTCGAAGTGGCACGGCTACTACGGCGACACGCCGGCCTGGGTGTTCACGCATCGCTCGCTGCCCGCCGTCCCCGGCGCGGACGTCCGGTTCGTGCAAGGCGACGTCGCGCCGGTGCACGCGGCGATGGCCGAGGCGGCCGGCGACGGCAACATCTGGCTCGTGGGCGGCGGTGAGCTGGTCGGCCAGTTCGCCGACGTCGGGTTGCTGGATCAGCTGATCCTCACCGTGGCTCCGGTAACGCTCGGTGCCGGCGCGCCGTTGTTGCCGCGGCGGCTGGACGGGCGCCTGCGGCTCGTCGGCGTCGAGCAGGACAAGCAGTTCGCGATCCTCACGTATAACGTTGGTTCGTGATCCCTGACGTCCTGGCCGCTCGGTACGCCTCGGCGGCGATGACCGAGGTGTGGTCGCCCGAACGCAAGATCGTCCTGGAACGCCAGTTGTGGCTGGCTGTCCTTCGGGCCCAGCGCGATCTCGGCGTCGACGTACCGGCCGGCATCGTCGAGGACTACGAGGCCGTGATCGATCGGGTCGATCTCGAATCGATCGCCGCCCGCGAGCGGGTGACTCGGCACGACGTCAAGGCGCGCATCGAGGAGTTCTCGGCGCTGGCCGGCCACGAGCACATCCACAAGGGCATGACCAGCCGTGACCTCACCGAGAACGTCGAGCAACTGCAGGTGCGCTCGTCGCTCTTGCTGGTTCGGACGAAAGTCCTTGCCGTACTGGGGCGTATGGCCCGTCGGGCCGCCGAGTACGACGCGCTCGTCATGGCCGGCCGCTCGCACAACGTCGCGGCGCAGGCCACGACGCTGGGCAAGCGGTTCGCGTCCGCGGCCGACGAGCTGCTCGTGGCGCTGGCGCGGTTGGATGACCTGGTGGCGCGCTACCCGCTGCGCGGCATCAAGGGCCCGGTCGGCACTGCCGCCGACATGCTCGACCTGCTCGGCTCGCCTGCGGCGGTGGCTGAGCTGGAGCGCCGAGTGGCCTCGCATCTGGGCTTCGAGCGGGTGCTGACCTCGGTCGGGCAGGTGTACCCGCGGTCGCTGGACCACGACGTGCTGTCGGCGCTCGTGCAGGTGGCGGCAGCGCCGTCGTCGCTGGCCAAGACGATCCGGTTGATGGCCGGGCACGAGCTGGTCACCGAGGGGTTCCGTCCCGGACAGGTCGGCTCGAGCGCCATGCCGCACAAGATGAACACCCGATCGGCCGAGCGCATCAACGGGTTCATGGTGGTGCTGCGCGGGTTCGCGTCGATGACCGCCGAACTGGCCGGCGACCAGTGGAACGAGGGCGACGTGTCGTGCTCGGTGGTGCGCCGGGTCGCGCTGCCCGACTCGTTCTTCGCGATCGACGGGCTGCTGGAGACGACGCTCACCGTGCTGGACGACTTCGGCGCCTACCCGGCGGTGATCGCCCGTGAGCTGGATCGCTACCTGCCCTTCCTGGCCACCACCCGGGTGCTGATCGCCGCGGTGCGGGCCGGCGTCGGCCGCGAGACGGCACACGAGGTGATCAAGGAGCACGCGGTGGCCGTCGCCTTGCAGATGCGCGAGAAGGGCGCCGACGGCAACGACCTGTTCGACCGGCTGGCCGCCGACTCGCGCCTGCGCCTGAGCGCCGCCGACCTGGCCACGCTGCTCGCCGACCCGCTCACGTTCACCGGCACGGCCCAGGCCCAGGTGGCCGCCGTCGTCGCCGCGGTCGATGCCGTCCTCACCCCC
>DASXYE010000262.1:0-11154 GCA_036502695.1 Jatrophihabitantaceae bacterium
CGCCGTCCGTGGTGCAGAACGGCCGCGAGCCGTCCACCCCGTAGAACTTGCCGATCGCCAGGCTGCGTGAGCACACCTGGGTCAACAGGCTGGGCTTGTCGGGTTGATCGACGATCGACTCGGGACCGAGGTTGCTCGGGCCGGACGCCGTCGGGTCGTAGCCGTCGCCGGCCGCCGAGGGGCGGGACTGGAAGTACTGCGGCAGCGGGTTCCCCTTGTCGTCGGTGAAGCTCTGCCCGATCAGCTTCGAGCCGACGACCTGGCCGTTCAGCTTGATCAGCGACCCGTCGGCCCGGCTCTTCAGCCCGGGGATCTGGGCGACGACCGTGATCAGCAGCGGGTAGGCCACGCCGAGGATCACCGTGAAGATCAGCAACATACGCAGCGCGGCTGCATATTGCCGTATCGAGTTCAGGACGGAACGCATCAGCGCACTCCAGGCAGGAATTGAATGACGAGGTCGATCAACTTGATGCCCAGGAACGGCAAGACGATGCCGCCCAGGCCGTACACATAGATGTTGCGGCGCAGCATGGAACTGGCGCTCGACGGCCGGTACCGCACACCACGCAGTGCCAAGGGAATCAGCGCCACGATGATGATCGCGTTGAAGATCACCGCGGCCAGGATCGCCGACTGCGGCGAGTGCAGCCGCATGATGTTCAGCTTGTCCAGACCGGGGTACACCGCCGCGAACATCGCCGGGATGATCGCGAAGTACTTCGCGACGTCGTTGGCGATCGAGAACGTGGTGAGCGCGCCGCGGGTGATCAGCAACTGCTTGCCGATCTCGACGATCTCGATCAGCTTGGTCGGGTCCGAGTCGAGGTCGACCATGTTGCCGGCTTCCTTGGCCGCCGACGTGCCGGTGTTCATGGCCACGCCGACATCGGCCTGGGCCAGCGCCGGGGCGTCGTTCGTCCCGTCACCGGTCATCGCGACGAGCTTGCCGCCCTCCTGCTCGCGCTTGATCAGCGCCATCTTGTCCTCGGGCTTGGCCTCGGCGAGGAAGTCGTCGACGCCGGCCTCGTCGGCAATCGCCTTTGCGGTAAGGGGATTGTCGCCGGTGATCATGACGGTGCGGATACCCATCCGGCGCAGTTCGGCGAACCGCTCGGACATGCCTTCCTTGACGACGTCCTTGAGGTGGATGACGCCGAGGACTCGCGGCGGAGCCGAGCCGACTCGCTCAGCCACGACCAGCGGCGTGCCACCGGACGCGCTGATGCCGTCCACAACCTCGCCCGTGCGCGGCAGGACGTCGCCGCCGTTGTCGCGCACCCAGGCCATCACCGCACCGGCGGCGCCCTTGCGGACCTCGCGTGCGGGCTGGCCGTCGACCGCGGTCAGGTCGACGCCGCTCATCCGGGTCTGTGCGGTGAAGGCCACCCACGTGGCGTGCGTGAGCTCGCCGGTGTGCCGCTCGCGCAGCCCGTACCGGGACTTGGCCAGCACCACGACCGAACGTCCTTCGGGCGTCTCGTCGGCCAGCGACGAGAGCTGGGCGGCGTCGGCCAGGTGATCGACGTCCACATCCCCGACCGGGATGAAGTCACTGGCCTGCCGGTTCCCCAACGTGATCGTGCCGGTCTTGTCCAGCAGCAGCGTGTTGACGTCGCCGGCGGCTTCCACCGCTCGGCCGCTCATCGCCAGGACGTTGCGTTGCACGAGCCGGTCCATGCCGGCGATGCCGATCGCCGACAGCAGCGCCCCGATCGTCGTCGGGATCAGGCAGACGAGCAGCGACACCATGACGATGCCGGTGATGCCGTCCCCGTTCAACGCCGACGTGTTCGGCAGACCCGGCTGGTTGGCCTTCGCGAAGATCGCCATCGGCTGCAGGGTCACGGTAGCCAGCAAGAAGATGATGGTCAGCGACGCGAGCAGGATGTTCAGGGCGATCTCGTTCGGCGTCTTCTGCCGGCTGGCGCCCTCGACCAGGGCGATCATCCGGTCGATGAAGCTCTCCCCCGGCTTCTGGGTGATCTCCACGACGATCCGGTCGGACAGCACGCGGGTGCCGCCGGTGACCGAGCTCCGGTCGCCGCCGCTCTCGCGGATGACCGGTGCGCTCTCGCCGGTGATGGCGCTCTCGTCGACGCTGGCGATGCCCTCGATGACGTCGCCGTCACCGGGGATGATGTCGCCGGCCTCGCAGACCACCCGGTCGCCCGGCCGTAGTTCGGGCGCGGGTACCGGCTCCTCCGGGCCGGTGAACTCGTCCCGACGGGTGAGCCGCCGGGCGATCGTGTCGGTCTTGGCCCGGCGCAGCGCGTCGGCCTGGGCCTTACCTCGTCCCTCGGCCACCGCTTCGGCGATGTTGGCGAACAGTGCGGTCAGCCAGAGCCAGATCACGATCAGCCAGGCGAACACGCTCGGATCGGCGATCGCGACCACCGTGGTGAACACGGCACCGATCTCGACGATGAGCATAACTGGGTTCTTGTACAGCGTGGCTGGATTCAGCTTGCGCAGGGCGTCCGGCAAGGACGTCCAGAGCATCTTGGGATCGAGCAGCCCGGCCTTGACGCGATGCGGCGTCGGTGCGGCCGGCGGCGTCTGCCCGGTCGGTGCTTCCAAAGTGGCGGTCATATCAGTGCAGCCCCTCCGCGAGCGGCCCGAGTGCGAGTGCGGGGAAGTAGGTGAGGGCGACCACGATCAACGTGACGCCGGTGAGCAGGCCGACGAACAGCAACTTGTGCGTCGGCAGCGTGCCTTCGGATGCCGGCGTCGGCTTCTGCTCGGCCAGCGATCCGGCCAGGCCGAGCACGAAGATCATCGGCAGGAAGCGGCCGAGCAGCATGACGATGCCGAGGGCGGTGTTGTACCAGACGGTGTTCACCGAGATGCCGCCGAACGCGCTGCCGTTGTTGTTCGCCGCGCTGGTGAACGCATAGAGCACTTCGGAGAAGCCGTGCGGGCCGGTATTGAGCATGCCGGCCCGTTGACCGGGCATGGCCATCGCGATGGCGGTGCCGACGAGCACCAAGGCGGGTGTGGTCAGCAGGTACAGCGAGGCGAACTTCACCTCCCGACCGCCGAGTTTCTTGCCTAAGTACTCGGGTGTTCGTCCGACCATCAACCCGGCGACGAATACCGTCAGCACGGCCAGCACGAGCATGCCGTACAAGCCGGATCCGGTGCCGCCGGGCGCGACCTCGCCCAACATCATGTTGAACAGCAGCGTGGCCCCACCCAGGCTGGTGTAGGAGTCGTGGAAGCTGTCCACCGCCCCGGTCGACGTCAGGGTCGTACCGGTGGCGAACGCTGTCGAGTCGGGCACCCCGAACCGCTGTTCGGTCCCCTCCGTCGACGCGCTGACCGAGGTCGGCACCGTGCCGTGGTGGGCGGTTTGCGAGGCGAAGTTGAGGCAGAACGTCAGGATGGCGAGCAACGCCATGACCGCCACGATCGCGCGGCCCTGCCGCTTGTCGCCGACCATCTTGCCGAACGTGCGGGGCAGCGAGAACGAGATACACAACAGCAGGAAGATCTCCAGCCAGTTCGTCCACGTCGTCGGGTTCTCGAACGGGTGCGCGGAGTTCGCGTTGAAACTGCCGCCACCATTGGTGCCCAGCTCTTTGATGACCTCTTGGCTGGCGAACGGGCCGCCGGGCATCGTCTGGGTGCCGCCGGTGATCGTGTGAATGTCCTGGTAGTGGTGGAAGTTCTGCACCATGCCGGCGCCGACGAAGATGATCGCGAACACGATGGAGATCGGCAGCAGGATCCGCAGGCAGATGCGGGTGAGGTCCACCCAGAAGTTGCCCAGGCGATCGGTGCGATTGCGCGTGAATCCACGAACGAGCGCGATCGCCACCGCGATACCAACGGCGGCCGAGAGGAAGTTCTGCACGGCCAGGCCCACCATCTGCACGATGTAGCCCAGCGCGTTCTCACCCGAGTACGACTGCCAGTTCGTGTTCGTCACGAAGCTGGCCGCGGTGTTGAACGACTGGCTGCGGCTCATCTGCGGCACGGCGTACGGGTGCCCGAAGTGGTGTTGCAGCCGCAGGAAGCCGTAGAGGAACACGACGGACACCGCGCTGAACGCCAGCATGGCCCGCAGGTACCGCCCCCACGTCTGGTCGGCCTCGGGGTCGACCCCGCCGACCTTGTAGACGGCCTTCTCAGCGGCGAGATGGCGCTTGCTCATCAGGACGCGGGCCAGGTAGTCGCCGAGCGGCTTGTGCACCGCCGCCAGCGCAACAATCAGGGTGCCGACGAAGATGATCCCGGCCCAGGTCGAGCTCATCAGAATTTCTCCGGGAACACGAGCGCGATCACCAGGAATACGGTCACGAGCACGGACAAGATCAAGCCGACCAGGTTCGCAGCACTCACAGCTTCTCCGCCCCCTTGGCAATGACCGCCAAGATCACGAAGACCAGGACCGTCAGCAGCACGAACAGCACGTCATGCACCGGAAACTCCAGCAGTGGACAGGGTGATCGGCACTCCTACCGGCCCGGCGCCATTCGGCCAGGCGTTGGAAGTGAACTCCCCGGACGGGGTTCCTAAGCCGAAAAGATCTGCGTTCTCACGGGTTCATCACGGGTCTCTCGCGGGTTGCTGACGCGACTGCTGACCGGTGCGGCGCAGGTCACGCCCCGGCGATTCTCACGAGATCGTGACGGCCGATCACGGGACAGCCCTTGCGCGGGTACTTAGCCTCGAAGTATGGGAAACATCGGTAAGGAACGTCGTCGCATCGAGGTGCTGCCGGCGCCGACACCACGCGAACAGCCCGCCACCCCGGCGCCGCCGGCCGAACCGGCCCGGGAACCCGCACCGGCCAAGTAGCCCCGTGGACGCCTACGCGGGGTTCGAGCCGCAGGTCGGCGAGATCCTGGCGGTGCGGACGTTTCGCATCGGGCCGGGCGGTGTGCTGTATCCGCTGTTCAGCAACAGCCCGTGGGCCGACGGCACCAACACGGCGCACTGCAAGCTGCTCGGACCGAACGCCGCCCAGGCGCGCCGGCACGCCGCCCCGGAACCGGACTGCACCTGCGGGTTCTACGCGTACGCATCGGAGACCAACGCCGGCGAGTACCCGAACGCCCGGCACGTGCTGGCCGTCGTGGCCTGCTGGGGCCGGGTGATCGCCGGCACCCGCGGCATCCGGGCCGAGCACGGTCGCATCCAGGCGTTGTGGATGTCGACGACCGTCCCGCCCGACCTGGCCAACCAGGTGCGCGCCACGTATCCGGCGACGGCGATCTACACCGACAAGGCGGCCATGCTGGCCGAGTACCCGCCGAGCCGGCTCGACTGCTACGAGGACCCGGCGCCCACCGAGCGGCGGTGGCGGCGCATCGGCCTGCGCCTGGCCGTGGCCGTGGCCCTGGTCACGGGCGTCCTGCCGGAGCACTGGCTGGGCAGCAACACCGACGCCCGCATCGTCTGGGGCGTCGAACTCGCGTTCTTCCTGATCGGCGCGCTGGCCTTGCGGCGGCGGCACACCGACATGGCCGCCAAGCGGCGCGGACTGGTGTTCTTCGCCATCGCGCTGTGGCTGGTGGCCCCGTTCGCCGGCACGGTGGGCGTCTTGCTGCTTCGGCTGCCGCTCATCCAGCTCGCGGTGCTGTTCATGGTGCAGCGCACGCTGCTCGCCCGCGCAGCCAGCACGTTCCCGGCCGAGGTGACGTGACCGGCTACCGCAAATCGGTTGCCCGGCACCGGAATGATCGACAACCGTGAGTTCGTGACCGACGCTCCACCGCTCACCGTCCTCGAGGCCTTCGGTGTCTCCGCGACCGTGGTACGGCTGTCCGGCGGCCAGGGCACCTGCTGGCAGGCTGGCGACCTCGTTCTCAAGCCGGGCCAGCCGTCGCGGGAGGCTTCCTGGTGCGCCGACCTCTTCGCCGAGCTGAGCGGTCCGGGGTTCCGGGTCCCGCAACCGGTGCGATCGCGCACCGGCTCGTGGACCGTGGCCGGCTGGACGGCGTCCCGAAGGGTGCCGGGTGAGCCCGCGCCGGTGGCCCACTGGTCCGAGCTCGTCGCGACCAGCCGCGGATTCCACACCGCCCTGGCCGGGATCGCGATGCCGCCGTGGCTCGGCCGCCGGCGCAATCCCTGGGTGCTGGCCGATGCGATGGCATGGGGTGCGGACCGGGTCGAGCTCAAGCCCGAGCTCGCTGCTCTGGTCGAGGCGCTGCTGGCCGCGACCCGCCCGATTCGGCTGCCGGCCCAGCTCGTCCACGGCGATATCGCGGGCAACGTGCTGTTCGCAGCGGACGGGCCGCCAGCGGTCATCGACTTCTCGCCGTACTGGCACCCGGCCGGCTATGCCCTGGCCATTGCGGCGGTGGACGTGCTCGCCTGGTCCGGCGCGCCTCCGGCCATCCTCGACGAACTGGACGACGAACCCGAGATCGATCAGTTACTGGTGCGGGCATTGGCATCCCGGTTGATCACTGAGTCACTGATCCGCAAGGACCACGACACACTGCACGCGGTCCGCCGGGCCAACCAGACGGTGGTCGAGCGGGTGCTGTCTCGGATAGCCGGCGCCTCCCCCATCCCATGATGATCTCGGCGGGACCCGTGGGATTCGACGGTTACAGCCGAGATCATCAAGGTGTGTCGGGGGCTGTTCGCGCGGTTACATCGTGCGGATGCGGGCGCTCCGCACCCGTCCGGCCTCGACGACCAGGCGGACCTCGCCCAGCCGACGGCGGCCAGCGTCGCGATCTCGTCCAGGCTGTCGATCACGCGCGACCGCCCGGGTCAGCAGCGCCTTGCCGGCGTAGGCGACGTCCGTGTCGTGGAAGGCGTGCCGGGTATGTCGCGCACCGGGCCCGGAACTCCCCTCACCACGCGATATCCACGAGACGCTCACGCCGCGGCGGACGCGCGATGAGCCAGCGAACCCGAAACGGCCCGCCCCGATCAGGGCGGGCCGTTCGTTATCGGCGGGTTCAGCGCTCGTCGAGCGCCGCGATGGCAGGTGTCTCGTCCAGCCGCTCCGTCTCGTCCTGGATCGTCGCAGCGACCTCGCGCAGCCGCGTCTCGTGGGCGCGGGCGTGGTGGGCGCAGAACAGCAGCTCGGATCCGGAGACCAAGATGACGCGGACGTAGGCCGGAGCACCGCATCGGTCACACCGGTCACTGGCGGTGAGCCGACTCGCGGTCAGCGAAGTGGTCATTGAGGCACCTTCTTTCACTCTCGGCCGGTTTTACAGTGCTAGTACATCCAACCAGGGACAGGTCCCCGACATGCCCGGGATAGCCAAAGCCACGCCGCGTTTCGCCGTCGGCGAACCGCCTCACATCGGACGTCGGGCCGGCCAGTACCCGGCGATCCGGGCATTTCTCCGCAACACAGCGCCGGACGCGAACCCGACGGCGGCCGCCGTGAGATGGCCCACTGCCGGCACGGCCAGCGTCGAGGTCCCGTCGAGCAGCGACGGCGAGAGCGCCACGAGCAGCCCGGCCGCGACGATCTGCCCGGCCCGAGGCGCCACCACGACCGCCACGGCCAGGACGCCGACCACGACGTAGGACGCGCCGATGTCCAGCTGGTAGAGCTCGCTGGTCGGCAACGCGTGGTCGTCCACCCGCCACCAGACGATGCCCTCGCTGACCAGCGTGCCGACCACGTGCGCGGCGACCGCCGGGGCCAGCGCGCGCCACCACCCGACGCGCCACTCGACGAGCGCGAACGCCACGGCGGCGATCACGAGCCAGGCGAACGGATGATCCTCGACGACGAACGCCGACACGACCATCGGCCCGATCGGCTCGGTGCGCAGCCGGTCTACGTTGGTGCTGGCCCAGGCGGCCAGCCGGGTCGCATCCGGGCGCGCCAGCAGCGCGTAACCGATCTCGGCGGCGGCGAGCAGCGCGACGAAGCCCACGGTGACCGGCACCCGGCGCACCGCGAGCAGCGTCTCCTTGATCGCTACGTTGATCGCCACGCGCCCAGTCTGCCGCGATTTCCTGAGCGCGCCCGGCAGAATGCCGGCAGGACGGAGGTGCACACGGCGATGGCTCGCGGCACCCTGCGCATCTACCTCGGCGCGGCACCGGGCGTCGGCAAGACGTACGCCATGCTCGACGAGGGCAACCGGCGGCGCGAGCGCGGCACCGACGTGCTGATCGGGTTCGTCGAGCCGCACGGCCGGGCCAAGACGGCGGCTCGCATCGGCGCCCTGCCCGTGGCGCCGCGCCGCGCGATCACCTACCGGGGCGCCCGCTTCGAGGAGCTGGACCTGGCGGCGGTGCTGGCCCGCCGACCGCAGGTGGTGCTCGTCGACGAACTGGCGCACACCAACGTGCCCGGGTCGGGGCCGCACGAGAAACGCTGGCAGGACGTCGAGACCCTGCTCGAGGCCGGCATCGACGTGCTGAGCACCCTGAACATCCAGCACCTGGAGTCGCTCAACGACGTCGTCGAGCAGATCACCGGTGTCCCACAACGGGAAACGGTGCCTGACGCGGTCGTGCGGGCCGCCGATCAGGTCGAGCTGGTCGACATGACCCCGGAAGCCCTACGCCGGCGTATGGCCCACGGCAACATCTACCCGGCCGAGACGGTCGATGCCGCCCTGGGCAACTACTTCCGGGTCGGTAACCTCACCGCGCTGCGCGAGCTGGCCCTGCTCTGGCTGGCCGACTCGGTCGAGGAAGGCCTGCAGCGCTACCGCGAAGAGCACGGGATCACCGACACCTGGGAGACCCGCGAACGGATCGTCGTGGGGCTGACCGGCGGCCCGGAGGGCGAGGCGCTGATCCGGCGGGCGGCGCGCATCGCGGCTCGGTCGGTGGGCGGCGAGTTGCTCGCGCTACACGTCAGCCGCAGTGACGGCCTGGCCGAGCCGGGTGTGGCAGCACTGGCCGCCCAGCGCTCGCTCGTCGAGTCGCTCAGCGGCAGCTACCACTCGGTCATCGGCGAGAACATCGCCGAGTCGCTGATCGAGTTCGCCCGCAGCGTCGACGCCACGCAGATCGTGCTCGGGGCCTCGCGGCGCCGGCCCTGGCTCGCCGCGCTGGGCGGTCCCGGCACCGGCGCCACGGTCACCCGGCTCTCCGGGTCGGTCGACGTGCACATGGTCAGTCACGAGTACGCCGCGCGGGGCCGCGGCCTGCCGTCGCTGTCCGGCGGGTTGACGATGCGCCGGCGCGTCGCCGGAGTGATCACCGCCGCCGTCATGCTGCTGGCCCTGACCCTCGTGTGCGTCGCGCTGCGCGACGACTTGTCGCTGGCCGCCGACGTGTCGTTGTACCTGCTGATCGTGATCGTCACCAGCCTGGTCGGCGGGTTCTACCCGGCGGCGGCGGCCGCGGTCGCGGGCAGCCTGCTGCTGAACTACTACCTCGTCGAGCCGCTGCACACGTTCACGATCGCGGAGCACGGCAACATCCTGGCGCTGGTGATCTTCGTACTCGCGGCGATCCTCGTGTCGCAGGTGGTCGATCTGGCCGCGCGCCGTTCGTCGCAGGCCGCCCGGGCCAGCGCCGAGGCCGAGACGCTGTCGACGCTCGCGGGCAGCCTGCTGCGCGGCGAGCAGGGCCTGCCCGCGCTGCTCGACCGGGTTCGCGAGACGTTCGGGATGCGCAGTGTGGCGCTCGTGCAGCGGCGGACGGATGCGGGCCCGGGTCCGGTCGGGCAGTGGACGCCGGTCGCCGCGGTGGGCGCCGACCCGGCGCAGTCGCCGCCGGACGGGGACGCCGTGGCCCCGATCGACGACGAGCGGACCCTGGTGCTGCGGGGCCGATCCCTGCCGGCGGAAGATCAGCGCGTGCTCTCGGCGTTCGCGGCTCAGGTCGGGGTGGCGTACCGGCAGGTCGAGCTGGCGGCTGCCGCCGCGGCGGTCGAGCCGCTCGCCGAGTCCGAGCGACAGCGCACCGCGCTGCTGAACGCGGTGAGCCACGACCTGCGCACCCCGCTGGCCGCTGCCAAGGCCGCCGTCACCAGCCTGCGCGCCCCCGACATCGCCTGGGGCGACGCCGAACGGCGGGAGCTGCTCGGCACCGCCGACGGCGCCCTGGACCGGCTCACCGAGCTGGTGACCAACCTGCTCGACCTGTCGCGGCTGCAGGCCGGTGTGCTGCCCGTCCTACGCGCTCCGGTCGGCCTGGACGACGTCGTGTCGCGAGCGCTCGACCACTCCGGCGCCACTGGCGTCGAGGTGGCCGTCCCCCCGGACCTGCCCGAGGTCATCGCCGACGCCGGCCTGCTCGAGCGGGTGATCGCCAACCTGGTGCAGAACGCAGTGCGCTACTCCCCCGCCGGGCAGCCGGTGCGACTGGCCGGCAGCGCGCACGGCGATCGCGTCGAGCTGCGGGTGATCGACCGTGGTCCGGGCATCCCGGCCGATGCGGTGGCGACCCTGTTCGAACCGTTCCAGCGCCAGGGCGACACACCCGGCCCCGGCGCCGGGGTCGGTCTGGGACTGGCCATCGCCCGCGGATTCACCACCGCCATGGGCGGTACGGTCACCGCCGACGAGACGCCCGGCGGTGGCGCGACCCTCGTCGTGACCCTGCAGGCGGCCGACCGGTGACCGATGTACTGATCGTCGAGGACGAGCGGGCGCTGCTGCGCGCCCTCGCGATGAACCTCGTGGCGCGCGGCTACACGGTCACCGAGGCGGACAGCGGCACCGCGGCGCTGACCGCGGCGGCCGGCGCCGAGCCCGACGTGATCGTCCTGGACCTCGGCCTGCCCGACGTCAGCGGCCTGGACGTGATCCGGGCGGTACGCGGGTACTCGGCGACGCCGATCATCGTGTTGTCGGCGCGCACCGGCAGCGGCGACAAGGTGCACGCGCTGGACCTGGGCGCCGACGACTACGTCACCAAGCCGTTCAGCATGGACGAGCTGCTGGCCCGGATCCGGGCGGCCACCCGGCGGGCCTCGAGCGTCGACGCCGCGCCGCCAGTCACCGTGGGCGACACCCAGATCGACCTGGCCGCCAAGACGGCGAGCAAGCCGGACGGCACCCGCGTGCACCTGACGCCCACCGAGTGGCACCTGCTCGAACAGCTGCTGCGCCGTCCGGGCAAGCTCATCACCCGCCGCGCGCTGCTCACCGAGCTGCGCGGCGCCCCGGAGCACACCGACCCGAGCTACCTGCGCATCTACATGGCCCAGCTGCGCCGCAAGCTCGAACCCGAACCCAGCCGGCCCAAGCACCTGATCACCGAACC
>DASXYE010000263.1:0-1970 GCA_036502695.1 Jatrophihabitantaceae bacterium
CACCTGCTGCGCTCGGCGTCCACGCTGACCGGTCCGCTGGCCCTGACCGGCGACACCGCCGACGCCGGACCGGTCGAGGTCTGGTCGGCCCCGGCAACTGCGATCACCTGGAACGGCAAGCCGTTGCCCACATCGGCGACGTCCAGCGGTTCGCGGCTGGGTTCGCTGTCGGGGGCGGAGGCGGTCACCCTGCCGGCGCTCACGAACTGGAAGCACGCCGAAGAGACGCCGGAGGCCCAGCCGTCGTTCGACGACTCGTCCTGGCCAGTGGCCGACAAGACGACGTCCAACAGCACGACGCCGCTCGGCACGCTGCCGGTTCTGATCGCCGACGACTACGGCTTCCACCACGGCGATGTCTGGTATCGCGGGCACTTCCGTGGTTCGGCCACCGCGACCGGGCTGCTGTTGTCGGCCATCACCGGACGGGCCGGGGCGTACTCGGCCTGGGTGAACGGAACGTTCGTCGGGACGGCATCCACGTCGCCGCACACGTTCACGTTCCCGCCGGGCGTGCTGCACGCCAACGGCGACAACGAGGTGTCCGTCCTGGTCGAGAACATGGGTCACAACGAGGACTACAACTCCGCTGACTCGAACAAGGAGGCGCGCGGCCTGACCGGGGCGTTCGTCGCCGGGTCGCCGCTCACCTCGATCAGCTGGCGCATCCAGGGTTCGCGGGGCGGCGAGGACCTCGTCGACCCGGTGCGCGGTCCGATGAATACAGGCGGGCTGTACGGCGAGCGAGCCGGTTGGTCGCTGCCGGGCTATCCCGACAGCGACTGGGCGAACACCACGCTGCCGGCGTCCGACAGGACCCCGGGCGTCTCGTGGTACCGCACGAACGTCGCCCTCGACCTCCCGAAGGGTCAGGACACCTCGGTCGGCCTCAAGCTCACCGACGATCCGAGCCGGCACTACCGGGCGCTGATCTTCGTCAACGGCTGGCAGCTCGGCCGCTACATCAACGACACCGGCCCGCAGCACGATTACCCCATCCCGAACGGGATCCTCAAACCGAACGGCACCAACTCGATCGCGATCGCGGTGTGGAACACCGACGGCTCGACCGGCGGGCTGGGCAACGTGTCGCTCGAGTCGTTCGGGACGTACGCCTCGCCACTGTCGGTGTCCACTGTGGACAGCCCGCGTTACGACAAGGCGACGTATGCGATGCCGGCGTCGCACCAGGCGACGTTGGCGCTGAGCGCACCCGACACGGCGACACCGGGCCAGGCGTCCGACGTGACGGCGAACTTCGCCGTACCGACCGGTGCGCCGGCCGCGTCGTTCCTGCGCTTCGGCCTGCATGTACCGGATGGCTGGACGGCCACCCCGACGACGCCGACGGTGGTCGGCTCGGTCAAGGGCGGCGGGACGGCCAAGGCCACCTGGCACGTCACGGCTCCGGCCGACGTGCCGGCGCTGTCGCAGCTGACCGCGACGGTCGACTACCAGCAGCGGGGCGGCACGCAGGACCTCAGCGACACCCGCGACGTGCACGCCCTGGCCACACCGCCGACCGGCAATGTCTACGTCAGCGACCTGCCGTTCTTCTCGGCCACCAACGGCTGGGGGCCGGTCGAGCGCGACACCTCGGTCGGCGAGCAGGCCGCGGGCGACGGCAAACCCATCACACTCAATGGCACGGTTTATCCCAAGGGACTCGGCACGAACTCGGTCAGCGACGTGGCCGTGTATCTCGGCGGCAACTGCAGCCGGTTCACTGCGACGGTAGGGGTCGACGACGAGCAGGGTGGTGCCGGCACGGTGACGTTCAGCGTGCTGTCCGACGGCAAGACGCTGGCCACGACGCCGGTGCTGAACGGCAGCTCCGCGTCGGTGAACCTGGACGTGGACATCACCGGAACGCAGCTGCTCGACCTGGTGGTGGGCGACGGCGGCGACGGCAACGGCAGCGATCACGGCGACTGGGCCGACGCGAAGGTGACCTGCGCCTGATCCGGTTT
>DASXYE010000264.1:0-4980 GCA_036502695.1 Jatrophihabitantaceae bacterium
CTGGCCGACTCGTTCATCGTCGACCCGCACAAGTGGCTGTTCGCCCCGTTCGACTCGTGCGCGCTCATCTACCGGGATCCGCGCCAGGGCCGGGCCGCGCACACCCAGCACGCCGGCTACCTCGATCCGGTGAACGTCCACGGCGAATGGAACCCGTCCGACTTCGCGATCCACCTGACCCGGCGGGCCCGGGGCCTGCCGTTCTGGTTCTCGCTGGCCATGCACGGCACGGACGCCTACCGCGACGCCCTGGAGCACACGCTGACCGTGGCCCGGGCCGGGGCGGCCCTGATCCGCAAGGCCGATCACCTGTCGCTGCTCGTCGAGCCCGACCTCACCGTGCTGATCTTCGAGCGGGTGGGCTGGGCGGCGGCCGACTACGACGCGTGGAGCGCGCGCCTGCTCGACGAGCAGCTCGCGTTCGTCACGCCGACCCGACACCGCGGGCAGGTGTGCACCCGGTTCGCGATCGTCAACCCGCTGACCACCGAGGACGACCTCGCGTTGATCATCGACTCGATGCGATAGCTTCCGGGTCGAGGCGTCCCGGCGGACTACCCTGCCGAGCATGGTGGAAGCGATGCTGGGCGCACCGAGCCTGGCCTACGCCGAGTCGTTCCACGCCGAGGACGAGGTGCTGGTGGCCGCGCGGGCCCGGGCCGCCGAGCTCGGTTGCGTGCCGATCGGTCCGGCCGGCGGCGCGATGCTGCGCCTGCTGGCGGCCACGATCGGGGCGCGGGCGGTGGTCGAGGTCGGCACCGGCGCCGGCGTCTCGGGGCTGTGGCTGCTGCGCGGCATGCGTCCGGACGGCGTGCTGACCACCGTCGACGTCGAGGTCGAGCACCAGCGGGCCGCCCGTGAGGCGTTCACCGACGAGGACGTGCCCACCACGCGGTACCGCATCATCAACGGCTCGGCGGCCGAGGTGCTGCCCCGGCTCACCGACGCCGCCTACGACCTGGTGTTCGTCGACGCCGACAAGTCGTCCTACGCGACCTACCACGAGCAGGCGGTGCGCCTGCTGCGTCCGGGCGGCATCGTCGCGTTCGACGACGCGCTGTGGCACGACCGGGTGGCCGAGACGACGGCCCGCGACGCCGAGACGGTGACGATCCGCGAGACGGGCAAGGCGGTGCGCGACGACCCGCGGCTGATCTCGGCGATGCTGCCCGTCGGCGACGGCCTGCTCACCGCCGTCAAGCTCTAATGTGACACACTTTTGTGATACCTTTTCTCGGTGACGGTCGAGCACGAGCACGCCGTGGGATTGCGCGAACTTCGCCACAAGACCAGCGAAGTACTCGCGCGGGTACGTCATGGCGAGACGATCGACGTCACTGAGTACGGACGGCCGATCGCGCGCATCGTCCCGGTCACCGAGCAGGCGTCGAGCCCGGCCCTCGAACGGCTCGCCGCCGCCGGCCGTGTCCGGCGAGCCGAACGTCCCGGCTTTCGACCGCGGATGCGTCCGGGTGACGGCCGCGATCGGCTGAGCGAGGCGCTCCAGGAGCAGCGCGACGACGAGCGCTGGTGAGCGCCTTCTACGTCGACACCTCGGCCGCGCTCAAGTTGCTCGTGGCGGAATCCGACTCCCAGGCGTTCGCGCAGTTCTACGACGACCATGCTGACGCAGCCTGGGTCAGCTCGGCGTTGCTGCGCATCGAGGTGCTGCGGGCCGTCCGCCGCGCCCGCCCGGCCGCGCTGGACGATGCACGAGATCTGTTGCTCGCGTTCGACTACGTCGCCATCGACGACGACGTGGTCGAGGCAGCTGGCAATGCGTCGGGGCGCACGCTGCGCTCGCTCGACGCGATCCATCTGGTCACGGCCCAGTTGCTCGACGACGACCTGACCGGCTTGGCGACCTACGACGATCGGCTGGCCCGCGCCGCGCGATCGGCCGGAATGAAGGTCGTCAGACCGCGGGACTGATCGTCACGTCGCTGGTGGTGTGGCCGGCCAGGTCGGACCGGTCCAGCCGCATCGGCTTGTACGTCCACGTCGCGTACAGCTGCAGCTGATCGGCGAAGTGCGGGCTGCGCGGATCGCCGGACTGGCCGGGCGCCACGACGTTCTCGGCCTGGATGCCCCCGTGGCGCCCGAACGACACGATCTGGTTGTAGATGCCGCGGTTCATCCACGGCGTGGCCGGCACCGTTCCCGCGCCCTGCGGTGACCAGTTGATGCTGACGTCGGCGGTCAGCCATGTCTTCGGATCCGGACTGCCGTAGCGGCTGGTCAGCTGGGTGGTCGCGGCGTCCAGGCTGGCGGTGAGGGCGTCGCGCAGGGACGCCCCGTGCAGGTAGTGGACGGCCAACGGCAACGCGGCGTGCCGTCCGGAGAGCAGCCGGCTGACCAGGTTGGCAGTCACGTCGCTGTCCGCGCCGGTGGCGCTGTAGCCGCTGCCCAGGATCGGGACGATCACCCGGTCGACGAAATCGGCGTACCAGGCGGTGAAGATCGTCAGCGCCGGGCTGTCATAGTGGCCGTCGCCGTCGGCGTCCACCCGGCTCTGATCCCAGCCGCGCAGCAACTGCCGCACCGGATCGCTGCCGCCGAGCGCGTCCAGCATCGGCTTCAGGAGCGCGGGCACCAGCACGCTGTGCGCCACGCCGGGCGGTGTCTCGGCCGTCTCGCCGGTGACCCGGTTGATGTGCTCGAGCGTGGCCATGGTCGCCTCGTGCGGCCGGAGTTTCACGAGCTGACGCTGGATCGCCTGCACGCGCTGGACGGGCCCCCACTGCCAGAACCCGTCGCTCGAATTCGTCCAGCCCGGCTGTGGTTTGTTGTTCCAGTTGGCCAGCCAGCCTGTACTCGGGTCGACGACCAGCGGCATCCGGTCACGGGCGATGAAGCCGCGCCAATCGTCCGAGCCGTCGCCGGGATGCGGCAGGAACGGGTCGTCGCCGCGAGCGCGGATCGGCACCGGACCCACGTGCGCGTAGGCGATGTGCCGTGAGTCGGCGTAGGTCAGGTTGATGCTGCCGCCGATCTGCCGACCGGCATCGAGGAACTGGCCGAGCGACGACGCCCGGTCGATGGCCAGGAATCCCCTTATGGTGTCGCCGATCCGGTCGCGGGTGGCATCGGCCAGGGCGAGCGCGGTCGGCCCTTGCTGGCCGAGCACCGGCCCGTGCACGGACGCGCAGCTCGTGATCGACACCGGCGCCGCGCCCGCCACGACGATCGTCTCGGGACGGCACGCGAACGGCCGCCACGCCCCCTTGTAGAAGTACTGGCCGGGATGGCCGGGATCGGTTTGTTCGGCGTACCAGTCCTGGTTGTCGTCGCCGCCGCTGGTCACCGTCCAGGCGAACGAGCGGCCGACGCCGATCGTGACCGCCGGCGTCCCGGCCAGGGCCACGCCGGTGGCGTCGTAACCCGCGCCGTGCAGGCCGATCTCGACGAAGCCCTGCGGGACGCTGTACCCGATCTGCGGGCCGCCGAGCAGCAGCGGGTGGCCGCTTCGAGTCAGCCGGCCGGACAGCGCGATCGCGTTCGAGTGGCCAACCTCGTCCAGGCCCAGTCGCTGCAGAGACTGCTGGGCGGCCCGCTGCAGGCGCAGCGCCGTCGGGTCGATCGCGATCGTGGGACGTGTGGCCGCGACCGGCCCGGCGTGGTGGGCGCGCCCGGGGATGGTGGTCGGTGCGCTCGGGTCGTCGCGCCAGTGCGTGTCGGCGAACGCCTTGACGGCCTGGGCGGCCCCGAGCCGGGTCGTCAGGTCGGCCAGCGTCGCGGCGTTGGTCAGCTCGTCGGAACCGTTCGTGCCGATCTGCACGATCGAGAGCATGCCGACGGCGGCGACGTCCTCGGCCGTCCACGGTCTGGGCGGGCTGTGCGTGCCCGCGTACTCGAGCGGCAACGCACCGGTGCGGGTGGCCTCGGCGATCCAGGCGTTGATGCCGGCCACGAAGGCGTCGACGGCGGTGCGGCTGTGCCGGTCCAGGCCGGCCACCAGCTGGTGCAGGTGCGTTTGCCCGCCGGTGTAGGTGCGCCAGTACGTGTCGCCGTCGACGTTGGCGTTGTCGGCGCCGGGGCCGAGGAGTTCGGCCAGCGTGCCCGTGGCGGTGCGGCGGACCAGGTCGGCCTGCCACAGCCGGTCCTGCGCCTGGGCGTACCCGTTGCCGAAGAACAGGGCGCGCTCGGTGCTCGCGTAGACGTGCGGCACGCCGTACTCGTCCCGGACGATCCGCGCCCCGCCGTCGTGATGGGTCGGCGCCGCCCACGCGGCCGCCGGGGTGAGCAAAGCGAGGGCGAGGACAGGTACCGCCAACCAGCGCATGATTCCCCGATCGTGCAACTTTGGGCCGCGTGAGACGGCCGAGCGTTGCACAATCGGTCAGCGCAGCGCCAGGACCATGCGCTCCTCGACGCGGTGGTCGTCACCCTTCACCGGTTGCTGGTCGCCGGTCGCGACGAACCCGGCCCGGTCGTACACGCCTCGTGCCGTGGCGTTGCCGACCACGACCCACAGGCTCAGCTCGGCCGCCCCGTCGTCGCGCGCCCAGCCGGCCACGGCGTCGATGAGTTGTCCGGCCACGCCCCGCCCGCGCACGGTCGGCGACACCCACATCGAGATCAGGTCGCGGGTTCCGGGCCGGTGCTCTTCCGGGTATCCGCCGGCCATGCCGACCGGGTCGGCGCCATCGAAGGCCAGGAACGTCGGGATCTGCTCGGCCCGCCGACGCCACCGCGCCTCGTCGAAGCCGAGCGCATCCGCGTACGTCGACTCGAACGCCTCGGGCGCATCCTTGAGGGCGGCCAGCCGAGTCGCGCGCAGCAGCTGCCAGTCGTCGGCGCCGATGCGGCGGATCGCGATCATGCCCTCAATCGTGGCGTCCGGCGTCAATCGCATTCAGCACGGCCTGAACGACCGGACGGGCCGCCGCCCTCGACCGGGTCACCGCGACGATGCGCCGATGCAGGGCCGGCGAGCGCAGCGGCCGCAGGTCCACGTCCGCGACGTCCGGGAAGACGGCC
>DASXYE010000265.1:0-6296 GCA_036502695.1 Jatrophihabitantaceae bacterium
CCCGCCGCCCACAACATCCCGACGTTGCCCCTCTGCGGCACGCAGCGTGCCCTCGTCAGCGTGCCGTCGCGGGGCAAGGTCGGACAGGACGCGAGGGTCGGCGGCCACCCGCACCGGGTCGCAGGCCAGGACGGCCCCGCCACCGGCCCAGGCGCCCCACAGGCACACCAGCCCCGGACGTCCGGCCAGCCGGCGCACCACCTCATCCGGCGGCGGCCCCGCTCCGAGCGACTCGACCAGCACCCACGTAGCCTGCCGCATTGTGACGAAGAAGGAGTTGAAGACTCCGCCCGAACCGGTGCAGGTGGACAGCCGGCGCGTCGTGCTGATCGGCACCGGGTTGTGGTTCGTCGCCTTCGTCGCGCTGTTGCCGTTCTACGACTGGCTCGGGCGGCACGGCCACCGCGTCTGGCTGTGGACGTGCCTGGCCGGCTGGATCCTCGGGCTGGTCGGGCTGGTCCTCGTCCGCAAGCACCGCGGCGAGGGCCGCACCCGCTAGGGCGGGCTTACGGCAGAGCCGACGTCGCGTCGAACCAAGTGCCCGGGTCCTTGACGTTCGGCGCGAACGTGAGCCCAGCGACGATCGACTCGGTTTCGGCCGCGCTGAACAGGTCGATGTCGTTGCTGTAGTCCGGCGTGGTGGGTTCGAGAATGGCCCGGCTTACCCCGGGACCGGCAATCTCCAGCACCCGTCCGTCCACCCACACCCGCTTGCCGCCGATCGTGGTCGGCTTGCCGAACTCCCCTGCGGACAGCGGATCGACCGATATCACCAGCACGCCGTGCCGACCGGGATAGGAGATGGTCAGGCCGCCACCGGCGCTCTGGCGTCCGGCACCCAGTCGCCACTCCAGCGCGGTGAGCTTGCCGCCCGGTGGCAGGCCGGTCAGCTTGAACGGCAGGCGCGCCGGGATGTGCTGCCCGGTCCGTACCGCCGAAGCGAAGCGGACCAGATCAGCCTTGGTCGCGGACTTGTTCCAGGCCGTCACGACAGCCCAAGCACCCGGCTCGTACTGCCACGCGAGCGCTACCACCTTGCCGTTGCTCGGCACCGCGAACCGGCCGTAGAAACCCGGCTGGCCGTGGATGCTCACGTCCTGCGCGCCGGCCGGGCGGGTCGGGGTCCACTGCTCGCGCGCCCAGACCTGAACGTCGGCCTGGTTGCTGTCGTCGCGGAAGGTATCGAAGCTCACATACCGGCGCTGGCTCTTGCCGTCCGCCATCACCCCGCCGACCGTCGCTCCCGGCATGCCGACGACGTCGAACACCGTCGTGGTCAGCGACATCGGGCCGGCCTGCGGCAGGTGCGCCGGCCTCGGCGTGGCCGTCGATGACTTGCCGGGCTGCGCGGTCCGGTGCGTCGCGGAGCTGAGCGCCACGACCCCGGCCACCACGCCGGCCACCATGGCCCCAGCCAGAGCCGGGGCACCGAACCGGACCAGACGTGACGACCGTCGTGACGGCTTGGCCGACCGGGCAACCTCGTCGTGATCGCCCGGGATCGGCGCCGTTTGCGGCGCGGCGTCGGCCAGTTCCCGCAAGGTGTCGCGCAGTTCATCGGTGGTGTGCATCAGGACTCCTCGGTCATGGCCACGCGCAAGGTGGCGAGCGCGCGCGAGATGTGAGAGCGAGCGGTGCCCACATTGCAGCCGAGAATGTCGGCGATGTCGGCGTGCGGCAGGTCTTCGAAGTAACGCAACGCGACGGCGGCCCGCTGCTGGCGCGGCAGCGTCCGCAATCGGGAGATCAGCTCGGCCCGCACGGCATGTTCACCCGCCACGTCCGCGACCGATCCGATGTACGGCTCGAGATCGCCGCGCAGCGTCGTCCGCCTGAGCCGGCCGCGCCAGGAGAGGTACTCGTTGACGATCATCCGCCGGACGTAGGCGTAGGGATGGTCGACGGCGCCGATGCGGTCCCACACCTCGTAGGCGTTGGTGAGGACGTCGCCAACGATGTCGCCGGCCCGCTGGGCGTCGCCGCCGACGAGGACCATGGCGAACCGCAACAGGTCCCGCTGCCGCTGCCGGACGAAGTCAGCGAACGACACCGGTTGAGTCTGGGTCGACGTCATGCCCCCTTAAGTGGCGAGCATGGCCATACGTTGAACCGCTAGCTGAAAATCTCGCTGTCGTCGAAGACTTCGCCCACCGGCTCGGCCAGCGGCGGCACGTCGACGACGGCCTCGGAGTGCGCGCCGCAGCCGAACTCGACGCTGACCACGCGCCCGTCGGTAGCCGCCACCTCGTTGCCGCAGACGCCGAACCCAGCGCGCAGCGATCCGGCCAGCGGCAACAGGAATCCGCACGTACCGCAGTGCGCCGGCGCGTTGCGGGCCATCGCGGTGTCGGGACCACCGTCGCCCTCGAACCACCGCGTCGCGGCGTCGATCCGGCCCTCGCGGGACAGCACCCGCTCGCGGCCCAGGCCCAACTCGAACGCGACGTCGTCCACGTCGGGGTCGCCGGAGGCCGTGTAGCCCGGCACCAGCCGCCAGTCGTCGGGGTCGCTGGGGAGCAGGTCCCCCGGGCTCAGGTCACCCGGACGCAGCCGCTCGCTCCACGGCACCCACTCGGGGGCGAGCAGTGCGTCCTCGCCCGGCAGCAGCAAGACCTCGTCGACGGTCACCGCCTTCGAGCGCGGCGCCCGAGCCACGGACACTGCCCAGTACCAACCGGTGTAGCCCGGCACGGTGGCCGCGAACGCGTGCGTGACGACCCGTTCACCCTCGGCGCGGACGCCGACGGCTTCGCCGACCTGGTCACCGCCGACCTCGACAGCGGCCGCGCGCGCGGCATCGACGGCGGCGGCGCAGACCGAATCAAGCTTTACTGACGTGGCGATCACGCATCCATTGTGACGGATGGCGCAGAGCTACGGCAGGATGGGAGGGTGGCTCGGCGAAACGACGGCAAGCAACCGCGCAAGCGGTTCTCCAAGTCCGGGCACACCACGCATAACCCGCGCCCGCCGGCGCAGCCGGCCCCACCGCCCGAGTACGGCCAGCAGTATCCGCCGCCACAGGCCTATCCACCGCCGGCCTACGACCCGCGCTATCCGCCGCCGCAGGGTTATCCGCCGCGCGGGTACGAGACGGCGCGCTACGCACCGGGCCAGCCCACCGATCGGATGCCGCCGCAGCCGCCGCCCCGGCGCAGCTACGACTCGCCGACGTATCACCACGTGCAGGGCCAGCCGCCGCCCGCCGACGCGCCACCACCCGGTGCCCCCGATCCGACCGCCCAGCTGCCGGGGGCGCCGCCGAAGGTCACGGTGACCCGGGCCGTCGTCACCCGTAGCAACGAGCTCGCCCGCACCGTCACCCGCAAGGTGATCACCGCCAGCAAGGCCGACGGGGCCGAGGAGTCCGGCCTCACGTCGATGCTCTGGAACCAGGTCCTGTCCAACGGCACCGACGCGATGATCGCCGTCGCGCTGGCCAGCACCGTGTTCTTCGGCGCCTCGTCGAGCGCGCAGAAGGGCAACATCCTGCTCTACCTGCTCGTCACGATGGCGCCGTTCGCCGTCGTCGCGCCGGTGATCGGACCGGCTCTGGACCGCCTGCAGCACGGCCGCCGCTGGACGATGGCCGGCACCGCGATCGGCCGGGCCCTGCTCGCCGCGATCATGGCCCAGCATCCGAAGGACCTGCTGGTGCTCTACCCGTGCGCGCTGGGCTCGCTGGTGCTGTCCAAGGCGTACGCGGTGATCCGCGCGTCGGCCGCGCCCCGGCTCGTGCCGCCCGGGATGACGCTCGTCGAGGCGAACTCCCGGATCCAGATCTTCAGCCTGGCCGCCGGCATCATCGGCGGCGGCTTCATCGGCCTGGTCATCAAGGCCACCGGCAACTCTTACTCGACCGGCCTGTACGTCACCGCACTGGCGTTCTGCGTGTGCGCCTTCTTCGCCGTCCGGTTGCCCAAGCAGATCGACACGGTCAGTTCGGCCGTTCCGCCGCGTCAGCCACGCTCCGAGTCCGGCGCGCGCGGACCGCTGGTCCGGCGCGTGCAGGCTTGGGCCAAGCGCGGTTTCGCGGCCCCGGTGATCACCTCGCTGCAGGGCGAGGCGATGTTGCGGTTCCTGGCCGGATTCTTGACGATCTTCCTCGTCTTCCACATCGAGGCGACCCGGCACGGCTGGCAGGCGGCGGCCGCGCTCGGCGGCATCGTCTTCGGTTCGAGCATCGGCAGCTTCCTCGGCAGCGGCCTCGGCGCCCGGTTGAAGTTCGCGCATCCCGAACGGCTGATCCTGGTCAACGCGGCCATCGCCACCGTGACGTGCGTGCTCACCGCGGTCCTGTTCTCCATCCCGTTCGCCGTGATGTGCATGGTCGTCTGCTCGACCACCAACGGGCTGGGCAAGATGGCCCTCGACTCGGTGATCCAGCGCGACATCATCGAGTCGCTGCGGTCCGGCGCATTCGCCCGGTCCGAGACATTCCTACAGCTGGCCTGGGTATTCGGGGCCGCGATCGGCGTGCTGCTGCCGTCCAAGGAGGGCTCGCTGGGCTTCTGGGTGGCGGCCTCGATCATCGCGGCCGGCTGCGTGCTGGTCTTCCTGCGCAACCGGGCGATCAGGCGGTCCACCGCTGTCCCCCGGGCCTTGCCGCCGGGCAACCGGCCGCCGGGCAGTGTGGCGCCGGGCCATCCCCAGCCGTGAGGCTGCTCGCCGTTACCGCCGTCGCCGCCGAGGCCGATGCCGTGCGCGCCGGTGTCGACTCGACCGGCTCGACCGTCGACACCGTGGTCGCCGGCATCGGTCCGGCCGCCGCAGCCGCCGCGACCTCGGCCGCACTCGCCGCTGATCGCTACGACGTGGTCGTGAGCGCGGGCATCGCCGGTGGCTTCGACATACCCCTGGGTACGGTGGTGGTCGCATCGCGCATCGTGGCCGCCGACCTGGGCGTCGAGACCGCGGACGGCTTCGAACCCATCGGCGTCACCGCCCTGGACGTGCCGGCCGAGCTGGTGGCCAGGTTCGCGGCGCCGACCCGGGCGATCACCGGCGCCGTGCTGAGCGTGTCGACCGTAACCGGCACGGCGGTCACCACGGCGGCCTTGCTGGCCCGGCACCCCGACGCCGTCGCCGAGGCGATGGAAGGCTTCGGGGTTGCCACGGCGGCGGCGTGGCACGGGGTGCCGTTCGCCGAGATCCGGACGATCAGCAACACCGTCGGCCCCCGCAATCGCGCGTCCTGGCGAATACCCGAGGCGCTGCACGCGTTGACCGAGGCGTTCGCCGCGATCACGAAGGAGCCGCTCTAGATGGACGTCGCCTACTCGCCGTGCCCCAACGACACGTTCGTCTTCCACGCGTGGGCGCACGGGCTGATCCCCGACGCGCCGGGGATCGGCGTCACGTACGCCGACATCGACGTCACGAACATCGCCGCCGAGAAGGGCGAGCACGACGTCGTCAAGGTGTCCTACGCAGCTCTGCCGTGGCTGCTGGACCAGTACACATTGTTGCCCAGCGGCGGGGCGTTGGGCCGGGGCTGCGGCCCGCTCGTCCTGACCCGGGGTGATGTGTCCACTGTGGACGGCCAGGTGGTGGCGGTGCCGAGCGAGCGCTCGACCGCGTACCTGCTGTTCCGGTTGTGGGCGTCCGGGCAGCAACCGGCACGCATCGAGGTGGTGCCGTTCACGTCGATCATGCCGGGCGTGCGCGACGGGCACTACGGCGCCGGTCTGGTGATCCACGAGGCCCGGTTCACCTACCCGTCCTACGGGCTGTCCGCGCTGGTGGATCTGGGCGAGTGGTGGGAGTCCGACACCGGGCTGCCCATCCCGCTCGGGGCGATCCTGGCCCGCCGGTCGCTGGACGCCGCCGCGTTGGCCGCGGTGGTGCGCGCGTCCGTCGAATACGCCTGGGCCCATCCGTCCGCCTCGGCGGCCTACATCGCCGAGCACGCCGACGAGATGTCACCGGACGTGCAACGTCAGCACATCGACCTCTACGTCAACGAGTTCACCCGCGACCTCGGCAACGAGGGCTACGCCGCCGCGGCAGCCCTGCTCGACCGGGCCTTCGCAGCCGGCCTCACCCCAACAGCACCCGCGCTGCGCTGAAGCGACCCACCGCCCGCGAGAGCGGGAAGCGACCACAGCTAACGCAACAACCGGGCGATGAGCGCTCGCGCGAAGAGCCCGCCGCCGCGACGCGGCCCGCGACGAAGGAGCGGTGCGGATCTGCGTTGGACCCCGAGCCTGCGAGGGGTCCACAAGCAGATTCGCGCTAGCCCGGATCGAGATTGTCGGCGAAGGCTCGCAGCAGCGCGGCGATCTTTCGGGCCTCGC
>DASXYE010000266.1:0-7326 GCA_036502695.1 Jatrophihabitantaceae bacterium
CGAGCCGGCCACCACCGCCGGCGCCACCGCGTTCGAGAACAGGTACGGCCGCGACCGCTGCCGCAGCAGCTCGACGATCTCGGCGTGCGAGCTGACGTATCCCCCGGACGCGCCGCCCAGCGCCTTGCCCAGCGTGCCGGTGACGATGTCGACGCGGTCCTGCACCCCGAACAGCTCCGGCGTCCCCGCCCCGGTCGGACCCATGAACCCGACAGCGTGCGAGTCGTCGACCATCACCAGCGCGTCGTGTTGCTCAGCCAGGCTGCAGATCTCGTCGAGCGGGGCCAGGTAGCCGTCCATCGAGAACACGCCGTCGGTGACGATCATCCGGCGCCGCGCACCCGCCGCGGCGGTCAGCTGCGCCTCGAGATCGGCCATGTCCCGGTTGCGGTAGCGATAGCGCGCGGCCTTGCACAGCCGGACCCCGTCGATGATGGACGCGTGGTTCAGCTCGTCGGAGATCACCGCGTCGCGCTCGTCCAGCAATACCTCGAACACGCCGCCGTTCGCGTCGAAGCACGAGGAGTACAGGATGGTCGCCTCGGTATGCAGGAAGGCTGCGAGTCGCTGCTCTAGCGCCGTGTGCTGGGTCTGCGTGCCGCAGATGAACCGCACGCTGGCCATGCCGAATCCCCAGTCGTCCAACGCATTCTTGGCGGCCGCGATCAGGACGGGATGATCGGCCAGCCCCAGGTAGTTGTTCGCGCAGAAGTTCAGGACGTCGGCGCCGTTCGAGCGCACGTGCGCCGACTGGGGTGACGCCAGCTCGCGCTCCGCCTTGTACAGCCCGGCTGTGCGAATCTCGTCGAGCGTCTCTGCGAGTTCCGCCTTCACCCCTCCGTACACGTCAGACCTCCGTCCAGTCGAGGACGACCTTGCCGCCCTTGCCGCTGCGTGCGGTCGCGAACGCCTCCCGCCAGCTGGTGGCCGGGAACCGGTCGGTGATCACCGCCGAGATGTCCAGCCCCGATCGCAGCAGCGCGCTCATCGCGTACCACGTCTCGAACATCTCCCGGCCGTACACACCGCGAATCGTGATCATGTGCGTGACCACCTTCGCCCAGTCGATGTCGATGGACGAGCTGGGCAGGCCGAGCATCGCGATCCGCCCGCCGTGGTTCATGTTCGTGATCATCTCGGGCAGCGCGGACGAGTGGCCGCTCATCTCCAGGCCGACGTCGAAGCCCTCGACCATGCCGAGCTGCCGTTGCGCGTCAACGATGCTGCTCGTGGCGACGTTCACGGCGAGGTCGACGCCCAGCCGGCGGGCCAGCTCCAGGCGCGGCTCGCTGACATCGGTGATCACCACGAACCGCGCGCCGACGTGTCGCACCACGGCAGCGGCCATCAGCCCGATCGGACCGGCGCCGGTGATCAGCACGTCCTCGCCCACCACCGGGAACTGCAGCGCGGTGTGCACGGCGTTGCCGAACGGGTCGAAGATCGCGGCCAGGTCGGGGTCGAAGCCCGCGGGCTGGACCCAGACGTTGCTCTCCGGGATCACGACGTACTCGGCGAAGGCACCGTCGCGGTTCACCCCGACGCCCATCGTGCGGATGCACAGGTGCCGCCGCCCGGCCCGGCAGTTGCGGCAGGTGCCGCACACCACGTGCCCCTCGCCCGAGACGAGGTCGCCGACGTTGACGTCACGCACGCCGGCGCCGACCGCGACCACCTCGCCGGCGAACTCGTGGCCCGGGATCAGCGGCGCGGCGATCGCCCCGGCCGCCCAGTCGTCCCACGCCTCGATGTGCAGATCGGTGCCGCAGATGCCGGTACGCAGCACCCGGATCTTGACCTCGCCCGGACCGACGTCCGGCTCGGGCCGGTCGACCAGCTCCAGGCCCGGGGCCGCCCCCGCCTTGTACAACGCCTTCATGTGGACGTAGACCTCCTCGCGCCATTGCGCCGGACCTCAGCGTAAGGGGTTCGTTCCCGGCCCACTTCGCCCCTCGGGTGCCCGCTGACGGCCGCCCGCAGCGTGCCGTCGAGGGGCAAAGTCGCTGTCGACGGTGTGGTCAGCCGAGCAATGCGTCGACGAACTGGGCCGGGTCGAACGGGGCCAGATCGTCGGCGCCCTCGCCCAGACCGACCAGCTTGACCGGAACGCCCAGCTCGCGCTGCACGCTGAGCACGATGCCGCCCTTGGCGGTGCCGTCGAGCTTGGTGAGCACGATGCCGGTGACGTCGACGACCTCGGTGAACACCCGGGCCTGGGTCAGCCCGTTCTGCCCGGTGGTGGCGTCCAGCACGAGCAGAGTCTCGTCGACCGGGCCCTGCCGTTCGACCACCCGCTTGACCTTGCCCAGCTCGTCCATCAGGCCGGTCTTGGTGTGCAGCCGCCCGGCCGTGTCGATCAGCACGGTGTCGACCTTCTGCTCGGCGCCCTCGCGCACCGCGTCGAACGCCACGCTGGCCGGATCGCCGCCCTCGGGGCCGCGCACCGTCTGCGCGCCGACCCGCGAGCCCCAGGTCTGCAGCTGGTCGGCGGCGGCCGCCCGGAACGTGTCGGCCGCCCCGAGCAGCACGGTGTGCCCGTCGGCGACCAGCACCCGGGCCAGCTTGCCGCAGGTGGTGGTCTTGCCGGTGCCGTTCACCCCGACGACCAGCAGCACCGCCGGCCGGCCGTCGTGCGGGGTCGTATGCAGCGAGCGGTCGAGCTCCGGACGCAGCGCGGTGACCAGCTCGTCGGCCAGCAGCGCGCGCAGCTCGTCCGGGCTGCGGGTGGCCTGCACTCGCGTGCGGGTACGCAGCCGTTCGACGATCTCGGTGGTGGCGCCCACCCCGACGTCGGCGGTGAGCAGTGCCGCCTCGACCTCGTCCCACGCGTCGTCGTCCAGCTGCCCGCGCGACAGCACCGCCAGCAGGCCCCGCCCGAGCGTCGACTGCGACCGGGCCAGCCGGGACCGCAACCGCTGCAACCGGCCGGCCGTCGGCTCGGGCGTCTCCAGCGTCGGAGCCGACGGCTCTTCAGCGGCGACCGGCGCCTCGACCGGCGGGACCGGCTCGACGGGGGTCGGCACCCGACGCGACGGCGCCGGTCGCGTGTCCGGGCGGGTCTCGGCCGGGCCCGGCCGGCGACGGGCAATGACGAGTCCGGCGATAGCGATCGCCGCGACCACGACGATCGCCAGGACGATCCAGAGAACAATCACCGGGTCATCCTTGCAGGCGCCGGCACCTGCCTAGTTCTTGAGCAGGTTGCCCTGGACCCACTCGGTCCACGGCACGTTCCACCAACCCCAACCGTCCCAGGACGGCATCACGTTGTTGGTCTGGGTGTTCGCGTACGTGACCACGTCGCCGAGCCTCGAGAAGTTGTAGAACCACTGGGCGTCGCCGGTGTTGAGGTTCGTGCAGCCGTGCGACGTGCTGCGGCTGCCGATGTTGCCGCCGTTCCAGCTGGCCGAGTGCACGAACTCGCCGTCCAAGGTCACCCGAACCGACCAGGGCACCTTCAACGAGTACGGATTCGACTCACCGGGCGCGCTCACCATCAGCTGCGGGTTCTTCTTCTCCATGACGACCTTGGTGCCGAGATAGGTCGGTGTTTCCGCCTTGCCCAGCGAGACCGGAAGCGTCTTGACCGGACGGCCGTCGGAGGTCACGACCATCCGCTCGTTACTGCCGTCGACCTTCGACACGTGCGCCGCCCCGATGTTCAGCGACAGGGTGAGGCTGTCGTCGAACGCCAGGCCAGCACCGGCGTCAACGCCCTTGAGCGGCATGTTCATCTCGATCTTCGAGTGCGCGGGCCAGTAGTTCTGCATCCGGTACTGGGCTTCCATGAGATAGCCCGTGTTGGACTTCACCCAGAACCAGGCGCCCTTCGCCGGGCTGCCGTTCACCTTGACCGTCACGGCCTTGTTGAACGCGTGCGCGCTGGTCGGGACGTGCTTGGAGAACTGCGCGATGATCGCCATGCCGACGCCGTAGGTCTGCCCGTCGCCCTGGAACAGGCTCACGTGGACCGGCTTGCGCGGCAGCCGTGGCTTGGCCGAGGTGGACGCGCTGCTGCTGGGCGTGCCGCTGCCCGAGGCGCCGCCGGACTGGGTGCTGGCCCCCGAACCGGGCACGGTCGGTGGCGTCGAGTCCCCGCCCTTGCCGCCGCTGGACGAACAGGCCGAGAGAACCACGGCGGCGGTCAGCGCGGTGGCCGCGAGCCCGAGAAAATGAGACCGGTGAGAAGTTGCGCGGACAAGTGCCTTGACAGTCACCCCGACAAGGTACGCGATCCAGTTGTGCCGTCCTGCTCGGGTACGGCAATCGTCACGCAGTGGCGCCGGCCGGTTCCCGTTCGGGCTCGGCGTCGGCGTCGGCACCGGCGTCGTCGCGCAGTCGCTGGCTGATCACCTGGGTGATGCCGTCACCGCGCATCGTCACGCCGTAGAGGGCATCGGCGATCTCCATCGTCCGCTTCTGGTGCGTGATGACGATGATCTGGCTGCTGGCTCGCAGCTCGCCGATCAGCCCGATCAGCCGGCCCAGGTTCACGTCGTCCAGGGCCGCCTCGACCTCGTCCATGACGTAGAACGGGCTGGGCCGGGCGCGGAAGATCGCGACCAGCAGAGCCACGGCGGTCAGCGAGCGCTCGCCGCCGGACAGCAGCGACAACCGCTTGACCTTCTTGCCGGGTGGACGGGCCTCGACCTCGATGCCGGTCATCAGCATGTCGTCCGGCTCGGTCAGCACGAGGCGTCCCTCACCGCCCGGGAACAGCGTGGCGAACACGATCTCGAACTCGCGGGCCACGTCGTTGTAGGCGCTGGTGAACACCTCGAGGATGCGGTCGTCGACTTCCTTGACGACGGTCATCAGGTCGCGGCGGGTGGCCTTGAGGTCCTCCAGCTGCGTCGACAGGAACTGGTGGCGTTCCTCCAGGGCGGCGAACTCCTCGAGCGCGAGCGGATTCACCTTGCCCAGCAAGGCCAAATCGCGTTCGGCGCGGGCGGCGCGCTTCTCCTGGGTGGGCCGGTCGAACGGTCCGGGCTGCGGCGCGACGACCATCTCGCCGCGCTCCTTGGCCTGCTCGTACTCGGCCATCTCCAGCGCGCTGGCCGGGCACGGTTGATCCGGGCCGTACTCGGCGAGCAGCGCCTCGATCTCGACCCCGTACTCCTCGACGGCCCGGGTCTCGAGCTGCTCGATGCGCAGCCGTTGTTCGGCCCGGGCGATCTCGTCGCGGTGCACGGCGTCGGTCAGCCGCGACAGCTCCTCGTCGAGGCGACGCGTCTCGCCACGCACGGCGAGCAACTCGCCCTCGCGCACCACCCGGGCCTGCTGGGCCTCGTCGCGCTCGGCGGAGGCCCGTTGCACCGATACCGCGATCTTGGTCAGGACGGCCTGGGCGGCGTCGCGCACCGCACCGGACACGACCGCGCCTCGGGCTCGCGCCTCGCGGGCGGCCTGCTGCCGGCGCCGGGCCTCGCGTTCGATCTCGGCGGCCCGCATCAGCTGGTCGGCCCGGCCGGACAGGGCGCGCACCCGCTCCTCGCCGGTCCGCACGGCCAGCCGGGCCTCCATCTCGCCCTGCCGGGACGCGGCCACCTCGGTCTGCAGCGTGTCTCGGTCCTCGCTGGACGGCTCGTCCTCACCGGGGTCGGTCTCGGCCAGGTGCAGCCGCTCTTCCATCTCGTTCAGCCCGGCCAGGTCGCGGTCGCGGGCCTGCTCGGCGTCGCTGCGGGCCTGCTCCAGCCGGGATGCCTCCGCGGTGGCCGACCGGGCGGCCTGGCCCAGCTCGGCGAGCTGCTCGGCGACGGCCGACAGCCGCGCGTCGGACTCGTTCAGCGCCTCCAGCGCGATCTCGACGTCCAGGCTCAGCGCGTCGGCCCGCTGCGTCGCCTCGGCCAGCGCGGCGTGCAGTCGCTCGTGCCGGGCGCTGGCCTCGTCGGCCTTCTGCTGCGCCTCGTCGACGGCGGCCTGCACCTCGATGGCGCTCGGCGTGGACGCCGATCCCCCGGCCGCCCAGCCCGCGCCCAGCACGTCACCGCTCGGCGTTACCGCACGCACGTCCGGGTAGGTGCCGACGAGGCGGCGGGCCGCGTCCAGATCGGCCACCGTGGCGACGCGATCCAGCGCGTTCTCGACGGCGCCGCGCAGCGCGTCCGGGGCGCGGACCAGGTCGACGACCCAGCGGGCGTCGCCGGGCAGGGCCGGCCAGCGGCCGCGGTCCAGTCGAGACGGCGCGCCGCCGATGACCAGGCCGGCCTGGCCGGCGTCGTCGGCCTTCAGCAACTCCAGGGCGGCGGTGGCGTCGTCCGGCGAGGCGACGGCAACCGCCTCGGCGACGGCCCCCAGGGCCGCGGCCAGGGCCGCCTCGTGCCCGCTCTCGACGGTCAGCAGCGCGGCTACCGACCCGAGCACACCCGGCAGGCGCGAGCCCGCCGCGAGCAATGCCCCGGCCCCGTCCTTGCGGGTCAGCCCCATGGCCAGGGCGTCACGGCGGGCCGTCCAGGTCGAGCGTTCCCGCTCGGCATCGCGTTCGGCCTGGACCAGTTCGCGCTTGCGGGCCTCGGCCTGCTCGTGCGCGGCGACAGCCGCCTCGTGCCGCTCGTCCAGGCCGACCTCGCCCTCGTCGAGGACGCCGACCTGGGCCTGCAGCTGATCCAGCGCCGCCTCGGCCGCGGACGCCCGCTGTCGGGCCTCGTCGGCGGCAGTGGCCAGCCGAGCCATCTCGTCAGCCGCGGCGGTGGCCCGGGTGCGCATGGCGTTCACCTGGCCGGCCAGCTTGGCCAGCCCCTCGCGCCGGTCGGCCACCGCGCGGGCGGCCGCGACCAGGGCCCGCTCGGCGTCGGTCAGCCGTCGTTCGAGTTCCTGGCGGCTCGACACCGCCTCGGTGAGCGTGGCGCGGGCAGCGTCCAGCTCGGCCTGCAGGCTTTCCTCGCGTTCGCGAATCTCGGCCGCCTCGACCTCCATGGCCTCGGGCTCGCGGCCGGTGCGCGCGTCGGTCTGTTCCGCGGCCAGCAGCCGGGCCCGCTCGGCGGCGAGCGACGCGGTGCCCCGGAAGCGCTCCTCCAGCGCGGACAGGCGGTACCAGGTCTCCTGGGCCTTGGCCAGCAGCGGGGCGTCGGCGGCCAGCGCCTGCTCCAGCGCCGACTCGCGGCCGCGGACCTCGGTCAGCCCCGCCTCGACCTGGGTGCGCCGCCCCCGGATCGCCTCCTCGTCGGCCACCTCGCGGTCGAGCTCACCGCGCAGGCCGACCAGGTCGTCGGCCAGCAGGCGCAGCCGCGAATCGCGCAGCTCGGCCTGGATACCGGCCGCCCGGCGGGCGATCTCGGCCTGCTTGCCCAACGGCTTGAGCTGGCGGCGCAGCTCGCCGGTCAGGTC
>DASXYE010000267.1:0-15013 GCA_036502695.1 Jatrophihabitantaceae bacterium
ACCTCGCGCGGGGTGTGCGTCAGGGCCAGCATGCCGATCAGGCTGCGCAGCAGGGTGCTCTTGCCGCTCTGCGGCGCGCCACACACGATCACGTGCCCGGCCGCGCCGGCGAGGTCGGCCCAGTACAGGTCACGGCGCTGCTCGAACGGCTTGTCGACCAGAGCCACCGGTACGACCAGCCGTCCGTTGCCGCCCCAGCCCAGCGCGGTCAGCCCACGTTCGGGGTCGACGCCCAGCGGCGGCAGCAGCGCGTCCAGGGTCGGCGGCTCGTCCAGCGGCGGCAACCAGATCTGGTGGACGGGCGCACCCTTGCCGGCCAGCGGCGTGATCATCGCGTCCATGACCGACGGGCCGGTGCCGTTGCCCGACCGCAGCGCCTTGGGCGCCGCGGAGCCTTCCACGGCCGGCGTCGGCGCGGGCTGGTCGGGCACCGGGCGCAGCGTGAACGGGGCGAGGCGGCGCGGCGCCACGACGCCGTTGGACTGTCCCCGCGCCGGCAGGTCTCCCGACACGTAGGCCGCCTTGAACCGCACCAGCTTGGCGGTGTCCATCTTCAGGAACGCCGAGCCGGGGACGGCCGGCAGCTCGTACGCGTCGGGCACGCCGAGCACGGTGCGGCTCTCGGCGGCCGAGAACGTGCGCAGCCCGATCCGGTAGGACAGGTGGCTGTCCAGCCCGCGCAGCCGGCCCTCCTCCAGACGCTGCGAGGCCAGCAGCAGGTGGATGGCCAGGCTGCGGCCGAGGCGACCGATCATCACGAACAGGTCGATGAACTCGGGCCGGCTGGACAGCAGCTCGCTGAACTCGTCGATGATCACCAGCAGCGCGGGCAGCGGGGCCAGCTGCGCCCCGGCGGCGCGCGCCTTCTCGTAGTCGCGCACCGAGGCGTAGTTGCCCGAGGCGTGCAGCAGCTCCTGGCGGCGCATCATCTCGCCGCGCAGCGCGTCGGCCATCCGGTCGACCAGCGCCAGGTCGTCGGCCAGGTTGGTGATCACCGCGCAGGTGTGCGGCAGCCCGGACAGCCCGGCGAACGTCGCGCCGCCCTTGAAGTCGATCAGCGCCAGGTTGACGTTCTCGGGGGAGTGCGTGACGGCCAGCCCGGTCACCAGCGTGCGTAGCAACTCGCTCTTCCCGGACCCGGTCGCGCCGATCACCAGCCCGTGCGGGCCCATGCCGCCCTCGGCCGACTCCTTCAGGTCGAGGTCGACGGTCTGCCCATCCGGGTCGACGCCCAGGGGCAGGCGCAGCCGGTCGCGCGGTTCGCGGGCCCGCCACATCACGGCCGGGTCGATGTCGCGGGGGTCGCCGATGCCGAGCAGCGCGGGCAGCCCGAGCGTGGACGACAGCGGCGTGTCGGTGCGGGCCGGCGTCACCGTGTACCGCGGGGCGAGCTGGCGGGCCAGTGCCTCGGCCTCGGCGGCGGTGAGCCGGTCCGCGGCGCCGAGCAGGGCGATGCCGTCCTCGGTGATCATGCCCAGCCGCTCGGCGCTCACGTGCAGGCTGAGCCGCAGCGGGCTCACCGTGGCGCTGGGCACCTGGTGGCCGACGTCGACCATCGTCACGCCGTAGCGGCCGGTCAGCCGGGTGTCGCCGTAGGTCCGCCCGCCGTCGACCACCACGACGATGTGCGCGTCGTCGTAGCCCATGCCGTCCTGCTTGGTGAACGACGGGCGGTCGCCCAGCTCGGTGCCGAGCAGGGCGGCCAGCTCGTCCAGGTTGCCGGCCACCAGTCGGGCCGGGCCGGCGCCGTCGCTGCGTTCGGTGGCCTGCGCGTGCGGCAGCCACTTGGCCCAGTCCCAGTCGGCGAGACGGTCGTCGGCGATGCAGAACGCCAGCCGGACGTCGCGCGGGGCGTGGAACGTGGCGAGCTGGCCGACCACGGCACGGGCCAGGTCCAGGGCCGGACCCCTGTCGCCGGTGATCTCCACCTGGGCGAACGAGCGCAGCGAGCTCGCGATCGGCAAGGACGGCACGGTGGCGTACGTGCGGATGAAGTGCCGCAGCGCCGTGGACGACACCGGGTCGAGGTCCTCGAGCGGGGCGGTCTGCGGGGCGCGCAGCGGGGTGGCCAGCCGTTGCGGTCCGGTGCCCACGCGGACCCGGCCGAAGTCGGGATCGGAGCGGCGCCGCTCCCACATCCGGGTGCCACCCGCGAACGTCCACAGGTCGGCCGGCGCGGGGTGCGCCGTGGTCAGCGCCGTGCGCTGCCGATCCGCCACGTCGCGGACCTGCTGGCGCAGCGACCCCAGGTAGCGCGCGTAGTCGCGGCGGTCGTCGTTGATCTGCGCCTTCTTGGCCATTCCGCCGCGCGACAGCGACATCACGATCATGCCGGCCATCGCGCTGGCGTAGAGGGCCCCGAAGATCCAGGTCATCGGACCACCGGAGCGGCCGATGTAGACGAACGACATCGCCCCCATGCCGAGCATCATCGGCAGGAAGAACATCAGCTGGATCGGGCCTTGGTTCGAGCCGCGCGGCAGCATCGGCGGCGCCTGCAGCTGGATCTCGCCGGCCGGCAGCTCGGGCAGGGCCGCGCGCCGGCCGCGTTCGACGAGTGCCGTCATGTCGCTCAGTCTGGTCACTTCGGCCGTGGTCCTCGTGGGTAGTTTTGCCGTCCAACGCGGGGCGGCCGCGAACCTACGCTGCCGGACATGACGGCAAGCAACGCCCAATACACGGTGCGCCCGGAGGCGGTGCGCTCCACGGTCGGCAACGTCGGCGGCATCATCGTCTCGGCGATGAACGTCGTGCTCGACCTCGAGTCGATGATCGTGGCGCCGACGTCCTTCGCGACGATCGGGACCACCGTGGCCGGCCAGAACACGGTGATGCAGGGCCATCAGGTCAGCTCGCTGCAGTTGCTGCTCAAGCTGCTGCAGGACGTGAACTCGCTGGTGAAGCAGTGCGTCGACGACTACGACTCGGCCGACCAGCACGTGGCGGCGTCCTTCGGCGGGCAACCTGCCGCGGCAACCGGCTCGCCGCTGTGGTCGTCCCCGCTCGCCCCGCAGCTGGCCACCTACGCCACGAACGACAGTGCCGGCGCGCCCGGCGAGCCGCACGCCGTGGGCAACGTCCTCGACTACATGAGCCACGTCGGGCTGGCCACGCCGCCGGGCGTCGCCTTCCACGACGCGTCCGGCTTCGCGAACTGGCTGGACGCCAGCCCGGCCAACCAGGCCCAGGCCGGCCTGATCGGCATCTACTCGGGCACGGTGCGCACCCTGACCGACGTCCCGGGCGGCGTGCACAGCGGCGACATCGTGGTGTCCGACCAGACGATCGGCGTGGTCGGCGCGGACGGCCAGCTGGTCAACCACGGCCCGGTCAGCGCCCCGCACGACGCCACCGTTCGCGTCTACCGGCCGACGCCGGCCCTACCGAGCTGAGGCAGGCGACGACGATGATGATGATCCCGAACTCCACCGCGATGGACGCCACGGCGGCCTCCGGCGGGCCGATCACGATGCTGCCGCAGATCGTCACCGGCGACCCCGAGCAGATCCTGGCCCACGTCACGCAGCTCATCCGCAAGGCCGAACAGTTCGCGCAGCTGATGCAGCAGTTCGAGCAAGCCCAGCAGCAGTTGGAGCGGGCCTGGTCGGGCGGCGCGTCCGAGTCGGCGCTGAAGAAGATCACCGACTCGCTGCAGGCCTTCGAGAAGATCATCAAGGTCGTCGAGGAGGGCGCGTCGCTGCTCGGTATCTCGGCCGGGATGGTGCGCACGGCCCAGACCGCGTACCAGTCGGTGGTCGGCGCGGTGAACCCGACCGTGGCCGGGCTGATGTCCAACCCGTGGACGTACAGCGCGGCGGTGGCCCTGTCGACGTCGACCAGCGCCACGCTGCGCGGGTTCATCCAGGCCGTGCAGGGACTGCTGCAGGCGCTGGGGGCCGGCAAGCTGGCGATGCAGATCACCACGCTGCTCTCGATCATCAGCCAGATCCAGCAGTTGATGAACACTGGTTCGGGCCCGGCCGGCGCGGCGGGCAGCACCCCGCCGACCATGCCGTCCGCGCCGGTGATCGCCCCGCCGCCGCCAAGCGTGGTCAACCCGATCGGCTCCGGCTCCTCGGCCGGCGGGTACCCGGGGACGACCGGCACCGATCCGACAGCGGGCGGCTACCCGACGAACGGCAGCTACCCGGGAACGAACGGCGACTACCCGAGCTACCCGGCGTCGAGCGGCAGTCACCCGTCCTCGCCGGATTCACAGCCGGGCTGGATACCCGTCGACCCGCCGGGCGCCGCGGTTCAGGGGACGATCACCACGCCGGGCGCGACCGTCGTGCCCCCCACCCTCACGCCGCCGCACGCCCCGACCGCACCGGCCCATCCGGACGACGTCGTGGTGACCGTCAACGACCACGGCGTGTCCACCACGATCGACGTCCCCGCCGGGCACGACGTCAGCGTCGACGTCGCCAGCGACGGGCACGTCAAGGTCGACGTGGACGGGCAGGAAGTGCCGGCATGAGCGCGATGGTCGACCTGTCCGGGGCGGTCGCGGCGATCCTGCAGAAATACCGCACCGTGCTGACGACCTACCAGCAGCAGGTGACCGGCGACCCGGCAGCCCTGCGCTCGGCGTCGCAATCGCTGCGCACCGACGCCGACCAGCTCACCGCCAGCGCCGACGCCGTGCAGAACGGCGCCGACACCCTGGCCAGCAGCTGGACCGGCACGGCCTACACCGCCTACCACGGCAAGGCCGGCGACCTGGCCCAGGCCATCCGCGCCGCGGCGAGCGCCCTGCGCGATCGGGCCGACGAGCTGACCACCCAGGCCGCGGCGCTGGAGAAGGCCCGCCACGACGTCGACGCGATCATCCAGTGGTTCGACAACGCGGCCAACCAGCTGATCAGCACCGCCGCGCACGCCTCGCCGTGGGCCGTCTCGGAGTTCCAGAGCGCCGCCCAGCAGCTCGGCGAGCAAGCCGTCGCGCTGGCCAAGCAGGTGGCCGACCTGCTCGGCAAGGAACTCGTCGGCCCCGAACAGGAGGGCTTCACGCTCTTCCAATGGGCGACGAGCGGGCACAGCTACGGCGAGACGTTCAGCGACGGACTGCTCATGCAGGGCGGGGGCTACTACCAGCTCGGTCCGCGGCTGTCGGTCAAGCCGGATCTGGAGTTCGGCGAGGACGGCGGGAAGGTCAGCGGCCTGGAGCTCTCGCTGCTCAAGGCCGGCGCCAGCGGCAGCATCAGCGACGGGCAGACCACGTTCGCCGGCAAGGTCGACGCCGACGTCGACGGCAAGGCCGCGTACCAGAACGGCGACGTGAGCCTGTCGGCCGAGGCCAAGCTCAAGGGCGAGCTCAGCGCCACCGATCCGGGCGGCAGCGACAAGGTCGAAGGATCAGCCGACGCGCACGGCAAGGTCACGGTCGGCCGGCACGGTGCGAGCGAGGACGTCGGCTTCGGGCGCAGCGCCGATCTGGAGACCAAGGGCACGCTCGAGGGCGGCGGGTTCAAGCTCGACGGCATGGGCGGGGTCGGCGTCGGCCTCAAGGACCAGGAGGCGCTGACCGCGACGCTGGACGACAAGTGGCACCTCAAGCTCGGTGCCAGCGCGACCGTGATCGACGTGGTCGGCGTGAAGGGCTCGGTGAACCTCGACATCGATCTGCCCAAGGTCGGCAACGAGATCGCGAGTGGGGCGACCTGGCTCTACAACGGCGCCGCGTCGGCGGCCACCGCGTTCGGCGAGACGTACGCGCGGGCCGTGCAGGACAACCCGATGATGTTCGTGCCATGAGCGCGCCGACCATTCGACTGCCGGTAGCGGTCGACCTGCCGGACGGGTGGCGGGCCGTCGATCCCACGCTGACCGGCACCGGGCAGTCCGCGTTCGCCGCGGTGCGCGACACGATCCCTCGGGATGCAGCGTTCACCCCGACGATCACCATGGAGCTCGAGCGCACCGCCGAGATGCCGGACTTCGTGGCCGTCGCCGACGCCGCGGCCGCCCGGCTGGCCGCCCAGGTCACCGAGCTGGTGGTGCTCGACCGCGCACCGATCGGGGCGGACGGCCCGCCCGGCCTGACCCAGGTGATCTGGCTGCGCGTGCCCGGCCGCGACGGCGGCGACCTGGATCTCGTCCAGTCGCAGGTCCACCTGGGCATCGGCGTCGACACCGCCGGCCGCGACACGCTGCTTGTACAGCTGACCTGTACAGCGCAGGCCACGCACACCGCAGTCGTCGCCGGCGAGTTCGAACAGTTCGTGGCGAGCTTCCGGCTGCGTCCACCCAGCACATCCGAGGAAGGTGCGAGATGACCGCTGACGGCACTGACATCGACGGGCTGCTCGAGCAGATCCGCCAGCAGCAGGAGGACGTCGCGCGCATCCAGCGTGGCGTCGAGGCCATGGAGGTCAAGGGCGCCTCGCGCGGCAACGAGGTCAGCGTGACGCTGCGCGGCTCGGGCCGGTTCACCGAGATCGCGATCGAGGCCGAGGCGCAGCGCCGCTACAACGCGGAAGACCTCGGCGGGATCGTGCTCGAGGCGGTCAACGACGGGCTGACCAAGCTGGCCGAGGCGACCAAAGCCCGGTTCGCGCCGATCCTGGAAGCTTCGGCCGCCCCGTCGTCATCCGGTCCGACCGGGTGACCCAGACCGCGCCGGCCCGGCGCGTCACGATCGTCGCCCCGCGAGCGCGTGTCGACGTCGCGCTACCGGTCGAGAGCACGGTGGCCGAGCTGGTCCCGGCCCTGGTGCGGATGACGGGCGCCGACTCGTCGGCGGCCAACGTCGGCTGGGTGCTGGCCCGGCTGGACGGCGCCCCCATCGAGGCCGGGCACACCGTAAGTACAGCCGGGCTGCACGACGGCGACATCGTCTACCTGCGCCCGCGCGAGCCGTCGTCCGGGCCACTGTTCTTCGACGACGTCATCGACGCCATCGCGAGCGTGGCCGAGGCCCGGCCCGGTTCGTGGACGGCGGCGGTGGCCCGGCGATGCGCCTTCGCCGCGGCGGTGGTCGCGTTCGTCGGGATCACGCTGCTGATCATCGCGGCCAGCTCGCGCCTGACCGTGGCCGCGGGTGGAGCCGCCGGCGTCGCGGTGGGACTGCTGGTGGCCGCCGGCGCCCTGGCCCGCGCCTACGGCGATGCGGACGCCGGGGCGGCCTGCGCCACCGGGGGACTGGTCGCCGCATTCGTGGCCGGATTCGCCGCGACCCCCGATCAACACACCTGGACGTTGCGCGCCGGCGCCCTGGCCATGGGGCTGGCTGCCGTGGCGCTGTACGCCGTGCTCGCCGCCGCGCTGCTGGCCGACCGCGTCGCCGAGCTGGGCGCGGTGGCGGTGGCGGCCGGTTTCGGCGCGGCCGTCGCGGCGACGGTCGACCTCGGGCCGGTGCGCGCGGTCAGTGCCTGCGCGGTGGCCATCCCGATCGCGGCCGCCCTGTGCTCGGCGGCGCCGATGATCGCGCTGCGGCTGGGCCGGCTGCCGTTGCCCCGGGTGCCGAGCGACGTCGAGGCGTTCCGGGCCGACGAGGAGTCGACGCTCAGCCCCGACGTCGTCGACCAGACCACGGCCGCCGAGCGGATCCTGACCGGACTGCTCACCGCCCTGGGCGCCGTGGTGGTCGGCTGCGCCATCGTGCTGCTGCGCTACCCGTCGCAGTGGGCCTGGGCGCTGGCTGGACTGGCCGGTCTGGTTTGGGTGCTGCGCTCGCGGGCCTACGCGGGTGCGGTGCAGCGGGCGGCGTTGGTGGCCGCCGGAGTGATCGTGCTGGCCGGGCTGGGTGTCCGGGTCGGCACGTCGGCCGAGCGCACCCCGTTGCTGATCGCCGCGGCGGTCGTCGCGCTGATCGGCATCGGCTGCCTGGCCTACGCCGCCCGGGTCATCCGCGGCCGGCGTTCACCGCACCTGGCCCGGCTGCTCGATGTCAGCGAGACGCTCGGGCTCATCGCGCTGCTACCGGTGGCCGCGGCGGTGATCGACGTCTACCACGCGGCTCGGGGGCTGGGCTCGTGAGCGCGCTGGCTTCAGCGCACCCGAGTGGCCAGCGCCAGCGGCAGAGTGGCTCGGCTGGCCGCCGCGTGCCGGCCGTCCAGCCGGTCCAGCACCACGCCGAGGTCGCGTGGCTCGCTGTCGACGACGCGCACCAACACCTCGGCGCCCACCGCGCCCCGCGGCCGGCGGCGCAGCGTGTACGACACCCAGGTGGCCGCCGCCCCGGTGGCCGTCCGATCCAGCATCGCGGCCGGGTCGCTGCCGTAGCTGGGCCGGTAGCAGCGGTGCCGCACGTCGGCGACCGTCCAGTCGCGCCAGGTCTCGTGGGCCTCGTGCGCCGGCCCGTCGCCGGCGGCCCGGGCGAGCTGGTCGGCCAGCTCCCGCTCGTCGAGCACCCTGCCGGGGTAACCGGCGTCGTCCAGCAGCCGGGCCAGGCGGTACGCGGCGCTGGCCGTGGTGCGCAGTGCGCCGAGCTCGCCGCCGCCACGGGCCCGGGCGGCCTGCGGGCCCTGCTCCGGGTCGTAGCGCACGGCCACCCAGTACGCGCGATCGGTGCCGGTGGTCCGGATGGCCAGCTGAGCGGCGGCAAGCCGGATCTCGCCGCCGCGGAAGTAGTCGCCGAGCACCGCCACCAGCCCGGCCGGGTCCACGTCGCCGGCGGCGCGCAGCCGGATCGCCGCGCTCCACGAACCGCCGAGCCCGGCCAGCCCGGTGCGGTTACCGACCCGATCGGTGTGCGTGCGCAGGTCGAGCTCGGGCAACGGCGCCGTCTCGCGAGCTCGCCGGTACGTCAGCCAGGTGGCCAACCACTCGTAGCCGCAGCGCCCGCCGACCCGCACCGAGCTGGCCAGCACCGCCAGCCCGCCGAGCGCCAGCACCACGACGGTGCGCGTCCCGACCGGGCGGAACCAGCCGATCGCCGCCAGCGCAGCCAGCTGCCAGACCACGACCTGGCCCAGGTGGACGGGCAGCAGGTAGTCCAGTGGGGCACGACGTGCGCGCCGGCCCGGCCCGGCGTGTCGCGAGCGGTGCAGGGTCGGCTTTTCCCAGGCGTGCGTGGCCACTGCTGTGGGCGAAGGATCGGGCATGGGGGTAACCGTCCGATTCGGCATGACGTGCGGGCTGCGTCTATCTTGCTGGTTACCTCTCGGCAGCGCATCACCCCAGGCTCAGCGCATCGGTTGGGGGCCACGCATGTGGACGCAGCGTGACCAGATCCAGGCGTACCAGTTCCTGCGGCGGCGCCTCGTGTCCGCGCTCGTCGTCGCCGACGCCAACCATCCCGTGTCGCCCGGCCGGCGCCTCGTCATCGGCAGCGCGCTCGGGGTCGCGGCCACCGTCCTGGTCGTCGGCGGCTTCGGCATCGCCGGCGTCATCCACCCGTCGGCCAACCCGGACTGGCGGCGCGGCGGGCAGGTCATCGTCGAGAAGGAGACCGGCGCACGGTTCGTCCTGGGCCAGGACCAGAAGCTGCACCCGATCCTGAACTACGCCTCGGCCCGGCTGCTGGCCGGCGGCAACGGCGGCGCCAAGACGATCACGGTCGCGGCCGGCAAGCTGGCCGGCGCCCCGCGCGGCGCGATGCTCGGCCTGGTCGGTGCGCCCGACTCGCTGCCGCAGTCCGGACGGCTGCTCGCCGGGCCGTGGACGGCGTGCACCGAGCAGCCGGCGGCCCGCCCGTCCGCGTCCGCGCCGGTGGCGACGCTGATCGTCGGGCCACACGCGGCGGGCACCCCGCTCGGTGCGACCGCGGGCGTCGTCGTGCGTACGGCGTCCGGCACGCGGTTCCTGCTCAGCGCCGGCCAGCGGTTCCGCATCGCGGACGAGCTGGCCGCCGTCTCGCTCGGCTACGACGCCGTCCCGGCGCTGACCGTGTCGCCGGCGTTCGTCGACGCCGTGCCGGCCGGGCGGGACTTGCGTCCGATCACGGTCGCCGGGGCCGGCGATCCGGGTCCGGCCCTGCGCGGCGCGGCGACCCGGGTCGGCCAGGTGCTGCAGGTCGGCACCGTCGGCGCCGGCAGCCGCTACTACCTCGTCCGCGCCGACGGCCTGGTGGCCATCACCCAGGTCGAGGCCGGCCTGGTGCTGGGCAACCCGGCCGATGCCGCGGCTTACGGCGCCGGCCCGGCCCGTCCGCTGACCGCGTCGGCTGCCGCCGTGGCCGGCGCGCCCCGCTCGGCGCAGCCGCCGGCTACGGGCTACCCCGACGGGATGCCCCGGCCGATCGCTCCGCTGGAGCCGGGCGCCGCGCTGTGCGCCGAGGGCGACGGGCTGCACGACGCGCAGCTGTTCACCGCGCCGGACCTGCCACTGCCCGCCGGCGCCGCGGTCACCGGGACGGGCGCCGATCAGGTCGCGGTGCCGCCCGGGCGGGGCGCGCTCGTCGCGTCCACCCAGTCGCCGGGTGCCCCGGCCGGCACGACGTATCTGATCACCGACACCGGACGCCGGTACCCGGTGCCGAACTCGGACGCGGCGAGCGCCCTGGGCTACGGCGGCAGCACGCCGGTCGCGGTCGCCCCGCCGGTGCTGGCGCTGCTGCCGACCGGGGTCACGCTCGATCCGGGCGCCGCCCAGCAGGTCGTGTCGGGGGGCTTCCGATGACGCAGGTGGATTCCGTGCTGGTCGGCGTCGTCGAGGACCACCCGCTCTACCGGGCTGCCGTGGCTCGCGTGCTGGCCGAGGCGCCGGACGTCGAGGTCGGCGAGCTGTCCGAGTCGGTGGCCCAGTTCGCCGCCCGGCGGCAGCGGCCCGGCGTGGTCATCGTCGACCTCAACCTGCCCGGGGTCAGTGGTGCGGCCGCCGTCATGGCGGTGGTCGCCATGGGCCACGCCGTGCTGGTCGTGTCCGCGCAGGCCGGCCAGGAGGAGGTGCTCGGCGCCATCTCGGCCGGCGCCCGGGGCTACCTGACCAAGGACGCCGACGGCACCGAGATCTTGCGCGCCGTCCGCGAGGTGGCCGCCGGCAACAGCTACGTGTCACCCACCCTGGCCACGTTCCTGCTCAGTTCGTCGCGGGAACGCTACGTCGGCCCGAAGATCGCCCTGTCCATCCGGGAACGGCAGGTGTTGTCGTTGCTGGCCTCCGGCGAGCGTGACCAGGACATCGCCGAGACGCTGGCCATCAGCGTGCGCACCGTCCGCTCGCACCTGGACCGCATCCGCGACAAGACCGGTCGTCGCCGCCGCTCGGAGCTCACCCGGCTCGCGATCGAGGAGGGCATCGTCAGCGACCGCCCGGCCGGCTGACCGGCGCCCACATCCCTTCGTCCATCGCGTGAATTCCGCTCGTTGACACTGCCCAGGCCCCGGCGCACAGTGAACGCCTCGGGGTGGAGGCGGCATGGCCGAGCCGGTGGGTTCTGTCATTGCTGAGCGGGGCGCCTACTTGTCGCGATGGGGCGCCGATGCCGTGCAGCGCCGCTGGCCGCTGCGGTCCACCGTCGTGACGATCGGCCGGGCCGTGTCCGCGGACGTGGTCATCGAGGGCGATCTGCTCGTATCCCGCCTGCATTCCACGCTGGAGCGCCTCGGCGATGCGTGGACCGTCGTCGACAACGGGCTGTCCCGCAACGGCACGTTCGTGAACGGCCGCCGGGTGTCCGGCCGGGTGCACCTGCACGACCGGGACGAGATCCGGGTCGGCGGCACGGTGCTGACCTTCTGCGCCCCGGCCGAGGACGCGGATCCCCGGACCCTGATCGGCGAACCGCTGCCCGACGCGGCCCGGCTCACCGACGCCCAGCGCGCGGTTCTGGTCGCGCTGTGCCGGCCGTACGCGGCCACCCGGGATTTCGCGCTGCCCGCGACCAACCACCACATCGCCGACGAATTGTGTTTGAGCCTCGATGCAGTGAAGACGCAGCTGCGCGTGTTGTTCCACAAGTTCGGCATCGACCACCTGCCACAGAACCAGAAGCGGGCCCGGCTGGTCGAGCTGGCCCTGCAGCACGGGATCGTGTCGGCGCGCGACCTGTAAGGGTGGGCGGACACCGCACCTTGGGTGGCTACCGTGCGCGCACCGGACGGGCGACCGTGGGACTCCAGCACCAATGAGGGGGAGTCCCATGAACAAGATCGTCCAGACATCCGTCGCAGTCGCCGCGGCGAGCCTCGCACTGGCTGCGTGCACCGCGAACCATCCGCGCGCCGCTGCCCCGGATACCCACGCAGCCGCGCCGCAGCCGCACGCTGCCACCCCGCCGCCTCCGGCGAACAGCCGCCCGGCCACCGGCGTGGTGGCCGTAGCGCAGCCGCCGGGCAGCAGCTCGCCCGCGTGCGCTGCGGAACGCACCTGGGGGACCGCGCCTAAGCAGGGTGGCTTCGCCCTGACCCAAGCACCGCTCTACCTCGTCCGCGCCGGCCAGCACGAGTGCTACGACCGCGTGGTGTTCGACCTCAACGGCGCGCACGACGTCGGCTACACAGCTGAGTACGTGCCGGTCGTGCCGGCCGAGGGCAGTGGCCGGCCGGTACCCGTGGCGGGCGGCGCGGCGCTACGAGTGGTGATTCGTGGCCCGATCTACGGCACCGACACGCAAGGCCACCAGCCCGGACGGCGTCAGCCGGCCGTCGGCGACGATCTCGTCACCGCGTCGGGCTGGGCGTCGCTCACCGAGGTCGCGTTCGCGGGGTCCTTCGAGGGGCAGACGACCCTCGCGGTCGGGGTGCACGAGGTCCGCCCGTTCCGGGTCTGGGTGCGCAGTGAACGCGACTACCGGCACGTCGTCGTCGACATCGCCCACTGACGCGCACCGGGTAGCTCGCGTCTGCCCGTAGGCTGGACGACGTGTTCGACACGCTCTCCGATCGCCTGTCCGCCGTCTTCACCAACCTGCGCGGCAAGGGCCGGCTCTCCGACGCCGACATCGACGCCACCGCGCGTGAGATCCGTATCGCGCTGCTCGAGGCCGACGTCGCACTGCCCGTGGTGCGCGAGTTCATCGCCGCGCTGAAGGAACGGGCCCGCGGCGAGGAGGTGTCCAAGGCGCTCAACCCGGCGCAGCAGGTCATCAAGATCGTCAACGAGGAGCTCGTCGCGATCCTGGGCGGCGAGACGCGTCGGCTGCAGTTCGCCAAGACGCCGCCGACGGTGATCATGCTGGCCGGCCTGCAGGGTTCGGGTAAGACGACGCTGGCCGGCAAGCTGGCCCGCTGGCTGCGCGAGCAGGGGCACACGCCGCTGCTGGTGGCCGCCGACCTGCAGCGTCCGAACGCCGTCACCCAGTTGCAGGTGGTGGGCGAACGGGCCGGCGTCGCGGTGTACGCCCCGCAGCCGGGCAATGGCGTCGGCGACCCAGTGGCCGTCTCGCGCGACTCGATCGAGTTCGCCAAGCGGGCGCAGCACGACATGGTCATCGTCGACACGGCCGGCCGGCTGGGCATCGACACCGAGATGATGCAGCAGGCCGCCGACATCCGCGACGCGGTCGAGCCGGACGAGACGCTGTTCGTCGTCGACGCCATGGTCGGCCAGGACGCGGTGAACACCGCCGAGGCGTTCCGCGACGGTGTCGGGTTCACCGGCGTGGTGCTCACCAAGCTCGACGGCGACGCCCGCGGCGGTGCCGCCCTGTCGGTGCGCCACGTCACCGGCCAGCCGATCATGTTCGCGTCCAACGGCGAGAAGCTGGAGGACTTCGACGTCTTCCACCCCGACCGGATGGCCTCGCGCATCCTCGGCATGGGCGACGTGCTGACCCTGATCGAGCAGGCGCAGAAGACGTTCGACGAGGACGAAGCGCAGAAGATGGCGAGCAAGCTCGCCAGCGGCAACCAGTTCACCCTCGAGGACTTTCTCGGGCAGCTGCAGGCCATTCGCAAGATGGGGCCGATCTCCAACCTGCTCGGCATGATGCCCGGCATGGGGCAGATGAAAGAGGCGATGAGCCAGGTCGACGACCGCGACCTCGATCGCACCGCGGCGATCATCCGCGGCATGACCCCGGCCGAGCGCGACAATCCCAAGATGATCAACGGCTCGCGCCGGCTGCGCATCGCCAACGGCTCGGGCGTCGCGGTCAGCGACGTCAACCAGCTCGTCGACCGGTTCTTCGAGGCCCGCAAGATGATGCAGCAGATGGGCGGTGCGATGGGCCTGCCCGGCGCGCGCCGCAAGAACACCAAGTCGGCCAAGGGGAAGAAGGGCAAGAAGGGCCGCTCGGGACGGGGCCCGACCCAGCCGCGGATGCCCGCCGGGTTCCCCGGAATGCAGGGAATGCCCGGCGGGTTCGGCAACCTGCCCGCTCAGCTACCGCCCGGCACCGAGCTGCCGGACCTCTCCAAACTGAACCTGCCCGACAAGTAGCCCGGCCGCGACGTCGCTCTGGCTAGGACGTGACTGCGAACGTGCCGACGTCACCGTGTGAGTCGGCGGCCGCACCGCAGTTCACGGTGGACGAGCCGTCGCCCACCGCGACGGTGCCGGCCTTCACGTGGCTGGTCCAGCCGCTGTAGCACCACATCGAGAACTGCCAGTGCTGGCCGGCCGGCCGGTTCGTGCAGGTGAGCGACATCGCGGTGTCGGTGTAGCCCGTGAACGAGCAGTCCGCAGGGATCTGCGTGTGCGGATAGATGGTCACGGTGCCCACCTGGCTGACGTCGGCCGGGATGCTCGGGTTGCTCAGGTGCATGGTGAACGACCGGGTGTCGTTGATCGTGTTGTCGTTCGCGGTGTACAGCAGCGAGCCGAGGGCCGCGAGCTCGTTGATGTCGTTGTTGCCGGTGAAGTGGGCCTGTCCTGATGTGGGGCCGGTGAAGTCGCGGCCGGCCACCGCGGTGCCGTTGGTGGCGGCCCAGTTCACGGTTGCGGCGTGGGTCGGGCCCGGCGTCAGGAGGACGTACTCGGGGATGAGGTTGTTGGTCCGGACGTTGCAGTTGATGGCGCTGTAGCAGTGCAGCGTCGACTGGTACACCGACAGGTTCGGCGTGGTGGCGACGTACTGGGTGGCCGCGTCCGCCGGGCCACCGGGCAGCACCGCGAACACCGATACCGCCGCGATTCCGAGAACCAGCGCGACTGTGCGCATTCTTCGCATGGGTGAACTCCTTAGTAG
>DASXYE010000268.1:0-21065 GCA_036502695.1 Jatrophihabitantaceae bacterium
CATCGCCTCGGCGATGATCTCGCCGACCGTGGTGTCGCCGGCCGAGATCGACGCGGTGGCCGCGATCTCTTCCTTCGTCTCGACATCCTTCGCGGCAATGGCGAGCGCCTCGCAGACCGACGCGACGGCGATCTCGATGCCACGCTTGAGCGCCATCGGGTTCGCCCCGGCCACGACGTTGCGCAGCCCCTCGTGCACCAGGGCCTGAGCCAGCACCGTGGCCGTCGTCGTACCGTCACCGGCGACGTCGTCGGTCTTCTTGGCAACTTCCTTGACCAGCTCGGCGCCGATCCGCTCGAACGGGGTGTCGAGCTCGATCTCCTTGGCGATGCTCACGCCGTCGTTGGTGATCGTCGGGGCGCCCCACTTGGTGGCCAGTACGACGTTGCGACCCTTCGGGCCCAGCGTGACTTTCACCGTGTCGGCCAGGATGTTCATGCCGTGCTCCAGGCCGCGGCGGGCCTCTTCGTCGAACGCGATCAACTTGCTCATCGGTCGTCCTTCCTAGCTTGGTCGGACGTTCCGGGGGCCATCGGTTCGGTGGCCGGGTCGAGAAGCTCGGCGGCGCGGTGCGGATCGGCATCGAGGCCGGCCAGCGTCAGCGCCCGCTCGGCGACCACCGGATCGGTGTGCGGCGGGACGACCACCAGGTCGACGCGTTTCCAACCGCCGTCGCCCACCAGGCTGATCGATGCCTTGTCCTGCAGGCGGTAGCCACCCAGCTTCACCCGCCGACCGGACACGGACAGCGAGTGTGGCGCCGGATCCCAGGCCGTCAGGTTGTACATGACTCGGAACACGTCATAGCCGTCCGACCACATCGCGGTCAGCAGCGGTGGCAGCTCCACGGTGAGATCCAGCGAACGGGGCCACCACCCGCCGTCGACGAAGCCCCCGACATGGTTCGGTGATCGTAGGTGCAGCCGTAGCTCGTTCGCCGATTCCGGCGGAGCGGCCAGAGCGGCCGGAGCGGCCGGAGCAAGAGCGGTAGCGGTATCGAGGGCGGTCATGGCCCGCGCCCATCCAGGCCCGAAGTCGGGCCCATTCTTGGATCACCAGGGGCGAGGCCAGCATGGATGCTGTCGTGCGAAGGACCCTCAGTAGCTACCGACTCTACCCCGGGGAATCAGCCGGGCGTAGCAAATTTACAGCTCAGCTGTATGGATCCGTTCAGGCCGCCGATGTGCTGGGACCAGGGTAGGGTGTGGTGGTCGCGCCTCTCGCGCGCGCTGCTCGTCGCCTTGCGACGCCCCCTTTGTTGCCACGGTCACGACGTTCACTGGGATGAGCGCCGGTACACCCGCTGCCGCCGTGGTTCGGACATCTTCGTTCGCGTGCAGCTTCGCGCTCGGTCGGCGATGCCACCAGACCTGGAAGGCCCCATTTGTGACAACCCGCTTCGGCTTCGTAAGTACCTATCCGCCGACGCTCTGCGGTCTGGCGACGTTCACCTCGGCGCTGCATGCCGAGCTGGTGACCGCCGCCGGGCCGACCGGTGCGGTGGTCCGCGTCGTGGAGACGTCGCAGCGTCGCGGCCGGCCGGAGGTCGTCGGCGAACTGGTGGCCGGTCAACCCAACACTGCTCGCCACGCCGCGCAGTTGCTGGCCGACAGCGACGTCGCGATCGTGCAGCACGAGTACGGCGCCTACGGGGGACCTGACGGCGACGAGGTTCTCGCGCTGCTGGCTGAGCTGACGGTGCCGAGCGTCGTCGTCCTGCACACCGTGCTGAGCGCGCCGACCAGCCACCAGCGCAGCGTGCTCGAACGGGTGGCGTCGCTCGCCGATGCCGTGGTGACCATGACGGCCACCGCCCACGATCGGCTGGCCACCGGATATGCGGTCGACATGGGCAAGGTCAGCGTCATCCCGCACGGGGCCCCCGCCGTCCGCAGCAGCCACACGCTGACGTTTCGCACCGCCCAGCCGACGATCCTGACCTGGGGATTGCTCGGTCCTGGCAAGGGCATCGAATGGGGCATCGAGGCAATGGCCGCGCTCGCCGACCTGTATCCGGCGCCGCGCTATCTCGTGGCCGGGCAGACCCATCCGAAGGTGCTGCTGCACGAGGGCGAGGCCTACCGCGATCGGCTCGTCGCCCAGGTGCGGCGGCTCGGGCTCACCGCCGCCGTCAGCTTCGACAGTCACTATCGGCATCAGGCCGCGCTCGCCGAGCTGGTCAGCTCGGCCGACGTCGTGCTGCTGCCGTACGACTCCACCGACCAGGTGACCTCGGGTGTTCTCATCGAGGCCGTCGCGGCGCTCAAGCCGGTGATCGCGACGCGCTTCCCGCACGCGGTCGAGCTGCTCGGCGACGGCGCCGGCCTGCTCGTGCCGCACAAGAACCCCGTAGCGATCGCCGATGCGCTGCGCACTCTGCTCACCCGTCGCGACATCGCGGCCGGCATGACCAAAGCCGCGGTCGCGACGGCGCCCGAGCTGTTGTGGCCCGCGGTGGCTGCGCGCTACCGGGACCTGGCCGACCGCTTGATCAAGGCCCGAGTCGCGGCGTGAGGGTCGCCGACGGTCCGGTCGCCGGACCGGTCTTCGATCACCTGCACCGGCTGAGCGACGGACGGGGCCTGTTCGAACACGCCCGGCACGGGGACCCGCGGCGCGAGCACGGCTACTGTCTGGACGACGTCGCGCGGGCGCTCGTCGTGGTCTGCCGCGAGCCCTACCCGAGCCCGCAGTTGCAGGCACTGGGGCGCCGCTTCCTCGACTTCACCGTATCGGCGCTGCAGGCCGACGGCTCGTTCCACAACCGCATGAACGACGTCGGCGACTGGACCGACCGGCCCGCGGTGGGGGACTGGTGGGGTCGAGCCCTCTGGGGCCTGGGGGTCGCCGCCGTGCACGCACCGACGGCCGCCATGCGCGGCCGGGCGCTGCTGGCGTTCCGGACCGCGGCTCGGTGCCGGTCCCCGCATCTGCGCGCGATGGCCTATGCCGCACTCGGCGCGGGGGAGTTGTTGCTGGCTCGGCCCGATGAGCTGGCCGCCCGGCAGCTACTGCTGGACACCGTCGCGCTCCTCGGCGGTAGCGCCACCGATCCGGCCTGGCCCTGGCCGGAACCGCGATTGACCTACGGCAACGGCACGATCGTCGAAGCCCTGCTCGTGGCCGGTGAGGCGTTGCCGGACCGGGTCGCGCAGGCCCGCGGGCTGTACCTGCTGCAGTTCCTGCTGGGGCAGGAGACCCGCAACGGCCACCTGTCGGTCACGCCGGTGGGTGGTCGTGGGCGGTCGGATCCCCGACCCGGGTTCGACCAGCAACCCATCGAGGCGGCGGCGATCGGGGCGGCGTGCGCGCGCGCGTACGGGTCGACCGACGACCTGCGTTGGCTGGACGGGCTGCAGCTGTCGTGGGCCTGGTTCCTCGGTGACAACGACGCCGAAACGCCGATGTTCGACCCGAGCACCGGCGCCGGCTTCGACGGGCTGCAGCGGCAGGGCTGCAACCTCAACCAGGGTGCCGAGTCGACTCTCGCTGCGCTGGCCACGGCCCAGCTGGCCCAGCACTTCGTGCCCATCGACTGCCCGTGACGATCCCGCTCGCGCGGCCCAGCGACGCCGCCCTGCAGGCCGACCCCGGCCGGGTCGTCGCCCGGTTGTTCCTGCCCGGCGAGGAACGGCCGCTGGAGCACTCGCGCGCGGGAGCCATCGTGGCCCGGGTGCAGGCCATCCCCGAGGTCGAGGTGTCCCGGCTGGTGGCCCAGCTGCTCGCCGACTTCTCCGGACGGCATCGGGACTACGCCGCCCTGCTCGCCGATCACGCGACGATGGTCGGATCGCATGTACAGCACGCTCCCGAGATGAGCACCGATCGAGCCCTGCTGCTGGGCTCGTGCTTCACCGCCGAGTACGCCGTGGAAGCCGCCGCGCTGTGCAACCCGAGTGCGGTGCTGCATCCCGATCAGAGCGGTCTGCCGACCGGGCAGGCGCGCATCGCGGTCAGCCTGCGCGGCATCGGCGAAGGGCACGTCTCGTCCATCGGCTTCGCCACCGCGATCGTCGGCCCCGGGGCGACGTGGACCTTCGAGCCGCGCGGGCTGCCGGCGGTGACCGCGGCCAGCACCGTGGCGCACTGGCAGCGCGAGCACCTGCGCGCGGTGCTCGCCGACGGTGGGCAGGTGGACGAGCTCGCGCACAGCGTGCTGGCAAGCTTGCCCGAGGTGTTCGAGTTTCCGGATCTGCAGCAGGCGCTCGCCGACACCCACCAGGACCTGCGGGCCCGCTTCGGCGGGACGGCCACCATCGCCTCGTTGCGGCATCTGGTCAGTTCGGCGTACGAAGTCGCGTTCCCGGACGACATCGACCTCAGCCAGCAGGTGCTGCTGCCGTCGTCCGACGAGGAACGCAACGGCATGGAGGACGCGCGCTTCGTGCGGTTCGTCGCCGACGACGGGACCGTCGAGTATCGCGCGACCTACACGGCCTACGACGGACGGCAGATCGCGCCGCGGCTGCTCACCAGCCCGGACTTGCGACGCTTCCGCGCGCACCGCCTGGCCGGTCCGGCCGCCCGCAACAAGGGCATGGCCCTCTTCCCGCGGCTGGTCGGCGGACGACACCTGTCCCTGTGCCGCTCGGACGGCGAGTGCACGTCGCTGACGAGCTCGGCCGACGGCTTCGTGTGGGACGAGCCGGAACTCATCCAGGCGCCGGAGGCGACCTGGGAGATGCTGCAGGTCGGCAACTGCGGCCCGCCGATCGAGACGGACGAGGGCTGGCTGGTCCTCACGCACGGCGTCGGACCGATGCGCACCTACGCGATCGGCGCGATCCTGCTCGACCTCGACCAACCGACTCGCGTGCTGCGCCGGCTGGACCGTCCGTTGCTACAGGTCGGCCGGGACGAGCGGGACGGCTACGTGCCCAACGTCGTGTACTCGTGCGGCGGCGTCGTCCACGACGGACTCCTGTGGCTGCCCTACGGCATCGGCGACGCGCGGGTCGGCGTCGCCAGCGCGTCGGTCGACGAACTGCTCGCCGAGATGACGCCCGTAGCGAATCACGCGGCGAGGATGCGCTCATAGACGCGTAGGTACTCCGTCACCATCCGGTCGACGCCGAAGCGGGAGGCCGCGCGCTCGTGCACCGCCGCCCGGTCGAGGCGCACCGCGCGCTCCACGGCAGCGACGGCCTCGCTCACGTCGCCGGCCAGGAAGCCGGTCACCCCCTCGTCCACCACCTCGGGCATCGAGCCGCGCCGGTAGGCCACGACGGGCGTGCCGCACGCCATCGCCTCGACCACGGACAGCCCGAACGGTTCGGCGAACGCGATCGGATGCAGCAGTGCCGCCGCCGAGCCGAGCACCGCCGCCCGGTCGTCCGGCCCGACCGAACCGAGATAGACGACGCGATCGCCGTCGAGGTGCGGCTCGACCAGCTCGGCGAAGTAGCGGGCGTCCTGCACGATCCCGCAGATCGTCAGCCGGCGGCCGGCCGCGCGTGCGATGGCGATCGCCTCGGCGGTGCCCTTGTCCGGGTGGATCCGTCCGAAGACGGCGAGATCTTCGCTCGCAGACGCGCGAAACGGCAGGGCGTCGAGGTCCACGCCGTGATAGATCGTCGCGATGTACTCCAGGTCCGCCGACCGGTCCGAATCGGAAATCGCGACGTAGGACGACCGGGCCCGGGCGTAGGCCGGAAGGATGCCGGTGCCCGAGAAGCCGTGCACGGTCGTCACCATCGGCGCAGCGCACTGCGCGGAGAACGCGAGCGGCAGCCAGTCCAGCTGGTTGTGCACCAGATCGAAATCTCCCGACTGGGCAAGGACATTCGCGACGTGCAGGGCCTCCCACACCCGCCCGTCCATCGAGGGATCTTCCGCGTAGCCGCGCGGGCTGATACCGCGCAGGGTGCCCCGGGTCTGCGAATCCGACGTCGCGAACAACGTCACGTCGATGCCGCGCGCGACCAGGCCTTCGGTCAGCAGGCTCGTGACCAGCTCCCATGGTCCGTAGTGCAAGGGCGGGGTACGCCACGCGATCGGGGCGAGCATCGCGACCCTCATCCGCTGCCCGGCTCCGTAGGCCATTCGCCGGGGCGGTGACGACTCGTGGCCCGGCTCGGGGGGATGAGCCGGGCCACGCCAAACGTTCCGGCGGCTCTCGTGGGACAGGACCCCTGCCGGACCAGCCGAGTCTTACACACGTCGGCGCACGTGAACATGACCAGCCGGTCACGCATCCGCATCAACCTCGTGCCGATCAAATGTACAGCTCGGCTGTTCACTGTGGGTCACGTGTCAGGCAATGCTCACTAGTGCGGTGACGTCGTCGCTGGGCAGTTGCCCGTCCACAATGGCCGTGACGTCCGTATAGAGCAGATCGGCCGCGCCGCCATAGGCCGACAAGAACGATGTGTCGGCGGCGTCGCGTCCGGTGGCGATGCGGACCAGGCTCTCCCGCGGGGCCAGCAGGGTGGCATCGACCGCGCGCCATTGATCGTCCACGGCCGCCTCGGCGACGGCGTGGAAGTCCATCGGGTCCAGGCCCGGGGCGTACACCGCGGCCAGCCGGGCCGGGACGCCCAGGGCTCGGAGCAGCGCGATGACGAGGTGCGCGTAGTCGCGGCATACGCCTTCGCGCTTGAGCAAGGTGTCGACGGCTCCGTCGGTCGGACCGCTGCTGCCCGGCACGTACCGCAGCTGCGAGCCGACCCAGGACGAGACGCCGGCGAGCAGGTCCGTGCTGCCGCTGATGCCGGCGAACTCGGCCTGGGCGATCGGGGCCAGCCGGTCGGAATCCGCATAGCGGCTCGGACGCAGGTAGGTGATGCGGTCGGCCTCGGTCACGGCGACGCCGCTGGCGGTGCCCCGGATCGTCGCGGAGTAGGCCACGGTGACGGTGCCCGGTTGTGGATCGGCCAGGTGCACGCGGCCCTCGCCGGGTACCTGTACCTCGGTCACGTCCAGTGGCACGCCGTCGCAACTGACCAGCAGGCTCTCCTCGATCCGGGTCGGAGCCATACCCGACACCGCGACCTGCAGCATCAACCGCAGCGGCTCGTGGACCTGCAACGTCAGCTCGGCGCCGACTCGGCGGCAGCGCTCGGTCATTGTCCCAGTGTGGCGGCTGGCCGGGCGGAGCGTCCGACGTCGCCGAGGTGCCGCAGCGTTTGGGCATACGAGGAAAGGAGAGTCTCCTCGCGGTAGGGGATGCCCCGGCCGGCGCAGTAGCCGCGGACGAGGGCTTGCGCGCGCCGCAGGTTGGGCCGCGGCATGGACGGGAACAGGTGGTGCTCGATCTGGTAATTGAGCCCGCCGAGAGCGAAGTCGGTGAGCCGACCGCCGCGCACGTTGCGGGAGGTGAGCACCTGCCGTCGCAAGTAGTCGATCTTGTCGGTGGCCGAGAAGGTGGGCATGCCCTTGTGGTTCGGCGCGAAGGACGCGCCCATGTACAACCCGAAAAGGCCTTGCTGCACAGCCAGGAACGCGATGGCCTGCCACGGCGAGAGCACGAGGAACACCGCGGTCAGGTAGGCACCGGCGTGCACCGCGAGCAGCACGGCCTCGACCGGCCGCGAATGCCGGCGCTGGCTGCCGTCGAGCAGCGAGCGGACGCTGGCCACGTGCAGGTTGAGCCCTTCCAGCAGCAGGAGGGGAAAGAACAGCCACGACTGGCTGCGGGTGAACAGTCGGCCGAGCGCGCTGCGGCGGCCGCGAGCCTGGTCGTGGGTGAAGGCCAGCGCGCCGTCGCCGATATCGGGATCGGCTCCTTCGGCGTTGGGATGCGCGTGGTGGCGGGCGTGCTTGTCGATCCACCACCCGAACGACAGTCCCACGAGCAGGTTGCCGTGCACGAAGCCCAGCAGGTCGTTGGCCTTGCGACTGGCGAAGATCTGCCGGTGGCCGGCGTCATGTCCGAGGAACGCGACCTGGGTGAACGCGATCGCGAGGAACGCGGCGATCAGCAACTGGTACCAGGACGATCCGAGCAGCCCGAATCCCACCCAGCCTGCGACGAACAGTCCCGCGGTCACCACGATCTTCGCCAGGTAATAGCCGGGCCGGCGCCTGAGCAGGTTCGCCTGCTTGATCAGGCCGGACAGCTGGGCGTACTCGCTGCCCCGGCTGGTGGCTGGCGTCGGCAGGGTCATGCGGCTCCCAGGAGATTAGGCGGAAACGTAGTTCCGCGGGCGCAGCAGGAAGCCACGAACACAAAACTTGCGACTGCCCCTCCAACGGGGGCCGGTCGTGGATGGTTCCCGCGTACAGTCGGGCTTACCGGGGCTCTTATCGCTGGCGTCCGGCCGGCTTCGCCGCGGCGACACGCATAGGGCCCTATTGACGGGTCGCCTGGACCTCGTGATGGCCACTCCCCAGCTGGACCTTCCGCTCCGAGACGACATCGAGAAGCCTGTCGAGACGCCCGTCGACGAGCAGCCGCTCTGCGATTCCTGCCCGCATCCGCCCGCGGTCCATGACCGGATTGCCGAGCGGTTCTGCGAGGCCACGCTGCAGATGGCGTTGACGCGGCGGTGCATCTGCCGGGGCGACATAGTTGATGTCGAGCAGGCCGCGGCCTCGGCGCATCGCTTCCCGTGAGGGTGGTGAGCGGCGCGGTTGCGCAGCCGGTGTTCGACCATCTGTATCGGATGACCGACCGCCGAGGCGTGTTCGAGTACGCCCGCCACAGCGATCCGCAGCCGGACCGCGGGTACTGCCTCGATGACATCTCGCGGGCGCTGGTGGTGGCCGGCCGCGAACCCGGCCCGAGTCCCGAGCTGCAGTCGTTGGGACGTCGGCTGCTCGCCGTGACGCTGTCGAGCCTGCGTCCGGACGGCCTGTGCTACCGCCGCATGAGCGGCGACGGTGCGTGGAACGGCGTTGCGGGCGTGGGCGATTCGTGGGGACGGGCCTTGTGGGGGCTGGGCGTTTCGGCGGTGCTCGCGCCGACTCCGGCCAGCCGGGCCCGGGCGCTGTTGGGGTTCCGCAGCGCGGCCCGGCACCGGTCGCCGCACCTGCGCGCCATGGCGTTCGCCGCGCTCGGTGCGGGCGAGCTGCTGGCGGCGCAGCCGGACGAGCTGGCCGCGCGCCGATTGTTGGTGGACGCAGTGGCGGTGTTGAGCGAGGTCGCCGCCGATCCGACCTGGCCGTGGCCCGAACCGCGATTGGCCCACAGCAACGCGACGATCGCCGAGGCGCTGCTCGTGGCCGGCGAGGCGTTGCCGGATCCGGCGGCACGCAGTCGTGGCCTGTACCTGCTGCACTTCCTGCTCGGCGTCGAGGTCCGCAACGACCACCTGTCGGTCACGCCCGTCGGCGGACGTGGACCCTCGGACGTCCGGCCCGGCTTCGATCAGCATCCGGCCGAGGCGGCCGCAATCGGGGCGGCGTGCGCGCAGGCCTACGAGGCGACGGACGACCTGCATTGGCTGGACGGTCTGGAGACGTCCTGGGCGTGGTTCCTCGGTGACAACGACGCCGAAACGCCGATGTTCGACCTGAGCACCGGCGCCGGCTTCGACGGGCTGCAGCGAGACGGCCGCAGTCCCGATCAGGGCGCCGAGTCGACGCTGGCCGCGCTGTCCACGATCCAGCACGTGCGGCGACTCGTCCCGACGTGAGCCGACGCATAGCCGCTGCGTGGTGGTTCGGGACGAGTGCGAGCCAAAACCCTGTAAGCTGATCGGAAGCGGCGGTTGCCGCATCTTTGCGGGCGAGTGGCCCGCGTGGTCGCACGTAGGTGTTCGTCCTTGAGTGGGCTGGCTCTAGTACGGCGTGGCCAGTCTTATTCGAGGAGCACCACTATGTCTCGCCCCAATAATGCTTCGGCGCGCTCGAAACCGCGTCGGACCCCTCGCGGCGGCGCGCCGGTCAGCGGCCTGGATGCCGCTCTGGCCGAGGCGCAGACGCGCCCGGCGCCGCAGCCGAAGTCCTTTGCCGAACTGGGCATTCCGGAGTCGATGGTCGCCGTTCTGACCACCCGCGACATCACGACGCCGTCCGAGATCCAGGCGCGCACCATGCCGGACGCGCTCGCGGGTCGCGACGTGCTCGGCCGCGCGCAGACCGGCTCGGGCAAGACGCTGGCCTTCGGGCTGCCGTTGCTGGCCCGGCTGCGGGTTGCCGAGCGGCCGGCCAAGCGGCTGCCCCGCGGGCTGGTGCTCGTGCCGACTCGCGAGCTCGCGCAGCAGGTCGCGGCCGTGCTCGAGCCGCTGGCCCGCGTGGACGGCCTGCGGGTGGCCACGGTGTACGGCGGCGCCCCGATCGGCCGTCAGATCGACAACCTGCGCCGCGGCGTCGACGTCGTGGTGGCCACGCCCGGACGGCTGCTGGACCTGATGGAACGTCGCGTCGCCCAGCTCGACGCGGTGTCCACCCTCGTCATCGACGAGGCCGACCACATGGCCGACCTCGGCTTCCTGCCGGCGGTCACGCGCATCGTCGATGCCACGCCGGACGGCCGGCAGTGCCTGATGTTCTCCGCCACGCTCGACGGTGGCGTCGATCGCCTGGCGCAGCGTTACCTGAGCCGGCCGGCCGTGCACGCGGTCACCGCGGCGTCCGCGCCGGTGACCTCGATGCAGCACCAGGTCTTCCTGCTCGATCACGCCGACAAGGTCGACGTCGCCGCGGAGATCGCCAGCCGTCCGGAGCGCACGCTGTTCTTCGTGCGTACCAAGCACGGGGCCGACCGGCTCGCCCGGCAGCTCGTCCAGCGCGGCGTCGACGCCGCCGCGATCCACGGCAACCTCAACCAGAACCAGCGCACCCGCACCCTCGACGGTTTCGCCGCGGGACGCATCCACGCGCTGATCGCCACCGACGTCGCGGCCCGCGGCCTGCACATCGATGCGCTCGACATGGTCGTGCACTTCGATCCGCCGTCGGATCACAAGCACTACCTGCACCGCTCGGGTCGCACCGCGCGGGCCGGCGCGACCGGCACCGTGATCTCGCTGGTCGAGCCGCAGCAGGCACGCGACGTGGCTCGCATCCACGCCGCGGCCGCCGTCCAGCCGGATCAGCTGACCGTTCGGGCCGGCGATCCCGCCCTGCGGGCCATGGGCGGCACGGGGACGGGCGCCGGCGCGCACCGCACCACGCCGAGCCGTTCGGACGCGCGACCCAGCCGTTCGGACGCGCGGCCGAACCGACAGTCACAGGCACCCCATACGCACCGGACTGCGGCCCGGCGAACGCGCGGACGGAACGCGTCGCACCGGTCGCAGGGGGCCGGGCGCCGAGCGACGGCGGGCCGAACCGGCCGCTGATCGTGCTAGCCTGGCGCCCGGTTGTTAGCTGCGATTCCTCGACGCTCCGCTGGACGTGAGAGTCGCCGCCGCGCATTTCGTCTTTCTCGACTCCCTCGTGAGACGGGCAATTACGCACCGACCAGGGGGTCGCGTCCTGCGGCCCTCGTCCGTCGCACCTAGGAGACACCGCAGTGACGCAAGGAACCGTGAAGTGGTTCAGCAGTGAAAAGGGCTTCGGCTTCATCACGCCCGACGGCGGCGACGCGGACGTGTTCGTCCACTTCTCCGCCATCACCGGCGACACCGGCTACAAGAACCTGCAGGAGAACCAGCGGGTCGAGTTCGACACCGTAGCCGGCCAGAAGGGTCCGCAAGCCGAGAACGTTCGGGGCATCTAGTACGGCCCACTGCTCCAGAGCCTCCGGAGGTCCAACCGCCGGGGGCTCTGCGCTACCCACAGCATTTTCATCGGCCGGCCAGCGACACTCCGTCGGGGAGGCTCAACATGACAGTCGCACGCTCAACCGGAGGGGTCGCCGAGGCGGATCGGCCGCTGCTGCACGACAGCCGCCGCAATATCGCCTACGCCAAACCCCTGCTGCGCGGATGGCTGCACCTGCTGTGGTTCGAGGCGTCCCTGGTGGTGGGCACGCTCGTCCTGGTGCGCGCGAAGGGCGCCAGCGAGGTCACGTCGATCGCGATCTACGCCGCGGCGGTGAGTGGCCTGTTCGGCACGAGTGCCCTGTACCACCGGGGCAATTGGCGACCGCGGTGCAGCCAATGGTTGCAGCGGGCCGACCACATGATGATCTTCATGCTCATCGCCGGCACGGCCACCCCGGCGTTCGTGCTCGCCGCGCCCAGTCCATACGGGGTGGTAGGTGTCACCGTCCTCTGGACGCTGACCGCGGCCGCGATGCTGACCCGCCTGGTGTGGATGAGCGCCCCGGAGAAGCTCGCCGGCGCCATCTTCCTCGCGCTCGGCTGGACCGCCGGCCTCTCCATCCCGTTCGTGTGGGTGAACGAGGGCGTCGCGCCCGCGGCGCTGCTCATCGCCGGCGGATTGCTCTACACGGCCGGCGCGTTGTCCTACCACCGCCGACGCCCCGATCCAGTACCCACGGTCTTCGGGTACCACGAGGTCTTCCACGCCTACGTGTGCGTCGCTGCGGCGTGCCAGTACGTCGCGATCACGTTCTACCTCACCTGACCTCGGCGGCGATGCCGCGCTAGCCGCCGCGCTGCCAGTGCGCCGCGTGCGGATCGCACATCGGCACCGCGCGCAGACCTTCCATCACGTCGCTCGCGGCGACATCGACGTACGTCGTCGCGGGACGCAGGCAGTGATCGACGATGCAATGCGTTCGCGGCGGCGGCGATTCTTGCGGTAGCACGAGCGGTCTCGACAATGGCGCGGGTTACTTGCCGCGCGTCATCTTGTCCTGACGCAGCACGCGCGACAGGTCCGTGCCTTCTTTGGCCGGCTTGGCTTTCGGCGTTTGCTTCGGCTTACGGACCTCACGGCCACGTTTGCTCTTACCCGACACGGAACACTCCTCGCTGGCAGGGATCGGAGACCGAGGTGCTCCACGCCGCGGGATTGAGTTCGGAACCTTTGACGCTACGCCCACCCCTGCTGCACCACAACGAATCCGGACTGTCGCCGGCAGCTAGATTCCAGCGGTGAGCAATGACGCCGTGGACCCGTACTTGTGGCTCGAGGACGTCGACAGCGCCGCCGCGCTGACGTGGGCCCGGGAGCGCAACGCCGAGGCCGAGGCGAAGCTGGCCGGATCACCCCGGTTCGACGCGCTGCGCGCCGAGTTGCGCGAGGTGCTGGACTCCGACGAGCGGATTCCGGGAGTGGTCCGTCGCGGCGAGTGGTTGTTCAACTTCTGGCAGGACGCCGAACATCCGCGCGGGATGTGGCGCCGGACGACGTTGGCGCAGTACCGGACGGCCGACCCGGACTGGGAACTCCTGCTCGACGTCGACCGGCTGGCCGAGACCGAGGACGAGAATTGGGTCTGGCAGGGCGCGGCGGTGCTGCATCCGACGCTGGATCGGGCGCTCGTGCAGCTGTCTCGCGGCGGAGCCGACGCCGCACTGGTGCGTGAGTTCGACCTGGGCCGGCTGGCCTTCGTGGACGACGGGTTCGTGCTGCCCGAGGCGAAGACCGATGTGGCGTGGCTCGATCGCGACCAGATCTTCGTGGCCACCGACTTCGGCCCGGGCACGCTAACGTCGTCCGGCTATGCGCGGGTGGTCAAGCGGTGGCGACGGGGTACGGCGCTGGCCGAGGCAGTGACCGTGTTCGAGGGCCAGCCGGACGACGTGCTGGTGGCGGCGTGGCACGACCCGACCGAAGGGTTCGAGCGCAGCGGGGTGTCCCGGCGGATCGGCTTCTTCACGTCCGAGGAGTTTCTCGTCCGGGACGGTGAGCTGACGCGACTCGACGTGCCCGACGATGCCGACGTCGACTTCCATCGGGAGTGGCTGCTGATCCGGACGCGCTCGCCCTGGACCGTGGGCGAGCACGAGTATCCGGCCGGTGCGCTGCTCGCCGCGAACGTCGACGACTACCTCGCCGGGGGACGCCACCTGACGGCGCTGTTCGAGCCCGACACAGGTAGCGCGCTCGGCTATCACGCGGCGACCCGGCATCACCTGATCGTGCAGTCACTTGTCGACGTGCGCAGCCGGCTGGAGGTATACAGCCCGGCTGAGGATGGTTGGCACAGTCGACCGCTTCCCGGCGTGCCCGAGGTTGGATACACCGACGTCGTCGACACCGATCCGTACGCCGGCGACGAGTACTTCCTGCAGTTCAGCGGATTCACCGAACCGAACACCTTGCGGCGCGGCGACCTCGGCCGGGCCGAAGGGTTCGACGAGTCCGTCGAGTCCGTCGAGACGTTGAAGCGGGAGCCGGCGTTCTTCGATCCCGTGGGGCTCGGCGTCGAGCAGCTGTTCGCCGTCTCGGCGGACGGAACGCGCGTGCCGTACTTCGTCGTGCGCCGTCCCGGCAGTGACCCCGCGCCGACGCTGCTGACCGGCTACGGCGGCTTCGAGATCGCGGAGACCGAGGCGTACAGCGGCGTCATCGGACGGGGCTGGCTGGCTCGCGGGGGCACGTTCGTGCAGGCCAACATCCGCGGCGGCGGCGAGTACGGGCCGGCCTGGCACCAGTCGGGGCTCACGACGAACCGGCTGCGCGTGTACGAAGACTTCGCCGCGGTCGCCGCCGACCTCGTCGAGCGCGGCATCACGACGCGCGAACAACTCGGCATCCGCGGCGGCAGCAACGGCGGCCTGCTGATGGGCGTGATGCTCACCCGCTACCCGGAACTGTTCGGCGCCGTGGTCAGCGAGGTGCCGCTGCTGGACATGCTGCGCTATCACCACCTGCTGGCCGGAGCGTCGTGGATGGCCGAGTACGGCGACCCCGAAGATCCGGTCGAAGGCGCCTACCTGCGCGGGTATTCGCCGTACCAGAACGTCCGGCCCGACGGTGCCTACCCGCCGGCGCTGTTCGTCACCTCGACGCGCGACGACCGGGTACACCCGGGGCACGCCCGCAAGATGGTCGCCCGGATGCGGGAGTACGGCCTGGATGTGACCTACTACGAGAACATCGAGGGCGGCCACGGAGCGGCGGCCAACAACGAGCAGCGCGCGTACAAGTCGGCGTTGATCTTCGAGTTCCTGTGGCGGACACTCCGTCGCGCCGACGCCGCGGATGGCGAAGATCACGGGTAACTGTCCACTGTGGACAGTCCATATTGCCGATACATAAGGGTATTTGCGCCGTACTGTGCGTAACGTCGCGACCGCTGGCGCAGCGGTGCCGATGTCATTCAGATGACCTTGTGAAGGGCCTGTGACCTGGGGCATAGTTCCGCGCGGGCGTTACAGCGGCCGCCGCCGCGGTCGCGGGCGCGCATACGGGGGAGCTAGCCGATGCGTCATACCCGACGATCCATCATGATCGTGCTGACTATGGCGGGGGCGACCGCACTCGCTGCGGCCGGCACGTCTGCCGCGAATGCGGCACCCAAGCCACCACCCGCCGCTTCCGCCAGCGGAGCGCAGAACGTCATCGTGGTGCTGCGCGATCAGCTGACGAGTACGCCGGCGAACAAGCACGACATGTCGTCGCGGCGCTCCCGGGCCACCAGCGCTCAGAACGCCGTCCTGGGCAGCCTCGCCGGCGCCACCCCGAAGAACGTCAAGCACCTCACGCTGGGCAACGCGTTCTCCGCGAGCGTGTCGGGCGCGCAGGCCGCCGCGCTCGCGCAGGACCCGCGCGTGGCCGCGGTCGTCCCGGACCGCAAGGTCGAGGTCGCGCAGCCGCTGCCGGCCGGCTCGAACACCCCGAGCAAGCCCGCATCATCCGCGCAGCCCGACACGGACGGCCCGGACGCCATCTGCCCGAGCGATCCGAGCAAGCCGCTCATCGAGCCGGAGGCGTTGCAGTCGATCCACGCGCTGACCACCGACGGCAGCCCGTACGCGCAGCAGCTGGCCACCGGCGCCGGCGTGAAGGTCGCCTTCATCGCCGACAGCATGGACCCGAACGTCCCGGACTTCATCCGGCCGGACGGTTCGCACGTGTTCGTCGACTACCAGGACTTCTCCGGCGACGGCCCGAGCGCGATCTCCGACGGCCGCGAGGCGTACGGTGACGCATCCTCGATCGCCGCGCAGGGCACCGCCGTGCACGACCTGTCGAACTTCGTGAACCAGGCCCACCCGTTGCCGCCGGGCTGCAACATCCGGGTCGTCGGCGTGGCCCCGGGAGCGAGCCTGGTCGGGCTGGTCTTCGCGAGCAACTCCTCGATCCTGCAGGCGATCGACTACGCCGTCAGCACCGATCACGTCGATGTGCTCAACGAGTCGTTCGGCCTGAACACCTACCCGGACACGAGCACCCGCAACACCCTGACGCTGTTCAACGACGCGGCCGTTGCCGCCGGCGTCACCGTGACGGTGTCCAGCGGCGACGCGGGCATCACCAGCACCATCGGCTCGCCGCCCGACCCGCACGTGATCCAGGTCGCGGGCACCACCGACAACCGCCTGTACGCGCAGACGGCCTACGCGGCCTTCCCCTTCTCCAACGGCAAGTGGACCAGCGACAACATCTCGGCGCTGTCGTCGTCCGGCATCACCCAGTTCGGTCGGACCGTCGACATCGCGGCGCCGGGTGAAGGCAACTGGGCGGTCTGCGCTCCGGCCTATACCGGCTGCCGCAACTTCCGGTCGCCGGCGCAGCCCACCGACCTGCAATCCTTCGGTGGCACAAGCGAATCCGCGCCGTTGACGGCCGGCGTCGCCGCGCTGGTGATCCAGGCGTACCGGTCCAAGCACGGCGGCGCGTCGCCGACGCCGGCCGTCGTCAAGAAGATCATCACGGGTACCGCCCACGATCTGGGTCTGCCGGCCGACGAGCAAGGCGCCGGCCTGCTCGACGCGCGCGCCGCGACCGAGGCCGCGCTGACCTGGCCGGGTGGCGGTTCCGCACCGGCCGGCGTCAAGTCGAACCTGGTCACCAGTGACGACCAGCTGACCCTGACCGGCAAGCCGGGATCGACCCGGTCGGGCAAGGTCACCGTGACCAACGTGGGCACCAAGCCGCTGACGGTGGCCGCGGGCACCCGTGGCTACACCACGGTCGGGTCCACCACGCAGACCGTGCCGTTCGACTCCACCACGTTGCCGACGTTCGTCTACTACGACGGCAGCACGTGGGTCCAGAAGAAGGTGACGTTCAACGTTTCGTCCGGTGCGCAAAGGCTGTTCGCCCGGATGGCCTTCCAGGGCAAGGGTCCGAGCGACATCATCCGGGTGAGCCTGCTCGATCCGTCCGGCCGGTTCGTCGCCAACAGCCGTCCGCAGGGCGGTCCGGCGACGGCGAACTACGCCAACGTCGACGTCCGCAATCCGGTGGCCGGCCGATGGACAGCCGTCCTGTATTCCATCGCCGGACCGACCGGCTACCACGCGGCTCCGGTCATCTTCCGCACCGACTCGCAGAAGGCGACCCCGATCGGCCAGGTCAGCCCGGCCACGTTCACGCTCGCACCCGGTAACAGCAAGGACGTCAAGGCCTCGTTCCGGCTGCCCAACGACAGCGGCGACACCGACTACGCGGTGACGTTCGCCAGCTCCGACGGCCACCAGACCGCGGTCTCGGCGATCCTGCGGGCGCTGATCGACACCCGCAACGGCGGCGCCTACTCCGGCGTCATCACCGGCGGTAACGCGCGTGCGGTGTCGCCGGCGCAGACGTTCAGCTACGCGCTCGACGTCCCGCAGAACAAGCGGGATCTGGACGTGTCGCTGAAGCTCAGCAGCGATCCGAACAACTTCGTCGACCTGGTGCTGATCGACCCCAACGGCGAGCTCGCCGACGTGGGAAGCAACCAGACCTTCGACGCGACCGGGGCGATCCATTCGGCGCTCACCGCGCAGCTGTTCGACGCCAATCCGATCGCGGGTCGGTGGCATCTCGTCGTCGTCGTGCAGAACCCGGTCAGCGGGGCGGAGATCGAGCAGCCGTTCCAGGGCACAGTCAGCTTCGACGGTCTGCAGACGCAGGCGACCGGACTGCCGCGGTCGGCCAACAAGGTGCTGAAGGCCGGGCAACCGGTGCAGGCCACCGTGCTCATCCGCAACACCGGGGTGCAGCCGCTGGCCATCGGCGCCGACCCACGGCTGGACAAGGTGCAGACCCTGCAGCCCGTGCCGATCCAGGGCAGCCTGAGCTTCCCGCTGCCCGACACAGGCCAGGCGCCGCTGTTCATCTTGCCGCCGGACACCTCGCGGTTCACCGTGGCCGCCAGCAGCACGGTGCCGGCTCAGGCCGAGATCCAGGAGGGCTCCAGCGCCGGGGCCGATGTCTCCGGTGACCTGCAGACCGCCCAGCAGGGCAGCACGGTGTCGGTGGCGAGCATCGGCGAGCAGAACGGCTCCGTGACACGTGGTCTGTGGTTCAGCAACGTCAACGAGCTCGGTCCGTACACCGACGCCGGTCCGCCCGCCGGGGAAACCACGATCACCGCGTCGATGCGCACCGCCGGCTTCGACTCGGCCGTGAGCACCTCGACGGACGACCCGTACCGGATCGCGGTGGACCCGACCTCGGACGCCTTCGGCACGCCGATCCTGGTCGGGCCGGGCGAGGTCGGTGCGATCACGGTGACGATCACGCCGCAGGGCAAGAAGGGTTCCGTCGTGCAGGGCCACCTCAACCTGGTGACTCCGCCGCTGCTGCCGACCGGGCCGACGGCACTGCCGCAGGTCACGACCGGTGGTGTCCTCACCACCCTGCCCTACGAGTACAAGATCGGCTAGCACCGACATTGGATAGTGGTTCGTGGCCAGCCCGGCCACGAACCGCTATCTGCTGCCCGCCTCGTAGTCGGCGGCTCGTGCGAGAGCTGCGATGACCGGGTCCGGGTTGATGATCTCGGCCAGATCCGCGAGATTTGGCGGATTCGGCCGAGATCATCAAGGGCTCCGGTCAGTCGGCGACGATGCCGGCGGGCGTGGCCCCGGCCGGCAGCAACGTCGGGGAACTCGTCAGCTCGGTCAGGTTGCCGCGGTCGACGGCGAAGATGCCGACGGCGCCGACCCGTTCGTCGACGTACAGGTAGCGACCGTCGGAGCTGAGCCGGGCGTCGGTGGCGCCAACCCCGCCGGTGGCCTTGACCGGGGTGCTGCCGAGCAACGTCAGCGTCCCGCCGCGGGTGATCTCGAAGCGGGAGACGGTGCCCGATGCGGTGTTCACGGTGAACAGGAACCGGCCGTCATGGCTGATCTCCACCCAGCACGGAGCCGTCTGGTTGTCGGTGAACGGCGAGGATCCGATCGACGAGAGCGTCCCGTTCGCGCCGTCGTGGAACGCCGAGACCGTGCCGACACCGGCATTGTGCGCGTTGGACACGAACAGCTGAGCCGGATCCGTCGGACGGAACTCGCTGCCGAACGGCCCGAGTCCCTGCGCCGGGAAGGGCGATCCCGGTGCGGCGGTCAGCCGCCCACTGGCGCGGACCGTGAAGCTGTCGATCTGCGAGGTCCCGACCCGCGTCCCGACGAGCTTGCTGCCGGTGCGGTTGAACAGCACGTCGCCGGGCTGCGCGTCGTCGGGCAGCGCGACGGTCGAGCCGGGGATCGAACGCAGGTGCCCGTCCGAGCCGAGCCGGTAGCCCGTGTAGTTGCTGCCGCCCGCGGCGGCATTGGCCACGTAGACGAGGTCCCGGTGGATCGTCACGCTGACCGGCAGGACGCCGCCGGACGACACGACGCCGTCACGAACGAGGCGCAGCGTGCCGTCGTGGTTGACCCGCAGCACCGAGACCTGGTTGCTACCGGCATCGACCGCGACGAGGAAGCGGCCGCCGGGGGAGACCTGCAGCGCGCCCTGGGACGCGAGACCCGCGCCGGTGCCTGCGCCGCCGGCGTTGAACGGCGAGCCGGGCACCCGGGTCAGCGTCCCGTCCGCGTGGCGGTCGAACGCGCCGATCGTGTTCGTACCCGCCGTGTTGTCGTTGACGTAGACGTGGCCGACCACCCGGGACGAGTGGTGGGCGGGGGCGGCCGAAGCCGGAACGGCTGCTGCCACCGTTGCGCCCGCGGCTACGGCGACGCCGAGCAGGACCGGTCCGGCCCATCTGCTCGGCGTCGCCTGCGTCTCGGTTGCGCCTTTCGCATCGTGCATTCGTGGCGGTTCGGCCGTCAGCCGCCGCCGGTGTACCCCGATTTTCATCTGCCGTCCGTCTCCTCCGGCCGCGCCGGAACCTGGGCGGCGACGCCTTGTCGCCGCGCTGTTTCGTGCACCCGTTGGCGCCGGCGCGGGCCGGTGTCTTACGCGCTCGCGGCGCGCGTAAGACACACGTAAGGTGCGAGCGCTTGGCTCGCGAAGAGTTCCCTAACATTCACGGTGTGACACGGTCGCCGGACGTCGACGATCCGGACTCGGCCGGGTGGGTCACCCAGCTGCGCGACCCCCGCGGGGAAGCGCAGGGACGGCTGCACGAACTCCTGCTGCGTGCCGCCCGGGCCGAGACGTCGCGCCGCTCGGCTCAGCTGCGAATCAGCGGGCCCGAACTGGACGATCTGGCGTTCCAAGCAGCGGCCGACGCGATGATCTCGATCCTGCGCAAGCTCGACACGTTCCGCGGCGAGAGCCGCTTCACCACGTGGGCCTACAAGTTCGTGATCTTCGAGGTCTCCAACAAGGTCGGGCGGCACTTCTGGGTGAATCCCCCCGAGCATCTGGACACCGAGCAATGGGAACGGTTGCCCGACCAGTTCGGGTACTCGCCCGAGGACGCGGCCCGATCCAGCGAGCTGTTCGACACGATCCGGGCGACCGTCGAGCGGGAGCTCTCCGCCCATCAGCGCGAGGTGTTCGTCGCCGTTGTGGTCAACCGAGTCCCGTTGGACGCGCTCTGCCAGAAGCTCGGCACCACCCGCAACGCGATCTACAAGACCGTCTACGACGCCCGGCGAAAGATCCACTCGTCTCTTGTCACAAACGGTTACATCGAGGAGAACCCGGGGACGGTGAGGCAACCATGACCGACGAGCGCGGGCCAATCGGTGACATCCGTCCGGCCCTGGAGCAGTTCCTCGTCGTCGACGACCGCGACGCCGGCTGCGCGGAGACGATGGCGTTGCTCCACGCCTACGTGGACGCGATCGTGGGCGGACGCAACCCGGAGGCGACCAGGCCCGGCATCACGGCTCACCTTCGGGCGTGCCTGCCGTGCCGGACGGACTTCGAAGGCTTGCTCGCCGTCGTCACGGCCACCGATCGATAGACCCGCCCGGTGTCCGGTGAACCCGCCTAGG
>DASXYE010000269.1:0-4786 GCA_036502695.1 Jatrophihabitantaceae bacterium
AGAGGGGAAAGTGGTCGCTATAGCAGCTGTCGCTATAGCAGCCGCTTTCCCCTCTTGATCAGGTAACCGGGGCGTTCTGCGCACCCAACATGATCACCAGCCGCTCAGCGGGCGATATCGCCAGCTCGATGGTTGTTGATCACCGCGTCCTCGGCCGACGGCCCGACAGCTGTTCGAGTTCGGCGGATGAGTTAAGTCGCGTCTTCGTCGTACGGCGCCTTTTCGCCGCGACCCAGCGGTTGCTGGGCAGCCGGGCGGGGCTCCGGCGGCGGCTCAGCTGCGGCGGCGGGCGCGGCCGCCGCCGGCTCGTCGTCACCCATGATGGCCCGGGTGATGGCGGTGCGCGGGTTCAGCGCCCGCAGGTCGCGCAGGGCTTGCAGGTCGACATCGGAGAACTCCGGGCCGAGCTCGTTCTTGAGCTGGTTACGGGCGCCGGTGGCCATGTCGCGCAGCTGCCGCAGCATCCGGGTCGCGTCCTTCACGATGCCGGGAAGCCGCTCGGGACCGAGCACGACCATGCCGACCAGGGCCAGCACGAGCAGCTCCATCGGCCCTATGTTGAACATGACGACCTGTTGAACATGGCGACCTCAGTTCGAGTCAGTGCCCAGGGTGACGGTGACGTCGGCTTCCTTGTTGCCACGGTAGTAGCGAACCTTCACCTTGTCGCCCGGCTTGTGCCGTTGCACGACGACGGTTAACCGCAGGTACGTCTCGATGAGGGTCGAGTCGACGACGGTGATCACATCGCCGACCTTGAGCCCGGCCTGGTCACCCGGACCTTCGGGAATCACCTGCTTGACGTAGGCGCCGTCGTGCACGCTGTCGGTGGTCGCCGTGCTGACCGTAACCATGCCGATCGAGGCGTGCTGGACCTTGCCGCCGTGGATCAGCGTCTCGGCGACCGGTCGAGCTTGATTGATCGGGATCGCGAAGTTCAGCCCGTTGCTGCCGTTGGGCCCGCCGACCAGCACGGACTTGGACAGGCCCGCGCTGTTGATGCCGATCACGGTGCCGGATGCGTCGATCAGGGCGCCCCCCGAGTTGCCCTCGTTGATCGAAGCATCGGTCTGGATGGCATCGAGGACCGGCGCGTCCGGGTCACCCCCCTCCGACTGGGGGCGATCGAGGGCCGAGACGATCCCCTGCGTGACGGTGAAACTCAGCCCGAGCGGGGCGCCGATCGCGACAACCGGATCGCCCACGGCGAGCTTGTCCGAATCGCCTAGCTGGGCGACGGTCAGCTTGGACTTGTTGACCTTGAGCACGGCGAGGTCGGTCTTGGCGTCCTGCCCGACGATCTTCGCGGCGGCCTGCGTGTTGTCGCTGAACGTGACGGTGATCCGGCTGTTCTGCTCGAACTCCGAGACGACGTGGTTGTTCGTGAGGATGTACCCGGCCTTCTGGATGACCACACCGGACCCGATGCCGTACTCCTGCGAGTTCTTGCCCTCGATCAGCACGACCGCCGGCGTGACCCGCCGGGCGATGTCGGCAATGGAGCCGGGCGGGCGGTTGGCCGGAGTGCCACCCTTGGCCAGCTTGACGTCGCCGTTGTGCAACGCGCTGTGTCCCCGCACGGCGAACCAGTACCCGGCCCCACCGCCCAGCGCGCCGGCGACGAGCGCCACGACCAGGGCGATCACCAGCGCGCTGAGCCCGAACCGGCCGCCCCGTACGGCGTTGGTGGGCTCGTCGGGCGGCGTCTCGGGCTCGGCGGCCGCGGGGAGCTCGTCGTCCTGCTCGGAGTCCTCGTCGGGGTTCAGCTGCGCCGGACGGCCGCCGGCGAACACCGCGGGACGGCCCAGCCAGAACGGTGAGCGCGGATCGCGCCACGGGTCGCGCCGGGCATCGGCCTTCCACCACGGCGACTCGGGCGGGCGTCCGCTCGGGTACAGCCGGGTGCCGGGCTCGGGATCGAACCCCTCAGCCCCCGGCGGGCGCCCGTACTCGCGGGACATCCCAGCCGGCACGGGCGGTCCGACCACCCGGTGCGACGGGGCGATGCGCTCACCCGGCAGCGGAGCGAACGGCACGTCCTCGCCGGACGGCCGGCCGAACTCGGCCTGCTCCTCGGGTGACACCGTGGGCGGCGGTGGCGTGTACAGCGGTTCCGGATCGCGGGGGGCGAACGAGTCGTCGACGCCGTCAGGGCGCGCGTACTCGCGGTCGGCCGTCGGATCGGACGGCAGGCCCGAATCGTCGCTCGTCATGCGGTCGTCGTCCTCCTCGCTCCCCCCGAGTCTGCCCTAGAACGTGGTGGCAGAGCCAAGCGGTCAGCGCCCGGTACGCGCGAACACGGCAGCGGTGCCGGCAGTGGGCGCGACGAACAGCTCCACGGTCGAGCCGCCGGCCGGTTGCATCCGGACCGGACCGTTGGGCGCCGGGGTGGACGGCCCGGCGCTGCTCGTGCTGGCCACCGTGCCGCCGACGGCGCCGAGCGCCACCACGGCGGCCGCCGCCGTCAGCAACCCGTACGGACGCGAGCGCCGCTCGGCCGGCGCGGGCGGGACGACGGGCGGGGCGGCCGGGGGAACAACCGGCGGCGCGACCGGCTCGACGAACGCCGCGGTGCCGAACGCGGGGAAGACGGCCGCACCGTCGTCGTCGACGGCGATCGGACGTCCGGACAGCGGGGTGGTGGTCGGCACGGCGCGCAGCCGTTCGAGCAGGCCACCGGGCAGGGTGGGCGCCGGGGCGGCCCGCAACGCCCACACGGCCTCGCGCTGGACGGCGACGGCGTGCGCGCATTCCGGACAGTCGGCCACGTGCCGGGCGGCGCGGGCGCGAGCGCCGTTACCGAGCGCACCGTCGGCGAAGGCGGCGACCGCCTCGTCGCTCAGGTGCTGGACCGGCAAATTCACGCCTGAACCTCGATTCCCGGTTCGGCGGGACGCACGCCAGGGGCGCGGTGGGCCAGGGCCTCGCGCAGGAGTACCCGACCGCGGTGGATACGCGACCGGACGGTGCCGACCTTGATGCCCAAGGTGGCGGCGATCTCCTCGTAGGACAGGCCTTCCAGGTCGCACAGCACGACGGCGGCCCGGAAATCGGCGGGGAGCTCGTCCAGGGCCTGCTGCACCTCGGGATCCAGGTGCAGCTCGGCGTACGCCTGCTCGGGCCCGGCGCTGTTGGAGGCGAGCCGGTCGCCGGCATCGTCGGGCAACGCGTCGAACCGGATGCGCTGCCGGCGGCGGACCATGTCCAGGAACAGGTTCGTGGTGATGCGGTGCAGCCAGCCCTCGAACGTGCCGGGCGTGTACTCGGCCAGCGACTTGAAGACGCGGACGAAGGTTTCCTGGGTCAGGTCCTCCGCGTCGGCCCGGTTGCCGGACAGTCGGTAGGCAAGCCGGTACACACGGTCGGCGTGCTCGCGCACGACCTCGTCCCAGGTGGGCGGAACCCACACCGCGGCATCTGTCACTGGCGTCTCACCTCGTAGGACGTACCGATTGTCCAGCATTAGGCAACCAGTACTGGCTGTGCGTCGTGGAAACGCCTCAGCGTTCCCTTACGTTCCCGCTTTTCACGTGCAACACTCCGAGATGCGGCTTGCCGGGAGCTGTGCAAGGGGGAGGTGTCTGCTGTGACGCTATTGATCATCGTCGGGGTGATCGCGCTGGGGGCCTTGGGCCTCGTCTGCAACTGGGTGCTGCGAGCCCGTGGCGGCCTCTACGTCAGCGACACCCTGTACCAGGCCGACCCCGACCAGACGACCGACCTGGAGTTCGAGATGCAGCGGTCGCAGCTGAACGAGCACTACTCGACCTACTAGGGCGCTCGCTCGGGAGCAGGCTCTCCTACCCTGACGGGCGTGCATCACTACACGCCCGACGAGGACGTCGTCGCCCGCGCGCTCGCCGACTACTGCCTGGACCGGCTGGCGATGAACGCGCCGCTCGACCGGCCGTTGACGCCCGAGGCCCTGGACGTCCTGGCCGGCGACACCATCACCGAGCACGGGATCGGCGGGGCGGAAGCGCTGCGGTTGTGGGCCGACGTGCTGGCGCCGGCGTGCCTGTCCGTCGACCATCCGCGGTACCTGTCGTTCATCCCGAGCGCTCCGACCAAGGCGGCGTCCGCGTTCGACATGCTGGTCGGCGCCTCGAGTGTCTACCCCGGCTCGTGGCTGGAGGGGTCCGGTGCGGTGTACGCCGAGAACCAGGCGCTGCGCTGGCTGGCCGACCTGGCCGGACTGCCGCCCGAGGCGGGCGGGGTGTTCGTGCAGGGCGGCACGATCGGCAACCTGTCCGCCCTGGTCGCGGCGCGCGAGGCCGCGCTCGAGCGACGGCGCGAGCGTCCGGCGCGGTGGGCGGTGTGCGTCACCGAGGAGACGCACTCGTCGGTGAAGCACGCGCTGCGCGTCGTCATGGACGTCGACATCGTCGAGGTGCCCGGCGACGAGCGGGGCCGGATGACCGGGGCCGCGCTGCGGACCGTGGTGGACGGGCTGCCCGACCGGGTCCAGGACGGGATCTTCGCCGTGGTGGCCACCGCCGGCACCACTAACGTCGGCGTCGTCGACGACATCGCCGGCATCGGCGCGGTGGCCCGCGAGCACGGCTGGTGGCTGCACGTCGACGGCGCGTACGGCGGGGCCGGGCTGGCCGCGCCGAGCGTGCGTCCGCTGTTCGACGGCATCGAACTGGCCGACTCGTTCATCGTCGACCCGCACAAGTGGCTGTTCGCCCCGTTCGACTCGTGCGCGCTCATCTACCGGGATCCGCGCCAGGGCCGGGCCGCGCACACCCAGCACGCCGGCTACCTCGATCCGGTGAACGTCCAC
>DASXYE010000270.1:0-13127 GCA_036502695.1 Jatrophihabitantaceae bacterium
ACTTCCAGACGCTGCAAGGTCGGCCCGACATCGGCGACGGCCACCGCGTCGGCCACGGCCTCGGCGGTCAACTCCGGCGCGTGCACCAGCGCTTCGTAGACGGCTTCCTCGACGGCGGTCAGCCCCAAGATCTCGAGCACGGGCTCAGGCTAGCCAGTGGCCTTGTCCGGTCTCAGCCAGTGCCTGACATCGGACAGCCGCGGATCTTTACAGCGTTGATCAGGCTGCCGATTCTCGACACAACCGGAGCCTCACCCGTAGCTCCGGCAAAGGAGCCGGCTCATGACATTCCCTTTCGGTGCGGCGCGCCATGCCGTCGTGGCGGCCGTCCTGGTCGGCTCGGCGCTGGCCGGTGTGGACCGTGGACCGGCCTACGGCGACATCCCACCGGCTCCCCCGTCTCCCCCGTCTCGCCCAGCGGCCGGTGACAGCCCACCGCCGAGTTCGATCACGTTGATCACCGGCGACCGGGTGTCGGTGGCCGGCGGCTCGAATCCCCAGCTCACCGTCACGACGGTGCCGCGCGCGGACGGGTCCCGTCCGCCGGCGCTGACCGAGCAGCTCCGCGGCCATCAGTATGTGATTCCGCAGGACGCGGAACCCTACCTCGCAGCCGGGGTGCTCGATCAGACGTTGTTCGACGTGACGTATCTGGCGCAGAACGGGTACGCGGACGCCGCCGAGCTGCCGTTGATCACCCAGGTGAACCCCCAGGTGGCAATGCCGAAGGTGGCCTCGACGTTGCAAGCCCTGCCGCAGGCGCGGATCGGCGCCACGCTCCGCAGCGTGCACGGCGCGGCCGCCACCGTGCCGACGGCAGCCACGCCCTCCTTCTGGGCGGCGCTGACCGCGCATCCGGCGCGCCGGACGGCGGCGCGAACCCTGAACGGCAACGTCGCCAAGGTGTGGCTGGACCGGCGGGTACGGGCGCAGGCCGACCAGAACGTGTCGATGATCGGGGCGCCGCAGGCCTGGGCGGCCGGCTACACCGGCCAGGGCGTCAAGGTCGCGGTGCTGGACACCGGCGTCGACGCCACCCACCCCGATCTCGAGGGCAAGGTGGCCGGTTCGGCGAACTTCACCGAGGATCCGGACGTCGTCGACCACTACGGCCACGGCACGCACGTCGCGTCGATCATCGCCGGCACTGGTGCGGCGTCCGCGGGCAAGTACGAAGGCGTCGCACCGGACGCCTCGCTGCTGATCGGCAAGGTGCTGAACAACGAGGGCTTCGGCAGCGACTCGCAGGTGATCGCGGGCATGGAGTGGGCGGCAGCGGCCGGGGCGAAGGTGGTCAATCTCAGCCTCGGCGACCCGGCCCCGCCCGCCGACCAGACGCAGGATCCCGCCGTCCAAGCCGTCAACGAGCTCAGCGCCACGACCCACACCTTGTTCGTGATCGCGGCCGGCAACAGCGGCGGCACCTCGACGATCAGTTCGCCCGGCCTCGCGACCTCGGCCCTCACGGTCGCCGCGGTCGACGACAACGACCAGCTCGCCTCGTTCTCCAGCCGTGGCCCGGTCGCGGCGGACGACACCCTCGCCAAGCCGGACAACGCAGCGCCGGGCGTCGACATCGTGGCCGCGCGGGCAGCCGGCACCCACCTGGGCGACAACGTCGACGACTACTACACGCAGCTGTCCGGGACCTCGATGGCAACACCGCACGTCGCGGGAGCGGCGGCCATCCTGGCCCAGCAGCACCCCGACTGGACCGGTGCGCAGCTCAAGGACGCGTTGATGGCGGCCAGCCAGGACGACGGCTACTCCTTCGCCGAGCAGGGCGCGGGCCGCGTCGATATCGCGAAGGCGGTCACGCAGGAGGTGACCAGCACGTCCGGCACGGTCGACTTCGGCCGGATCCCGCAGAACGACACCCGGCGCGCCGACCGGTCCGTCGGCTACCGCAACGACACCGACCACCCGGTGACCCTGACGATCACGCCCAGCCTGTCCGGCACGACGTCCGGGACCGCGGCGCTGACCGTGCCGGGACAGGTCACCGTCCCCGCGCACGGCAGCGCGCAACTGCCCGTGTCACTCGACCCCACCGCACTGGGGACCACCACCGACCTGTACTCGGGCGCGGTCGTGGCCACCGCCGACGGCATCACCCTGCGTACCGCCGTCGCGATACGGCACAGCGAGGGTGTGTACCCGGTGCGCTTCACGATCACGACCGCGTTCCCGACCTACCCCGCGCAATACCTGATGCAGGCGGTGAACGTCGACCACCCGGACGCCGAGCTGCCCAACGGCAACGGCAACCTGTTCATCTCGCTGCCCCTCGACCCGACGACGTTCCAGCCCGTCACCACCACCCAGTTCACGGTGCCGCTGCCGGCGGGGCGCTGGAGCTTCGCCAGTCAGCACGCTGGGTGGCGGCCGGACACCCGCGTCGACCTGTACCAGGTGACCCAGCCGGAGGTGGACGTCCACGGACCGACCGAGGTGGCCATGGACGACGCCAGCACGGTGCCGGTGTCGGTGCGCACCGACCGGCCGAGCGAGCAGATCCTCGGCGGCCTGAGCTACCGGCGCGTGCTGACCGATGGCCAGGTCTCCGGCCTGACCAGCTCCATCGGTACCCCAAGCGGTGACCTGTTCATGACCCCGATCAAGCCGGTCAGCACCGGGACGGTCATGGCCAAGCTCGAGAGTCAACGCGGCGTCCCGCAGGTGACCATGTCGGTGGACAGCAGAGCCGGCAAGGGGATGGCCGTGCATCCCACCTACGGCAGTGCCTACATCCTGCCGGCCAAACTCAGCGGGACCCACCACCACGTACCGGTGGTGTACGTCGGCGACTCGATCGACCCGTCCGACGCGTCGGCGCTGCGGGGCAAGCTCGTCCTGCGGGACCTGCCGACCGGGGACCCGACCAGGACGCTGTGCGAAACCTCCGAGGACGAAGCCAAGATCGCCGCCGACGCCGGCGCGCTGGGCATCCTGCAGATCGACACTCAACTCTGCTTCCCGTTCGGCACCCTGGCCGGCATAAGCAACCTCGTGCCGGTGCTGAGCCTCGATTCCGACGAAGGTGCTCGGCTGCGCGCTGCGGCCGAGCACGGTTCGGTCAGCGTCACCTACACCGGCACGCCCCAGTCCCCCTACCTCTACCGCCTGGCGCTGCCCATGCCGGACAAGACACCGGCCTCACTGCAGTTCCACGTCTCCGACCGGCAGCTGGCCCGGATCCGCGCCACCTACCACGCCGATTCGGGATCGTCGCCGGAGAACGGGAGTTCCATCGCCATCGGCACTCGGTTGAGCGGGAACCCCGGCGACCAGGTGCTGGCCTCCTACGCGTTCCCGGTCCGGATGCCGTTCACGCAGGACGAGTACGTCGGCCCGGTCCGCAGCGACCTGATCTGGACGAGGTCGGCCTCACCGGAGTATCCGGACCTCTCGACGGAGTCGCGGGGCACCGCGCTGCGGACCGGTCGGATGCCGGACGAGCAGTGGCTGACCGCGCCGCGGGCGTTCGGGCCGAGCGGGGCGGCGTCGACGCCCGGCCTGGCGAACGTCGGGTGGTGCTTCGCCTGCCGGCGGCTGGACACGCTGTACGTGGTGCCCGAGTACAACGCGAGCAACCCGACGAGCGGCTCGTTCTACGCCCGGCCGGCCGACACGACCACCAAGCTGTATCGCGGGGACACCGAGGTGGCACCGGCCGGCAACGGATACGGGATCCCCGCGTTCACGCTGCCGCACGAGGCCGGGACCTACCGGCTGGTGTCCGAGGCCGCGCCGACGACGCCGACCGACTCGCTGGGCTTCTCGTACGGAATCCGCCAGCACACCGAGTGGACGTTCCGGTCGGCCCCGTCGCAGACGTCCAACCTGGGCAACGCCTACTGCCTGCCGCAGTATCTCGACCACAGTCCGACGCCGTGCAGCGTCCAGCAACTGCTGTACCTGCGCTATCAACTGCCGACCGACACGACCAACCGGGCCGCCCGCGGGCTGACGTCGCTGTCGATCACGCCGTACTACGACTCGTCGACCCAAAGGCAGAACCCAGCCGTGAACTGGCTGACCGTTCAATACAGCGTGGACAACGGCGCGACCTGGTTGCCGACCCTGGTCACCCGTGGCCAGCACGGCTACCGGTCCACGTTCCTGACTCCGTGGCGTGGCCCCGCCGACCAGGCTGTCTCGGTCCGGGTGCGCGCGAAGGACCGCAACGGCAACGCCGTCGATCAGACGATCTACCGCGCCTTCGGCCTGCGCTGACCGAGATCCCGTCAGGCTCGGGCGGTGCGGCGGGGCACCCCGAACACGTCGACCAGTGCCCGATCGGTCGCGCGCAGATGGTCGCGCATCGCCCGCGACGCCTCGCGTTGACTGCCCGACCGGATCGCGGTGGCGATGCGTTCGTGCGCGTCCAGCTCGTCGCGGGACTTGATGTGCGCTTCCAGGCTCGGCATCAGGTAGTGCAGCCGGGTGACCTCGTCGACCAGGTTGGCCACGATCCGGGCCCCGCGGGCGTTGCCGCCCATCTCGGCGATGCGGATGTGGAAGTCGGCCGCTCCGGTGAGCGCGAGGTCGAGGTCGTCCTTGGCCGAACGCTGCGCGCTCACCGCGGCGCCGATGCCGTTGTCGTCCGCCCGGCGGGCGAAGCGCCAGGCCGCCTCGGCCGCGAACTCCGGCTCCAGCATCTCGCGCAGGTGGAACACCTCGCGCAGATCGTCCAGGCCCAGCGGCCGAATCAGGTAACCCTTGCGCGGCAGCACGATTACCCAGCCATCCTGTACAAGCAGCCGAAGGGCTTCACGAACCGGCGTCTTCGACACCCCGAACTGCGCGGCGAGCTCCGGTTCCAGCACGGTCTGCCCCGGCAGCAGCCGCGCGTGCAGGATGTCGTCGCGCAACTGCCGATGGATGCGTTCGGTCAGCGGTTGCTTGAGCTCGTCCACACCGGCGACCGACACTGCTCCTCCTGATCGCAGAAGTATCTTTGCCCAGATCCTAGCCGACACTGGGCCAGCATCTGGCTTGGAATCACCCTGAAACTATTGACGTCTTCTCTGCAGTGATATATCACTAGCATCTCTTACGCTCGCGTGTCCATCTCGTTTCAGACCGAGGAGCCCAGACATGCATCACGGAAACGCCACCCGCAGGTGGATGCGAGCGATCACCGCCGCGTCCACCGCGGCTGCCCTGACGCTCACGGCATGCAGCAGCTCGTCGACCGGGACGAAGGGACGGTCGTCCAGCGGCCCGATCACCATCGGCATGTCGCTGCCGCTGACCGGCCCGGTGGCCGACAACTCCAAGGGTGGCTACCAGGGCTACCAGTACTGGGCCGACGAGATCAACGCGAAGGGCGGCTTGCTCGGACGCAAGGTCAAGCTCAATGTCCTGGACGACGGCTTCAACCAGAACACCGCGATCGCCGACTACACGAAGCTCATCGGCCAGGAACACGTCGACTTGCTACTCGGCACGTTCTCCTCGTTCCTGAACCTGTCGGTGGCCCAGGTGGCCGAGCGGAACAAGTACGTCTACATCGAACCGTCGGGCGGGGCGGATTCGATCTTCGCGCGTAACTTCAAGTACCTGTTCTTCGCCCAGCCGGCCACCACGAAGAACCTGCCCGATCGTTTCGTGTCACTGATTCAGAGCATGCCGGCGGCGCAGCGGCCCAAGACCGTTGCCTTCGTCACCCAGGACGACCCCAATACCTCGGAAGCGGCCGGCCTGTTCAAGACGCAACTGGCCGGGCTCGGCGTCCGGTCGGTCTACAACTCGACCTACGCGCCCGACACGTCCAACTTCGATGCGATCGCGAACTCGATCAAGCAGGCGAACCCGGAACTAGTCGTCCACGGCGCTCTCGGCGACGACGGGCCCTCGCTCATCCGGTCCTTCCAGAAGGTCGGGTTCAGTCCGAAGATGCTCTTCCAGACCAATTCTCCGGCCGACCCGTCCTACGCGTCCTCGATCGGTGCCTCGAACACCGAGGGCACGTTCACCGCTCTCGCCTACAGCTCTGAGGCGCCGTTCCCGGGCAACTCGGCCTTCGTCAGCGGCTACACCGCCAAGTTCAAGGGCGCGCCGAGCGAGGACGCGGCCAACTCCTACACCGCCGGGCAGGTACTCGCGGCGGCGGTGACGGCCGTGGGCAAGATCGACCAGTCGGCCATCGCCGACTGGTTGCACAGCCACACTGTACAAACGATCGTGGGACCGCTGTCGTGGTCGAGCTCCGGGCAGCCGAAGGGATCCCTGCTGCTCGCGCAATGGCAGTCGGGCAGGTTGCAGATCGTCGCGCCGAGCTCGGCCGCCACCAGCAAGACGGTCGTCTACGCGAAGCCGGCGTGGCAGTGACCGCGGGGACGCCGACCGGAACCGGTGGAGCGCGAGCATGACTCTTCTGCTGCAGACCCTGATCTTCGGCGTACTGATCGGCGGCGTGTACGCACTGATGTCGTCCGGCTTCACGTTGATCTTCGGGGTCATGCAGGTCATCAACCTGGCCCACGGTGCGTTGCTCATCCTCGGCGCCTACCTGTCGTGGTGGATGTGGCGGCACACCGGGGTGGATCCGCTCCTGCTCGGAGTCGGTACGTCGGTGATCATGTACGGCGTCGGCTGGCTGCTCCACAAGGCGGTCGTGTCCCGCGTTCAACGCATCGACCCCGGCCTGACACTGGTCGCGTCCTTCGCCGTCGCGATCGCCGGTGAGGGGGTGATCGCGCTGGTCTGGGGCACCAGCCGGCATTCAGCCACGCCGTCGTACTTCAACACCTCCTACCACCTCGGTTCGCTGATCGTTCCGAAAGCGCAGCTGTACGCCTGTCTCGGCGCGATCGCCTTGCTCGGGCTGCTGTTCGCCCTGCTGCACGGGACGTTTCTCGGTCGCAGCATCCGGGCCTGCGCCACGAGCCGGGACGGCGCGGCGCTGGTCGGCATCGACGTCGACCGGTGCATGACCCAGATGTTCGCGATCGGTACCGCGACGACGGGATTCGGCGGCGCGGCCCTCGCCGTGCTCTACCAGTTCATCCCGGACTCGCAAGACGTCTGGATCGGCCGGGTGCTGTGCATCGTCGTGCTGGGTGGGCTGGGCAGCCTCGGCGGGGCAGCGGCCGGCGCCGTGTTGCTCGGGCTGGCCGAGTCGATGACCTCGGCGTACTGGGACACCCGATGGACGACCGCCGTTCCGTACATGCTGATCATCGCGATCCTGCTGGTGCGGCCGCAGGGCATCTTCGGCACGACCCTGCGCCGTGAGGGAGCTCCGGCGTGACGGCGGGCGCGCGGCGCCAGGCCAGCCGCTTTGCCCGGCCCGGCGTCCTCGTCGGCGGCATCGCGCTCGTGGCCGCGGTCCCGTTGATCACCGACGACATCTACTACCAGAACATGGCCATTCTCACGTTCCTGCTGGCGATCATCGCCTCAGGCTGGAACATCATGGCCGGCTACGCGGGGTACGTCTCGCTCGGCCACAGCGCCTTCATCGGCATCGGCGCCTACACCGCGGGTATCACCGCCCAGCGCTGGGGAGTGTCGCCGTTCGTGGTCGCGCCGCTGGGTGGGGTGACGGCCGCGCTCGTCGCGCTGTTGCTCGGTCTGGTCACCCGCCGCACGCGGGGCGCCGCGTTCGTCATCGTGTCCTTCGCCCTGCTGCAACTGCTCGGCCTGATCGCCCGCAACTGGACGTCGATGACCGAGGGCAGCAAGGGCCTGCTACTTCCGCTGCCCACGTGGAGCATCGCCTACCAGTACTGGCCGTTCTACTACGCCCTGCTCGGACTGCTGTTGCTGAGCATCGTGATGTCGGCGGCCATCAAGCGATCGAAGCTGGGCCTCGGACTCGTCGCGATCCGCGACGACGAGGACAAGGCGGCGGGCATCGGCGTGACGACCCCGCTGTACAAGTCGCTCGCCTTCATCGCCAGCGCGGTGCTCGTCGGAATCGCCGGCGCCGTGTACGGCTACTACGTCGGCTTCGTCGAGCCGGGCGCGATGTTCGACATCGTGCTGAGCGTCGAGGCGGTTCTCGCGGCGTTGCTCGGTGGGCGCGGCACCGTCTGGGGACCGGTACTCGGCGCGTTCCTGCTCGAACCGCTGTCCGAGGTGACCAACTCGCATCTGGGCGGTTCGAACGCCGGGGCCTTCCGGATCATCATCTTCGGCGGCTTGTTGCTGGTCGTGACGCTGGTGCTGCCACGGGGCATCCTGCCCGGTGCGACCGATCTCCTGGACCGGATCCGCCGCCGGGATCGGGTGGGCGTGGTCGGCCGCCGGCTCAGTGAGGCCCCGGTGCCGCAAGCCCCGGCCAGCCGGCGCGCGGACGCCGGCGCCGCGAGCGAAGTCCTGCTGCGCGTGTCCGACGTGTCCAAGCGCTTCGGCGGCGTCCGGGCGCTGGACGGTTGCACCTTCGACGTGCCCGCCGGCTCGATCACCGCCCTGATCGGGCCCAACGGATCGGGCAAGACCACGTTGTTCAACGCGATCGACGGTGGCTACGCGGTGAGCGGTGGGCAGGTCGAATTCGGCGGCCGGCCGATCACGAGACTCAGCCGGACCGGACGCACCTTCGCCGGCATCGGCCGCACGTACCAGCTGCCGCGGCTGTTCGGCAGCCTCACGGTGCTGGAGAACGTGGCTGCTGCCTCAGGACAGTTCAGCCTCCGCGCCCTCGCGCGCAGCGCGGTGTCCGGGGCGGAGGCCGCTCGTGCTCGGGAACTGCTCGATTTCGTCGGCCTGGGCGACTACCTGTCCGCGCGGGCGGGCGAGCTGTCCTACGGTCAGCGCAAGCTCGTCGAGCTTGCGCAGGTCCTGATGCTCGATCCAGAGTTGATCATGCTCGACGAACCGGCGGCCGGCATCAACCCGACGCTGATCAGCCGACTCGCCGAGCTGGTGCGGGCGTTGAACGAGACCGGGCGCACGTTCCTCATCGTCGAGCACGACATGCAGTTCGTGCTCTCGCTGTGCGACCCGGTGATCGTGCTCTCCCGCGGGACGGTCATCGCGCAGGGGCATCCGAGCGAGATCAGCCGCGATCATGAGGTTGTGGAGGCCTACCTCGGCGAGGACTACGTGCCCCAGCCCGTCCCCGCGGCGGCGGCGACATGATCGAGCTGCGCGCGGTCGCGGCCGGTTACGGCGGCGGGGACGTCCTGCAGGGCGTCGATCTCACCGTGGCCGAGGGCAGCATCACCTGCATCGTCGGACCGAACGGGGCGGGCAAGTCCACCGTGCTGCGGGCGATCAGCGGGTTGCTCCGCCCGCGGCAGGGGCAGATCACGTTCGCGGGCGAACCTATCGGCGGCTGGCCACCCGCGCGGATCATCGCCGCCGGCATCGTGCAGGTGCCCCAGCACGGCGGCCTGTTCGGCGACCTCACCGTCCGCGACAACATGCTGCTCGGCGGGTACGTGATCCGCCGGGACCGGGCGCGGATCCGGCGGCGGATCGCCGAGCTGGAAGGCGCGTTCCCGATCATCCGCGAGCGCAGCGGCGACAAGGCGGCGAACCTGTCCGGCGGGCAGCGACGCATCGTCGAGTTCGCGCGCGCCCTGATGCTCGAGCCGCGGGTCGTGCTGCTCGACGAGCCGACGCTCGGCCTGGATCCCCGAGCCAGCCAGCTCGTGTTCGACAGCACGCAGCTCATGCAACAGCTCGGCGCCACCGTCTTGATGGTCGAGCAGAACGTCCGGTTCGGGCTGAAGCTCGCCTCGCACGGCATCGTCATGGAGCGGGGCCGGGTACTGCTCGCCGACAACGCCGATGCGCTGCTGCGGCGTTCGGACATCTCCGCGTTGTTCTTCGGATCCGGCGCCGCGGATGCGGCCCCGGTGGAGGTGGTTCGGTCATGACCGAACCCAAGCCCGTGGCGATCGTCGGCGGCGGCCCGGTCGGTCTCAGCGCGGCGATCGTGCTAGCGCGGTTCGGCGTCCGGTGCCGGGTGTTCGAGCAAGCACCGGCGCGGTCCGCGCATCCGAAGGCACGCGGCGTGCGCATCCGCACGATGGAACTGTTCCGGCAGTGGGGCCTGGAACCGGAGCTGCGGGCGCGCTCGCTTCCGCCGGATGCGCTGCGGTTCATCTACTGCGACACCCTGGCCGGCGACGAACTGGCCCGCACTGACGAGCTCGAACCGCGCACGTTCGCGGCCGCCACTACCAGCAGTTGCCGGGTCGCCCAGGACGCCGTCGAACAGGCGCTGGTGCGTCGCGCCAGCGCCGAGGCGTCGATGGAGTTCAACCCCGAGACGCGCGTCGTGGCGCTCGACCAGTCAGCCGACGGCGTCACGGTGCGGACCGCGGACGGCGACGAGTACGCCGCGGCGTACGTCATCGCGGCGGACGGCGTCGGCAGTACGGTTCGCCGCGCGCTGGGCATCGAACTGGCCGGCGAGCGGGTCGTGTCGTGGTGGCGCAGCGTCTACTGGAGCGGCGACCTCGACCGCTGGGCGGCCGACCGGCCGTGCATCCAGTTCGTCACCGGAGCCCGGACCGGCCGGCACGTGCAGATCGCGTCGGTCGACGGGCGGCACCGGTGGGTCACCCTGATCGCCTCGGCGCCGGGCGAGGAGCGACCGGCCGACCTGGGGCCGGACGAGGCGCGCGCGGCCATTCGCGGTGCGATCGGCGATCCGCTCGTCGAGGTCGACATCCACGACATCGCCACCTTCCGGATCAGCGCGCAGAACGCGACGAGCTACCGATCCGGTCGGGTGTTCCTCGCGGGCGACGCGGCGCACGCGTTGCCCCCGACCGGCGGCATGGGCATGAACAGCGGCATCCAGGACGTCCACAACCTGGCGTGGAAGCTCGCGTTCGTGCTCAACGGCTGGGCGGATTCGCGCCTGCTGGACAGCTACGACAGCGAACGCCGGCCGGTTGCCGACAACAACATCGCCTGGAGCCGGCAGAACGGCAAGCGGTTCGGTGCCTTGCGAGTGGCGCTCGCCGAGGCCGACGCGCCGCGCGTCGCCGAACTGCTCGGTGAGCAGCGCGATCACGTCAGCGCGGTCGGCCAGGATCTCGGATTCGCCTACGCGGGCGGGGCCATCGTCCCGGACGGCACTCCCCCGCCGCCGGCCTCGCCCGCGCGCTACCGGCCGACCGCCCGTCCGGGCCATCGCGCCCCGGCGGTCTGGCTGGACGCGGATCGGCGCCGATCGACCCTCGACCTGTACGACACCCGGTTCGTGCTGCTCGTCGGCCACGAGGCACGGCTCGGGGAACTCGGTGCGCAGCCCTGGCTGGACACGCTGCGGATCGGGGAACCGCCACTGGATCATCCCGAGAGCGATCTGCACGAGGCCTACGGCATCTCCGCGACCGGTGCCGTGCTGGTCCGTCCGGACGGCCACGTCGCCTGGCGGGCCGAGCGGCTCCCGTCCGATCCGGCCGCCGGGCTCGGCGAGGTGTTCGCGCGCCTCGGCCTCGGACTCGGGGCGTCCGCAGCTGTACCCGGCGGCCGGCGATGATGCGCGGGGTCAGCGCGCACCTGGACACGCTGTACGCGGCGCTGCCCCCGATGCGGCGCTACGCGGCAGCCGCCGCCGATGGGTTCCGCTGCGTGGAGATCTGGTCACCGCCGCCGGCGAGCCAGACCGCCGCCGTCATCGCGACGCTCGCCCGGCACGACCTCGCGCTGGCGACGGTGAACACGCGCCCGGGGCCCCATCCGGACGACTTCGGGCTGCTCGGCGACCCGGCCCAGGTCACCCGCTGGCGCGAGGACTTCCTGCACACGATGGACTTCGCGCGAGCGGCGAGGTCGGCGGCCGTCAACCTGCTGACCGGTGGCCGGCGGCGCACCGCGCCCCGGGCGGCTCAGCTGCGCTGCGTGCTCGACAACGTCGCGTGGGCGCTGGACCGTCGCAACCGGGACGACCCGCTGCTGCTGATCGAGCCGCTCAACGGGGCCGATCGGCGCTCACCACTGTTCTCGGCGGTGACCGACGTGGTGGCGATCATCGACGCGCTCGGCGCCCCGCCCGGCATCCGGATCCTGTTCGACGCCTACCACGTCTTCCAGGAGGCCGACGATCTGAACGCCGCGCTGGATCAAGCCGGTGGCCTGATCGGTCACGTGCAGATCGCCGACTACCCCGGGCGCGGCGAACCGGGTTCCGGCGACGTGCCGTTGGCGGCGTTCCTCGATCAGCTCGACCTCAGCGGCTACTCCGGTTGGGTCGGCCTCGAGTACCTGCCCAGCGGTCGCGACGACTTCGGCTGGCTGCCCGAGTACGGCCTGTCCCACGACGCTGCCGCGGCGGGGACACCATGACCGACGGCAGCACCCGCCTGGACGGGGACGCCGGCTTCGCCGCCCGGTCGTTCCTGCGCTCGGCCGGGCTGAGCGCCCAGGATGTGCGGCGGCGTCCGGTCATCGGCGTCTGCACCAGCTGGAGCGAGCTGAACCCGTGCAACCTGCCGCTGCGTGATCTCGCCGCCGCCGTGAAACGCGGCGTGCGGGCGGCCGGCGGAGTGGCGCTGGAGTTTCCGACGATCTCGCTGTCCGAGGCGTTCGTCGACCCGACGACGATGCTGCTGCGCAACCTGATGGCGATGGACGTCGAGGAGATGATCACGGCCAGCCCGATCGACGGCGTGGTGCTGCTCAACGGATGCGACAAGACCGTCGCGGCCCAACTGATGGGCGCCGTGAGCGCCGACAAGCCCGCGCTGTGTCTCGGCGCCGGGCATCGTGCGAGGGGCCGGTGGCGCGGGCAGAGCCTGACGATCGACGACTCCTGGCGCCTCGCCGACGAGCGCCGGGTCGGCGCGATCGACGACGCCGGCTGGGCCGAACTGGAGGGCTGCCTGAGTCCGGCGCCCGGTGTGTGCAACGTCCTGGGCACCGCGGTGACCCTGGCGATGGTGGCCGAGGTCCTCGGCTTCGCGGTGCCGGGCAGCGCCCTGGCCCCGGCGTCGTCCCCCGAACGGCTCGCGCTCGCCGAGCAGACCGGACGGCAGGCGGTGCGCGCCGTGGCCGACAGGCGCCGCCCGAGCACGCTGGTGACCCGCCGCGCGCTGCACGACGCCTGGCGGCTGGTGTGTGCCGTCGGTGGCTCGACGAACGCGATCATCCACCTGCAGGCGCTCGCCGGACGCGCCGGCATCGACCTCACGATGGACGAGCTAGGTGCCGTG
>DASXYE010000271.1:0-6809 GCA_036502695.1 Jatrophihabitantaceae bacterium
GTCGAGCTCGGTGACCGCGGCGTCGATCACCTTGCCGGAACTGGTCTTCTTGGCGGTGGAGATGTCCTTGCGGTCGGCCGGGCTGACATTCGCGAGCTGATCGTGCAGGTCCCCGGTCGTGGCGTCCAACCAACGCTTGAGGCCACCGTCGATGTTGCGGTAGTCGAGCTGGTTCAGCACGACGATGTCCTGGCGGGCGTCGAGCAGCACCGCGTCGCGCGCCTTCGCGAAGTGCGCCGTGTCGTCGTTGCCGGCCGATATCCAGCTGACCAAGGCGTATCCGGCGAAGATCGCCGCCGCGGCGACGAGTGCCGTGCAGATCGTCGCCGGCCGTTTCAGCCAGCTCAGCTCGGCCCACCGTCGCGGTTGCGCCGCCGCGGCCGCCGGCTCGCGCGCAGCGGGTGCGACCGGCTCGCTGGGCTTGACCTTGGCCGGTCGGGTCGATTCGACCTTGGCCGGCTCGGCCGGCTTGGCCGGCTCGCCCTTGGCCGGTCTGGCCGCTCGGCTCGATTCCGCTCGGGTGGGACCGGCCGGCCGGTCCGGCTCGGGCTGGTAGCGCGGCTTGGCCTTGGGCCGAGCGGCCGGGCGTGCGGGCGTGGCGGTGTCGATCGATTCGTCACTCATGTGGTCAACCCCATCAATCCGGGCAGGGTATGGATCATCGGCCCTTCGGCCGACGTGAACAGCTTCAGGACGGACGGTCCGGGCTGGTACGTACCGCCCGGGGCGTTCTGCGATCCGCGGACGTCGACGCCGGTCGCCGGCGGCGCTGCGCAGTGGGCGGCGGTGTTCAGCGGCGGTCCGGCCGAGACGTCCGTACCGCGGCGTAGGGTCGTGCCCTGGTACCCGGCGGTGCAGGGCAGCGGGTTGAAGAACGTCGGGATCAGGGCGACGTTGGCGCCCTTCGGCGTCATCACCGACGAGCCGACGCTGATCACCTCGGGCAGCTTGACGAACAGCTCGCGGACGCCGTCGGCGTTGCCGAGGAACACCTGCGACGTGGTGAGCAGATTGGTCAGCAACACCGACAGGTTCGTGCCTACGTCGGTGAACAGCCCGGTGAACTCCCGGGCCGCCGGCGGGGCCGCGCCGATCACGGCGTTGAGGTCGCCGTTGGACTTCTTCAGCTGGTCGCCGATCTGGGCCAGGCTGCGGCTGAACGCGATGATGCTGCTGGACGACTCCTCCTGGGTGGCCAGCACCGTCGTCGAGTTGTCGAGCAACTCGGCGGTCTGCGGGTAGTTGACGTCGGCCGACTTGAAGAAGTCACTCGACGAATCGAGCAGCAGCTGCAGCTTCTGGCCGGAGTCGCGAAACGCCTGGTCGAGCTCGTTCACGACGGTCTGCAGTGACTTGATGGGCACCGATCGGGCCAGAGCGTCGGTGCTGAACAGCAACTGCTCGACCGGCGGCGGAAGGATCGTCGCGTTCTGGTGGATCTCCGAGCCGTCCTTCAGGTACGGGGCGGTGTCCGACTTGGGCCGCAGGTCGACGTACTGCTCGCCGATCGCCGACCGGTCGGCCACCGCGGCGGTGAGATCGGCGGGGATGCCCTTGCGGGTGAGGTGCAGGTCGACCTGGATGCCGTCGGCGGTCAGCCGCATGCCGCCCACCCGGCCCACCGTCACGCCGCGATAGGTCACCTCGGCATTGGTGAAGATGCCGCCCGAGTCAGCTAAATCCAGCCGTACTGTATAGCCGTAGTGGCCGAACAGGCGTTGCAGCCCGACGTAGTGCACGCCCACGTAGCTGACGCCGAGCAGGGCGATGATGACGAACAGGGTCACCTGGATGCGAATGCGCCGGCCCAGCATTACTGACCACCTTCACTCGGCGTGCCCTGGCCCGTGTCCGACGGGGAGCCCGGGTCGGTCGGCGAACCTGGATCGGTGGGTGACCCGGGATCCGTCGGCGACCCCGGATCCGTCGGCGACCCAGAACCCGATCCCGATCCGGACCCGCTCGGCGTCCCGCCGCCGGACGAGGAACCCGAACCGGTGCCCGAAGGCGACGGGGCGGTGGTGATCGTCGAGCCGTAGCCCGGCGTGACCGAGCTCGTCGTCGGCAACAGCAGCGGGGGCGGCGGGATCGTGTCGGGCCGACCGTTCGGGGTGCCGCTGCCGGGCGTGGACGATCCGGACGTCGACGGGCTGGTGCCCGGGCCGCCCGGAGCCGGCCAGGTCGAGCCGAGACAGAACGCCGGGTCAGGACCGCACTGCGTGTTGAACGCCGTCTGGACGAAGGTGTTCAGGTAGTCGCCCTTGACCGCACCGAGCACCGAGTCGGGGAAGGGATAGGTCACCAGGATCTGCAGCGACTTCGGCAAGGCCGAGCCGGCGGCGGCGAGTTCGCGCAGGATCGGGTCGATCTGCTTGAGGTCGTTCACCATGTCGTCGGTGCTGGCGTCCAACGTCCGGACCGTCACCGACGACAGGCGGTTCAGCGCGTTCAGCATCGAGACGAGCTGCTTGCGCTGGTCGTTCAACACCTTGAGCCCACCGGACAGGTTGTCCAGCACGTTCTTGATCTGGGTCTGGTGGCTCTTCAGCGTGGTCGAGAGGCGGTCCAGCCCGTCCAGCGCATCCGTGATCGAGTCCTTGTGCGTGTTCATCTCGGTGACGACCTGGTTGACCGAGCTGAAGAAGTCGCGGATCTGCGACTCGTTGCCGGTCGACGCCTTGTTCAGCTCGTCGGCGATGTCGTGCAGCTGGCTGAGGCCGCCGCCGTTGAGCAGCAACGACAGCGCGCCGAACACCTTCTCCAGCTCCACTGCCTCGGACGTGTCGCCGACCTTGATGACGGCGCCGTCACGCAGCGTCCCGACCGGCTTGACGCCCGTGGGCGCGGCCAGGGCCACGTACTTCTCGCCGAGCAGGCTGGTCTGGTCAATCCTCGCAACCGCATTAGCTGGTAAGTGCACATTGCCGTTGATCTTCAGCTTGACGTACGCGGTGCGGCCGTCCGACGACAGCGAGATCTTGAGGACTTTGCCGACGGCGACGTGGTTGACCTTGACCCCGGACTGCGGGACCAGATCCAGGGCGTTGCGGAACTGCGCGGTGACCTCGTAGGGATGCCCGCCCAGGTTGGCGCCGCCGGGCAGCGGCAGGTTGTAGATGCCCTGCGAGCAGCCGGCCAGCAGGAACACCGCGGCCGTCGCGGCCAGCGCCCGCTTCATCGGGTCCCACTCGAGGGGATCAGCACGGGTGGCGGCGGCGCCGAGGACGACGAGCCCGACTGCGGCCACAATCCCAGCTCGTTCAGATTGGCTCGTCCGCGCAACACGTTGTACTTCGGGTCGTACGCCCGTAGCAGGTTCTGCAGCGCCAGCGGGGCGACGCTGAGCACCTCGTTCAGGTTGGCCCGCTGCTTCACCAGGGTCTGGGTGATCGACGAGAGCTTGTCGACGTTCTTCTTGATCAGCGAACGGTTGTCGTTGATGAAGTGCTGCACCGAGCCGAGCGCCGAGCCGAGCTGGTGCAACGCCGCGGCGAAGTCGTCGCGCTCGTCGGCGAACAGCTGGGTGATGGACGCGAGCTGCTTGTTGACCGTCTTCACCCCGTCGTTGTTGCGGGACAGCATGCCGGTGAAGTCACGCAGGTTGGCGATCGTGGCGAACAGTGCGTCCTTCGAGTTGGACAGCGTGCTGGTGGCCTGGGACAGCTGGTCGATTGTCTTGTTGATCGCGGCTCCGTTGCCCTGCAGGTTGGCCGCACCGGTGTTCAGCAGGTCGGACAACGCCCCGTTCGAGTTCGCGCCGTTCGGGCCGAGCGCGGTGAGCAATCGGTTGAGGCTGCTGTAGATCTGGTCGAGTTCGACCGGTGTCGCCGTGCGATCCGTCGGGATCTGCGCGCCGCTCGCGAGCTTCGCGCCGGACGTGTACAGCCGGGTGAGCTGCACGTACCGGTCGCTGACCACGCTCGGCGCCACGATCACCGCGCCCGTGTCGGCCGGCGCGTCGACGCCCGGGTTGAGGTGCATGCTGACCTTGACCTGCGGGCCCATCGGGGTGACCGAGTCGATGCCGCCGACCCGCACGCCCAGCATCCGCACGTCCGAGCCGCGATAGATGCCCACGGTGGTCGTGAACATCGCGCTGAACTTGACGCCTTCGCGGTGCGAGGACGTCCACCAGCCGAACGCCCCGGCGGCGACGGCCAGTACCAGCACGCAGTAGCCGATCGAGCGGAGCACCGCCCGCCGCGGGAGGCTCATCGCGCACCGCCCGGGTTGGACGTCGACTGCGGCTTGCAGTCGCGCTTGGCCTTCGCGTCCAGGATGGGGGTCGTCCCGTTGAACAGCCCGCAGATGTAGATGTCGATCCACGGTCCGCTGCCGACGGCGTTGTTCAGCAACCGGTAGTACGGCGCGGCCAGGCGCAGCGCGTTGTCGAGGTTGTCCTGGTTGGCTTGCAGGATCGTGGCGACCCCGTCCAGCTGTTTGAGCGCCGGGTTCAACGTCTTCTGGTTGTCGATGACCAGGCCGGACAGCTGGACGCTGAGATCGCGGGTGCCCTGCAGCAACTGCACGATGGCGTCGCGCCGTTGCTGCAACTCGTCCAGCAGCAGGTTGCCGTCGTTGATCAGCGCGGCGAACTGGTCGTTGCGTCCGGCCAGCGTGCCGGTGACCTGCTTGGTCTGCTGCACCAGCTGCTTGAGCTTGTCATCGCGGGACGCGATGGTCTCCGACAGCCGGGACAGCCCGCTCAGCATCGACCGCACGCTGGCCGGCGTGTTCTTGAACGTGTCCGAGATCGTCTCGAAGCTGGACGCGAGCTGCGTTGTGTTGATCTTGCCGACCGTGTTCGACAGGCCCTCGAACGCCTCGGTGACGTCGTAGGGTGCGGCCGTTCGGGTCAGCGGGATCGGCGTCTTGGGATCGAGTTTGCCGCTGCCCTGCGGGTCGATCGCGAGGTACTTCTGGCCCAGCAGTGTCTTGATCTTGATGGCCGCCGTGCTCTGGTCGCCGATCCAGGCGTGCTTCACCTTGAACTTGACCAGGACGTGCGTGCCCTCCAGCTTGACCGTCCGCACCGCGCCGACCTTGACGCCGGCGATGCGTACCTCGTTGCCCGACTTCAACCCGGCCGCCTCGCTGAAGTCGGCGGAGTACGTCGTGCCGCCGCCGATGATCGGCAAGCTGTCCGAGTAGTACGTGGCCGTCAGCACCGTGCCGATGACCACGAGCCCGATCGCGGCCACGATCAGCGGATTGCGTTCACTGAAGGACTTCATTGGCACCTCGCATTCACCGGCGCCACGCCCACGGCGTTCGGGTCGGGGTGTTCACCCTTCGACGGATCCGTCGGATCGTTCGGGATGAGTGCATAGCCCGCCGGCGTCGGGATCTGGCCGGTGATCGAGCAGACGTAGAAGTTCAGCCACGAGCCGTACGAGGCCAGCTTGCCGATCGTGTTGAGCTTGGTCGGCAGATTGTGCAGGAACTGGTCGACCAACGGGGCGTCCTGATTGAGGTTGCCGGCGAGCGCGCCAAGTGACTCGATGGACGTCTTCAGCGGCGCCCGGCCCTGCTCGAGCAGGCCGCCAACGCTCTTCGTCAGCCCGCCCAGCCCGGTGATCGCGCTGCCGATGGCGCCCCGATCCTCGGACAGCCCCGATACCAGGTGCTGCAACGTGGTGATCATGTCGGCCAGCTCGTCGCCGCGCTGGTTGACGGTGTCGAGCACGGTGGTGAGGTTGTCGATCACCTCGCCGATCACCTGGTCCTTGTCGGCGAGCGTCGAGGTCAGTTCTGCCGTCTGGCTAAGGAGATTGTCGATCGTGGCGCCCTCGCCTTGGAAGACCTGGATCACCTCGTAGGACAGCTGGTTGACCTGCTGGGGATCCAGCGCCTGGAACAACGGCTGGAATCCGTTGAACAGGGTCGTCAGGTCCAGGGCGGGCTGCGTGTGGTCGATGCCGATCGTCGACCCGGGTTTGAGCTGATCGTCGGGGGATCCGGATCCCTGGTCGAGGGCGATGTAGCGCTGCCCGACCAGGTTGCGGTACCGGATGGTCGCGGTGGCGGTGGCGGCCAGGTCCACGCTCGAGCTGATCGAGAACGTCACCTTGGCCCGGCGGCGGTCGATGACGCTGATGTGGCCGACCTGGCCGATGCGCACGCCGGCCATCCGCACGTCGTCGCCGTTGTTCAATGACGTGACGTCGCTGAAGATCGCGGTGTAGTGGTGCCCGCCGCCGCCACCGTTGGTGATGCTCACCGCCAGCATCGCCGTGGCGAACACCGTGACCGCGATGAAGATCGCGCTCTTGATGAGCGTCGGCCACAAACCTCTCATCGCACGCTCACCTCCGTACCGCGCAGTACGGGACCGAGCAGCAGGCTGCCCCACTTGGGGAACTTGCTCGGCGTGACACCCAGGGTGGGGCCGACCAGTTCGGCGATGAGCTGGTTCTCACCCGGCGAGTTGGCCGTGCCGAGATCCTGCTTGGCCAGCAAGGGATCCGTCTTGGCATGCTTCGTCGTGGACGACGTCGACAGGGCCGTGTTGGCGATGCCGGCCGACGGCACGTACGGGCAGCGCGGGGCGTCGTTGTCCGTGTACGGCTGGGGCTTGTCGGCACCCGATTGGTACGGCTGCTCGCCCGGGATGACGTGCAGGTTCACGTGCATGCCGGGCTGCTTGGTACCGGCGCCCAGCACCCGGTCCATCGTCGGGATGAAGCCGGCCAGCGCCTTGGAGATGCACGGGAACTCGCCGGAGTACTTCGCCGCGATCTGCAACGACGGCAGGCTGTCCTTCGACAGCGAGATGATCGTGTTCGAGTTGGACGTCACGAACCCGTCGA
>DASXYE010000272.1:0-12343 GCA_036502695.1 Jatrophihabitantaceae bacterium
CTGCAACGGCGTCGGCACGTCTGACAACGCCACACCCGGCGCCGACTCCAGCAGCGATGTCGCCCGAGCCACCGACAGCGGCCGCTCGAACTCGGCGTTGATCGACAGGGAGTGCCCGGTGAACACCGGCACCCGCACACATGTCCCCGACACGAGCAACGAAGGAATCGACAGGATCTTGCGCGACTCGTTGCGCAGCTTCTGTTCCTCGTCGGTCTCCCACGAACCGTCGTTCACGATCGAACCGGCCAGCGGCAGCACGTTGAACGCGATCGGCCGGGCGAACTTCACCGGATCCGGGAACTTGACGGCGTTGCCGTCGTGCGTCAAACCCGCAGCCTCGCTGTATACCTCACGGACCTGCCCGTCGAGCTCGTCCACCCCGGACAGCCCGGCGCCGGACACCGCCTGATAGGTCGACACGACCAGGCGTACCAGCCCGGCCTCGCGGTGCAACGGCGCGAGCACCGGCATCGCCGCCATCGTGGTGCAGTTCGGGTTGGCGATGATCCCCTTCGGCGCCTGCCGAGCGGCCGCCGGATTCACCTCGGACACCACGAGCGGCACGTCCGGGTCCATCCGCCAGGCGGACGAGTTGTCGATCACGGTCACCCCGGCGGCAGCGAACCGCGGCGCCTGCACTCGCGACGTCGAAGCCCCGGCCGAGAACAGCGCGATGTCCAGCCCCGACGGGTCGGCCGTGGCCGCGTCCTCGACGGTGATGCCGTCGAGCACGGTTCCCGCCGACCGGGACGACGCGAAGTACCGCACCTCGTCGATCGGGAACGACCGCTCGGCCAGCAGCCGGCGCATCACCCCGCCGACCTGCCCGGTAGCCCCGACCACCCCGACGCGAGTCATCGCCCGGTACCTCCGTACACGACGGCTTCTTCGTCGGCCGAGCCCAGCTCGAACGCGTCGTGGACGGCGCGCACTGCGGCGTCCAGATCGGTGTCGCGGCACACGACGGAGATGCGGATCTCGGACGTGGAGATCATCTCGACGTTGACGCCCGCCTCGGCCAGCGCCGAGAAGAACGTGGCCGAGACACCGGGATGCGAGCGCATGCCCGCCCCGACCAGCGACAACTTGCCGATGTGCTCGTCGTAGAGCACATCCTCGAAGCCGACCTCGTTCTGCACCTTCTTCAACGCGGACAGGGCCATGGTGCCGTCGGTCGCCGGCAGCGTGAACGACACGTCCGTACGACCCGTGCCCCGAGTCGAGATGTTCTGCACGATCATGTCGATGTTGATCTCGGCGGTGGCCAGCTCGCGGAACATCGCCGCCACCTGGCCCGGCTTGTCCGGCACGCCGACGACGGTGGCCTTCGCCTCGCTGCGGTCGTGCGCGACGCCGCTGATGATCGCCTGTTCCACGGGTAGGTCCTCCATCGATCCGGACACGATGGTGCCGGGCTTGTTCGAGAACGACGAGCGGACGTGAATGGGCACGCCGTAGCGCCGCCCGTACTCGACCGAACGCAGGTGCAGGATCTTGGCCCCGCAGGCCGCCAGCTCGAGCATCTCCTCGTAGGTGACGGTCTCGAGGCGGCGGGCGTTGCGGACGATGCGCGGGTCGGCGGTGAACACGCCGTCGACGTCGGTGTAGATCTCGCAGACATCCGCGTTGAGCGCCGCGGCCAGCGCGACGGCGGTGGTGTCGGTGCCGCCCCGGCCGAGCGTGGTGATGTCCTTGGTGTCCGGGCTGACGCCCTGAAAGCCCGCCACGATGGCGATGTTGCCCGCTTTGTAGGACGCCTCGACCCGTCCGGGCGTGATGCCCACGATGCGGGCCTTGCCGTGCACGGACGTGGTGAGCACGCCGGCCTGCGACCCGGTGAACGACTGGGCGGTGTAGCCCAGCGAGTTGATGGCCATGGCCAGCAGGGCCATGGAGATGCGCTCGCCGGCGGTGAGCAGCATGTCGAACTCGCGGCCCTCGGGCACCGGCACGATCTGCTCGGCGAGGTCGATCAGCTCGTCGGTGGTGTCCCCCATGGCCGAGACGGCGACGACCACGTCATTGCCCTCGCGGCGGGTGGCCACGATGCGCTCGGCGACCCGTTTGATGCGTTCGGCATCGGCCACGGACGAGCCACCGTACTTCTGCACCACGAGCGCCACGTGACAACACGATACCGGCGCCGGGTGAGCGGTTTTGGCCGTCCGAGCCGCGCTGCGCGGTCCATCCGGCCAAAACCGGGCGAAGTTCCCCTGAGACGGTGGTCCCCGTGCCGGACATGATGCTTGCATGAGGGTCCCTGGCGGATCGCGGCACGCGCCGTCCGACGCCGAGCAGCGGTTCCGTCCGCTGTTCGAGTCGCACGCCCGCGAGCTGCTCGGATACGCGTTGCGCCGGGTGGGATCACCAGAGGATGCCGCGGACGTCGTGGCCGACACCATGCTCGTCGCGTGGCGCCGCATCGGCGATGTGCCCACCGACGGCACGGCCCGGCTGTGGCTCTACGGCGTGGCCCGCCGGGTGCTGGCCAACCACCATCGCAGCAACGCACGCCGCGAGCGGCTGGGCGAGCGGCTCCGCCAGCAGCTGCGCACGGTCGTCCCGGATCCGGCCGATGACGTGACCAGCGTCGTCGTGATCCGGCAGGCGCTGGCGGCACTGTCCGGCAGCGATCGGGAGCTGATCGAGCTCACGACCTGGGAGGGGCTGGAGCCGCACGAGGTGGCCGTCGTGCTCGGCGTGCCGGCCCGGACCGTCCGCAACCGGCTGCACCGGGCCCGGACGCGACTGCGCCGGCAGCTCGGGGACGCCCGCGACGGGGCCGGACATGTATGGGATGTCCGGCCCGCACACGTGTCTCAGGAGGAGCAATGAACGACCGCGACCTCGACCAGCTGATCGCGCGGGCTAACCCGTTCGGCGACGACACGGTCCGGCAGCTGCCGACCGCCAACGCCGAAAGCGATCTGATGGAGGGGATCTTGACTACTCCCACAACCCGGCGCTCGTTGCCGCGCCGGCCCGTCCTGTTGGCGGCCGCTGCCGCCGTGGTGGCCGCCGCGGTCGCCGGCGGCGCGGTGGCCGCCACGACCGGCGGCGAGACGCAGCACGCCCGCCCGCCCGGCCGGCCGTACTCGTCCACCCCGCACATCGCGTACGCCGCCAACGTGCGCGAGGTCGCCGAGGCCAACCAACGACTACTGCTCGACGAGCCGGGCTGGAAGATCACCCACGTCGACCAGTTCACCGTCGCCGAGGGCGAGGTGTTCTTCGAGAACGGCTCGAAGTCGCTGGACGTGAGCTGGCGGGCGACCGGCGACTACCAGGGCTACTACGACGACCGGGGCGCCGACGGAAACACCAAGACCCCGATCACGCTGCTGGGCCAGCACGGCACGATGTTCACCTATACCGACGCCAACGACTTCACCACGATCCTGCCGCCCAAGGGCCAGAACTTCCTGGAAATCCGGGGCGAAGGTGCGTCCGAGCAGGCGTACCGGGATCTGCTCGCCAGGCTGCACCCGGTGGACGTCGACACCTGGCTGGCCGCGATGCCGGCCTCCGTGGTGAAGCCGGCCGACACGCGCGCCACGGTCGACGCGATGCTCGCGGGCCTGCCCCTGCCGTCCGGGCTGGACAAGCAGCGGCTGTACCGGCAACCGGCCGAGGATCGCTACGACCTCGGTGCCGCGGTCAGCGGTGCGGTGGCCTGCGGGTGGCTCGATCAGTGGGTGGCCGCCAAGCAGTCCGGCGACGCGTCGAAGCTGAAGCAGGCAGTGGACGCTCTCGCAACCAGCCACGGCTGGAAGGTGCTGCACGACATGAACGCCGAGGGCGACTACCCGGAGGCGGTCTGGCAGTACGCCGACCAGGTCGCCAAGGGGCAGTCCCCCGAGTACTACCAGCAAGGCCTGGGCTGCTGACCCGGTGAGGTGATCCGGTTTTGGCCGGACGGACCGCGCCACGCGGCTCGTCCGGCCAAAAGCGGGCTTCTAGGGTGGCAGCGTGACGAGCGTTCGACGGCACCCCGTCACCGCCGCGGTGTTCGTCGCCGGGCTGATCGCGCGGGTGATCCTCGTGCCCATCACGCACGGGCCGGACTTCTCCGTCTGGAACGTCGACTCGTTCGCCACCCTGCACGGCATCAACATCTACGAGCACCACCCGTTCACTCGCAGCGGCCCGTACGCCTACTCGCCGCTGTTCCTCTACGTCGAGCTGCCGTTCCAGTGGCTGGCCCAGCACGGCGTGGCCGCGTTCCGGACGCTGGGCAAGGTGCCGATCGTCGCGGCCGACCTGCTGCTCGGGCTACTGCTGGCTCGCCTGCTCGCGCGGCGCGGATACGCCGACACTTGGGTCGCCGGGGGCACCACGCTGTTCCTGCTGAACCCGCTCGTCCTGTACAACGGCGCGTTCTACGGACGCTTCGACAGCCTCGGCTGTGCCCTGCTCCTCACCGCGATCGCCGGCCACCCGCGACGGTCGTCGGCGTGGTGGTTCGCGCTGGCCGTCGCGGCCAAGACGTTCCCGCTGTTCGTCCTGCCGAAGTTCCTGATGGCGGGACGCGCCCAGGCGGTCCGGGTGCTCGCCGCGCTGGCCACGGTGTTCACCGTGCTGTTGCTGCCCTACCGCGGCAGCTTGCGCCAGTGCTACCGGGACATCGTGCTGTACGACGAACGCAAGACCCCGCAAGGGCTTTCCTGGCAGCAGCTCGTCCTGCACCACGACGGCGCGCACACGGCGAGAGCGTTCGGGCTGCTCTACCTCGTGCTGTTCGCCGTCGCCGTGTTCTGGTTGCTGCGAATCCCCGATCTACAGTTGTACTGCCTGCTCGTGCTGTTGCTGTTCATCCTGTGCAGCAAGGTCGTTCTCGAGCAGTACCTGATGTGGCCCATCCCGTTGCTGATCCTCGAGGCGGCGCGGCCCGGTGTGCGCCGAGCCGCGAGCCTGGCCCTGCTCGGGGTGCTGACCGCCGTCGGGACGCTGGTCAACCCCTACATCCACCCGTTCGGGACGGCGCCGATGCCGATCACGATTGCCCTGGCGCTGGCGATCCTCGGGTACGTCGTGCTCGTCGTGGCGCAGAGCGTTCAGCCGGTGGCGGCGAACGCGGCGTCGAGGATGTCCAGCCCCTCGGTGAGCAGCGCGTCGCCGATCACGAGCGGCGGCAGGAAGCGCAGCACGTTGCCGTAGGTGCCGGCGGTGAGCGTGACGAGCCCCTCGCGGTGGCAGGCCGACGAGATCTGAGCGGTGAGCACCGGATCGGGCGCCTTCTCGGCGCCGACGATCTCGATCGCCAGCATGGCGCCCCGGCCCCGCACATCCCCCACGGCGTCGTACTTGTCGGCCAGTGCATTCAGTCGTGGCTTCATGATCGACTCGATGCGTCGGGCGGCCCCGACGAGGTCGTCGGCCTGCATCGTCTCGATCGCGGCCAGCGCCGCCGCGCAGGCCACCGGGTTGCCGCCGTACGTTCCGCCCAGCCCGCCGACGTGCACAGCGTCCATCACGTCGGCCCGGCCGGTCACCGCACCGAGCGGCAACCCACCCGCGATGCCCTTGGCCGTGGTGATCAGGTCCGGCTCGACGTCCTCGTATTCGGACGCGAACCAGTCGCCGGTGCGGCAGAACCCGGTCTGGATCTCGTCGGCGATGAACAGGATGTCGTTGTCGCGGCACCAGTCGGCGACGCGACGCACGAACCCCGGCGCCGGCACGACGAAGCCGCCCTCGCCCTGGATCGGTTCGAGCAGCACCGCCGCGGTGTTGGCCTCGCCGACCTGGGTGTGCACGGTGTCGACGAACGCGGCGAACGCCTCGTCCGCACAGTCCGGTGTCGGCCACCGGAACGGGTAGGCCATCGGCGCACGGTAGATCTCGCCGGCGAACGGTCCGAACCGGTGCTTGTACGGCATGTTCTTCGCGGTCAGCGACATCGTGAGGTTCGTCCGGCCGTGGTAGGCGTGGTCGAACGCCACGACGGCGGCCCGGCCCGTGTACGAGCGCGCGATCTTCACCGCGTTCTCGACGGCCTCCGCGCCCGAGTTGAACAGCGCCGACCGCTTCTCGAACGCCCCGGGCGTCAGTGCGTTCAGCTTCTCGCAAACGGCGACGTACTCCTCGTACGGCGTGATCATGAAGCAGGTGTGCGTGAAGTCGTCGACCTGGGCCTGGACGGCCGACACCACGCGCGGCGCAGCGTTGCCCACCGACACCACGGCGATGCCCGAGCCGAAGTCGATCAGCTGGTTACCGTCGACGTCGACCAGGATGCCGCCGCCGGCCCGCTCGATGTAGACGGGCAGCGTGGTGCCGACGCCCGGTGCCACCGCCGCGGTCTTGCGCGCCTGCAACTCAATCGAGCGCGGACCGGGAATCGCCGTGCGCAGCAGCCGCTGCTGGGTGATGTCAGCCATGGGACCACTCTCTCAGAATCGGCTGGTCGCGGAGTCGTCGGCGAGCCGCTGGGCCAGCCACACCGGCAGCACGGCGACCACGATCAGGACAGCCGCCGCGACGTTGACGACCGGCGCCTGGTTGGGCCGGAACAGGTTGCCGAAGATCCACAACGGCAGCGTCTGCACGCTCGGGCTGGAGGTGAACGTCGTCACCACGATCTCGTCGAAGCTCAACCCGAACGCCAGCAACGCGCCGGCCACGAGCGCGCCGCGCAGCACCGGGAACGTGACGAGCCGGAACGTCTGGAACCCGGTCGCGCCCAGGTCGGCCGACGCCTCCTCCAGCGAGCCGCCCATCCGCCGCAGCCGGGCCTGGACGTTGTTGTAGACCACGACGATGCAGAAGGTGGCGTGGCCGATGATCACCGTGGTCAGGCCGAAGCCCACGCCCAGCGGGTCGAGCGCCGTCCGGAATGCCGCGTTCAGCGCGATGCCGGTCACGATGCCGGGCAGCGCGATCGGCAGGATCACCAGGAAGCTCACCACCGACCGTCCGAAGAAGCGGTACCGCTGCACGGCGAACGCCGCCATCGTGCCGAGCACCAGGGCAACCGCCGTCGCGCCCAGCCCGGCCTTCACCGACGTCCACAGCGCGGTGCGGGCGGCGTCGCTGTTCGCCGCGGAGTGCCACCACTTCAGGGTGAACCCGTTCGGCGGGAACGAGAAGGTGCGCGACTTGTTGAACGCGTTCAGCACCACCAGGATCAGCGGCACGTACAGGAACGCCAGGCCGAGGATCGTCAGGATGCGCAAGGTCCAGCGCAGGCGGGGCGAGAGACCCATCAGACGTTCTCCAATGCCCCGGTGCGGCGCATCAGCAGCAGGTACAGCACGATTGCGAGCAGCGGGATGATCGACAGTGCCGCGGCCAGTGGCTGGTTGTTCGCCGTGACGAGCTGGCCGTAGATGACGTTGGCCAGCAACTGCGTCTTGCCGCCGACGATGCCCACCGCGATGTAGTCGCCGAGGGTTAGCGAGAACGTGAAGATCGATCCGGCCGCAATGGCCGGAAACACCATCGGCACGACCACCGACCGGATCGTGCGCCCGGAGCCGGCGCCCAGGTCGGCGCTGGCCTCGAACAACGACCGGGGCAGCCGCTCGAACCCGGCGTACACCGGAATCACCATGTACGGCAGCCACAAGTAGGCCAGGGTGATCACCGTTGCCGTCAATCCGTACCCCGGCGTATGGCCGCTCGCCCAGCTGAGCGGACCGTCCGGGGCCAGCAACGTCCGCCAGGCGTAGGCCTTGACGAGGTAACTGGCCCACAACGGCGTCAGCACGGCGACGACCAGGATCCGGCTGGTGCGCCGGCTGGCCACCTTGCTCATATAGAACGCCATGGGGAACGCGATCGCGGCGTCGATGACCGTGACGATCAGGGCGACCAGGATGGTCCGGAACGCCACCGTCCGGTAGAGCGACTCGGTGAAGACGGTATGCAGGTTGTCGGTCGTGTAGGTGTGGATGACGTTGCCGGTGAACGTATCGGTGGTCCACAACGCCGAGGCGAACAGGACCCCGAGCGAGCCGAGGTAGGCGACCACCAGCCACACCATCGGGGCGCTGAGCAGCAAGCCCAGGCGGGTCCGCCGCTTGGTGGCGAAGAACGCCGACACCGCCCCCCGGTTTTGGTCACCAGTAGGCGTATCTGACGACTGCTGACCAAAACCGTCGGGAGACGGCGGGGTCAACCCTTGATCTGCTGCCACTTGTCGACCCACTGCGCGTAGTCGGTGCAGTCGTTGCCCTTCCCGTTCACGCACTGGGTCTGCGGGGTCGTCCAGTAGTGGATCTTCGCGGCGTAGGCGGAGTCCAGCGCGTGGTAGGTGTCGCAGAACGACTTGTCGGTGGTCTGCTGGCAGGCCAGGGTCTGGGCCGGCGCCTCACCGAAGTACTCGGCCACCTCGGCGTTCACCTTGGGCGAGACGATGTAGTCCATCCACTTGTACATGCAGTTCGGGTGCTTGGACTTGGCCGAGATCATCCAGGTGTCCGACCACCCGGTCGAACCCTCCTTGGGAAGCAACGTCTGCACCTTGGCCTTGCTGCCACCGTTGATCGTGTTCGCGATGACCTGCCAGGTCGTGCCCACCACCGACGTGCCTGACTCGAAGGCCTGCACCTCCTTGGTGTAGTCCGACCAGTACTCGCTCACGTCGGCGTTCTGCTTCTTGAGCAGGTCAGCGGCGGCGTCGAGTTGCTTGGACGTCAATGAGTACGGGTCGGTGATGCCGAGGTCGGGCTGGGTGGCCATCAGGTACAGGGCGGCGTCGGCGATGTAGATCGGCGAGTCGTACGCGGTGACTTTCCCTTTGTACGGCCCGGCTTTGTCGAACACCGCCGACCATGAATCCGGTGCCGGCGTGACCTTGCTCGGGTTCCACATCAGCAGGTTGGCGCCCCAGCCGTGCGGGATGCCGTACATCTGCCCGCCGACCGAGTTCCAGTTTCCGTTCTTGAGGAACGGGCTGATCGTCTTGTAGTTCGGCACCAGGTCGGTGTTCACCGGCGCGACGTCGCCGCCGTAGATCAGCCGCAGCGTCGCGTCACCCGACGCCGACACCCCGTCGTACTGACCGGTCTTCATCAGCTGCACCATCTCGTCGGACGTGTTGCCGATCTTGACGTTCACCTTGCAGCCGGTCTGCTGGGTGAACGGTCCGACCCAGTTGACCTTCGGATCGTTCTGGCCGCTCTCGGCGTATCCCGCCCAGGCGATGATGTTCAGCTGCCCCTCGCCGGCGCCGACCGAGGAGGCCATCGCAACCTTCGGCGGCTTGCGACCCTTGGTGCCGGTGTCCTTCTTCGAACTGCTGCACGCGGCCGCCAGGGCACCCGCGGCGAGCAACGCGACGACGGTGATGACTCTGCGGTTCATGGCTACCCCTCACGGGTGGACAGGCGGTCAGGCCCCGATTTCGCGTACGGCAGACGGCTCCCAGGACAACGTGACCTGGTCGCCCCGGTTGACCTCGGTGGATCCTGCGCCGGCATTCAACAGCGTGGCTGTCATGACGACACCGGGCTCGACGTCGGTGACGACTCGCGTCACCGCGCCGACGTACACAACTTCGCTGACAACGCCCGCGGCCCCGTCACCGACGCCGGAAGACACCCGCACCCGCTCGGGGCGGACGACGAACGTCCCGTCCCGGCCGATGATCCGGCGGGCCGCCTCGCCACTGATCAGGTTGGACGTTCCGACGAAGTTGGCGACGAACTCCGACGACGGCTGGTCATAGACCTCGACGGCCGGGCCCACCTGCTCGACCCGGCCGTCGTTGAACACGGCGAGCCGGTCGCACAACGTCAGCGCCTCGTCCTGGTCGTGGGTGACGAACACGAAGGTGATGCCGACCTCGCGCTGAATCGCCTTGAGTTCCAACTGCATCTGCTCGCGCAGCTTCAGGTCCAGCGCGCCGAGCGGCTCGTCGAGAAGCAGCACCCGCGGCCGGTTGACCAGCGCCCGAGCCAGCGCCACCCGCTGCCGTTGCCCGCCGGACAGTTGCGCCGGGCGCCGCTTCCCGTACCCGCCGAGCTGGACGAGCTCGAGCGCCTCGCCGACCCGCCGGGTGCGCTCGGCGCGGGGCACCCGGCGAACGCGCAGCCCGTACGCGACGTTCTGCTCGACGTTCAGGTGCGGGAACAGCGCGTAGTCCTGGAACACGGTGTTGACGTCACGGCGAAACGGCGGCTGCTTGGTGGCGTCGACGCCGCCCAGCCGGATCGTGCCGGCGCTCGGCTGCTCGAAGCCGGCGATCATCCGCAGCACGGTGGTCTTGCCCGATCCGGACGGCCCGAGCATCGCGAAGAACTCGCCGTCGGCGACGTCCAGGTCGAGGTGATCGACCGCTACGACCGAGCCGAACGTCTTGCGCAGCCCGCGCAGTTCGATCCGGGGCGCGCCGGTGTCAGCGCCGGCCTGCTGCGATCCGGCCTGTCCGTGCTGGCTCGCGACCGTCATGCTTCCCCTGACGTCCAGGGTCGTTGAGAAGCTAACTATAGAGACGAATGATCGTTCGTCCAGGCCTTGAAACGAGGGATTTACGTCCGCTCGATGACCGCGATCGTGTCGCCCTCGGTGACGACATCCCCCTCGTTGACGGCCACCTCGACGACCGTCCCGGCGACCTCGGCCAGCACCGGGATCTCCATCTTCATCGACTCGAGGATGACCAGGGTCGTGGTTGCCTCGACCGAATCGCCCACGGCCACGCCGACCTGAGCCACGTTGCCGACGAGCTCGGCGGCCACCGTGTGCTTCATCCGATCCGCCGAGCGACGCGCCACGCCGTGGGCAGGGCCAGGCCGGCCACCGCCAGCTTGAGCGCCTCGCCGACCACGAAGGGCTCGACGCCGAGAGCGACGGCGCGGCGTGCGCTCAGGTGCAGGTCGGCGGCCAGCCAGGTGGTCCCGAACGCGAACACGATCGCGAGGCCGACCACCATCATGCCCACGGAGCTGAGCACCTGCAGGTCGTTGCCGCGTCGGGCCAGCTCACCCACCACGCCGGCCGCCACGACGAAGCCCAGGATGTAGCCGAACGACGGGCCGCCCCACCCGTGCGTGTGACTCTCGAACCACGGCACGCCGGCCACCCCGGCGAGCAGGTACAGCAGCATCGACACCGCGCCGCGTACCGACCCGAGCGCCGCCCCGGTCAGCAGCACCGCCAGGGTCTGCAGCGTGAACGGCACCGGCGTCAGCGGCGTGTGGATCGAGACCTGCGCGGCCAGCCCGGTCAGCCCGGCCCCACCCGCCACGAGTGCGGCATCGCGGGCCAGGGATCCCGGCACGAGATCGGCGAGGACGAAGCGGGGCGTACTGGTCGCGGCTGTCGCCATGCAGGCTCTCCTTGCGGTCGCGGGACGTCGTTTTCAGGCTAACCGCGGCGCCCCCACCGCAACCCTTGCTCGGACGTCCAAATATCAGTACTCGATGTTGTGCATGACGTGCTTGATCCGGGTGTAGTCCTCCAGCCCGTACACGGACAGGTCCTTGCCGTACCCCGAGTGTTTGAACCCACCGTGCGGCATCTCGGCGACGAGCGGGATGTGGCAGTTCACCCAGACGCAGCCGAAGTCCAGCCGCCGGCTGACCCGCATGGCCCGGCCGTGATCCTTCGTCCAGACCGACGACGCCAGCCCGTACTCGACGCCGTTGGCCCAGCGCACGGCCTCGTCCTCGTCGGTGAACGGCTGCACCGTGATGACCGGGCCGAAGATCTCGTGCTGGGACGCCTCGTCGTCCTGGTTCAGGCCGGCCACCACCGTGGGCTGCCAGAAGTAGCCGCGATCGCCCTCGCGGGCGCCGCCGGCCAGGACGCGGGCGTGGTCGGGCAGTCGGCCGAGCAGGCCGCCGACCCGGTCCAGCTGCGAGGCGTTGTTCAGCGGCCCGTAGAGCACGTCGGTGTCCGACGGCGGACCGGTCCGGGTGCCACGCGCCTGCTCGGCCAGCGCGTCGGCGAACTCGTCGGCGATCTTGGGCGCGACCAGCACGCGGGTGGCGGCCGTACAGTCCTGGCCGGCGTTGAAGTACCCGGCCACGGCGATGTCCTCGGCGGCCTGGCCCAGGTCGGCATCGTCGAAGACGATCACCGGCGCCTTGCCGCCCAGCTCGAGGTGCACCCGCTTGAGGTCTTCCGCCGCGGCCGACGCGACCTCCATGCCGGCGCGGGGCGATCCGGTGATCGACACCATGGCCGGTGTCTTGTGCGCAACGATGGCCCGGCCGGTGTCGCGGTCGCCGCAGACGACGTTCAGCACGCCGGACGGCAGGAACTCAGCGGCGATCTCGGCCATCAGCACCGTCGACACGGGGGTGGTGTCGGACGGCTTGAGCACGACGGTGTTGCCGGCCGCCAGCGCGGGGCCGATCTTCCAGGCCGCCATGTTGAGCGGGTAGTTCCACGG